>JBDNCL010000120.1:0-8904 GCA_046719655.1 Fimbriimonadaceae bacterium
ACTCCGCGACCTGGTAGAGGCGCAGAAGGATGTTCTCGACGTCCTCGCCGACGTACCCGGCCTCGGTCAGAGCGGTCGCGTCCGCGATCGCGAACGGCACGTTCAGCATGCGGGCAAGGGTCTGGGCCAGAAGCGTCTTGCCCGAGCCGGTCGGACCGATCAGAAGAATGTTGCTCTTCTGCAGTTCGACGTCGCCCGAAGCCGACTCCCGGACCCGCTTGTAGTGGTTGTAGACCGCGACGCTGAGCGCCCGCTTGGCCGAATCCTGACCGACCACGTACTGGTCGAGGAACGACACGATGTCCTTCGGCTTCGGAAGGTCGCCCGTGTCGGCCCCGCCCGCCGGTGCGCGGGCAACGGTCGGACGGACTCCGCCCGCCGAGTCGGTCGGGACGGCCGACGTCCGGTCCGACTCATTGTTGAGGATGTCGTTGCACAGGTCGATGCAGTCGGAACACACGGCCCCGTGGAGGCCGACGATGAGTTTCTTGACCTGTTCTTTCGTCTTTCCGCATAGACAGCATTCGTTCCGACGCTCAAAACCCCTGGCCATGTATCGCCTCTATTCCTGATTATCGTTCGCCGGGGAGCAGGACTTTATCGATGACTCCGTATTCGACCGCCTCGTCGGCGCTCATGTAGTAGTCCCGATCCATGTCTTTGCGGAGTTTCTCCGCACTCTGCTCGGTGTGTTTGCCTAGTACATCGACGATCATGTCCATGTACCGGTTCGTCTCCTTCACCTGCACGTTGATGTCGGCCGCCGTGCCCTGGAAACCGCTGCTCACCTGGTGGATCATGATCCGCGAGTGGGCCAGCGAGTAACGCTTGCCCTTCGCTCCGCCCGCCAGGAGAACGGCGCCCATCGAGGCCGCCATGCCGACGCAGATGGTCGCCACGTCCGGTTTGATGATCTGCATGCAGTCGTAGATCGCCATCCCCGAAGGAACCGAACCGCCCGGGCTGTGGATGTAGAAGTCGATGTCCTTGTCCGGGTCCTCCTTCTCCAGGAAGAGAAACTGCGCGATCAGCAGATTCGCGACGTAGTCGTCGACCGCCGTGCCGAGAAACACGATGCGGTCCTTCAGAAGTCGAGACCAAATGTCGTAGCTGCGCTCGCCGCGCGCTGTCTGTTCGATGACGAATGGGACGCCCATTCCTTGCATGAATCGTTGCTCCTTTGTCTCGGCGACGGTCAGGTCTGGAGGGCCCGCCTGCGGCGCAAACACCCGAACGTGCCAGAGGACGCAGATTCCCGTGAGAAACGCTCTGCTCCCGACTCCCTCTTTCTCATCGGTTGTTCGGCACCCTTCTTGTACGGCGAGTTGCAGACAGACGAGGAACACGGCAAAAGGTCCGTACTCGACCGTCTTCGCCGACCCGAAACAGACTACCTCTGAAAGCGGGAGGGCGGCTTGTCCTCGGCCGTGCCGAGAGTCAGCCGCCCGTCCCCTTCGATCGCGGTTCGAACGGATGCCCGATGGCTTCTACGCTTGCGCGGGGTCGAATTCGACCAGGTTGGCGTTCTCGCGCAGAAAATCGAGCACCTTGCGGTCCATGGCCCGGAAGCGGAGCTCGCTCGTCGCTTTGTTCTTTTTCAGGAGATTGAACATCTCCTCGGGCGGGAGCTGGTACTCGCGCGCCATCTCGTACAGCTCGGCGTTCAGGTCGGCCGGAGTCAACTCCATCTTCTCCCGGAGATAGATTTCTTGCACGGCCACGGCCCGAACGATGTACATCTTGGCCTCGCGCTCCTGCGACGCCCGGAACTCGTCGACCGTCATGCCCTGCTCGGCGGCGTACTGGTCCAGAGTCTTGCCCTTCTCGCGCTGCTCCTCGATGACCTGGCGGATCTTGTTGTTCGCCACGTCCTCCCACATCGTGTCCGGAACGTGGATCGTGCTTTTCTGAACGAGGTTCTCGATGAGCTGGTGGTTCACGTACTCGTTCGACATCGCGGTGCGGGCGTGCGTCAGCACCTCCCGGACCCGCTGGCGAAGCTCGTCGACCGACCCGGTCCGCATCGACTGGGCGAACGTGTCGTCCAGCTCGGGGAGCTGAACCGCGCTCAGACTGCGCACTGTGACGACCGCCTTGAGGGTCTTGCCCGCCCAATCCTTCTCCTGGAAGTTGGCCGGAAACGGAAGCTCGACGCTCTTGACCTCCTCGACCCGCATCCCGAGCAGGGCGGCGTCCAGTTCGGGGAACGTCTTGCCCGCGACCGTCATGAAGTTGCGGCCCTCCCCCTCCTCGCCGTCGATCCGGACGTTCAAGACGGCGACGTCGCCCTCCTCGACGCCGCGGTCGGTCACCGCTTCCCGCGTGGAACGGCTCTTGCGCAGCTCCTCGATCTGGGCGTCGATGTCTTCCTCCGTCACTTCGACCTTCGGCTTTTGGGCCGAAAGGCCCCGGTACTCGGCCAGCTCGACTTTGGGCGCGAGGGGCACCTTCACGTCGAACTCGCACCGTCCGGACTCCTCCTCCAGCGCCTTGAGATCCACCGACGGACGGCTGTTCGGATGCGGCTCCAGAGCCTCCGAATCGATCGCCTCCTTGAAGGAGCGTCGCACGATGATGTCGGCGGCCGCGTCGTAGAGCTGGTCCTTCGGGATCATCGGCTCCACGATCGCCTTCGGGGCCTGCCCTGGTCGGAACCCCGGCACGCGGACCCCCTTCGAAAGCTGCCTGTACGCCTTCTCGAAACCTTCGCGCACCTGTTCGGGGTCGACCGTGATCGACAGACGGATCGTGCAGGGATTGAGCTCTTCGCGGGTGATAATCATAGGAAGCGGCGGCGAGTTTACCCCCGCGCCGCCGGTCCCGGCCCTCCGCGCCCGTGGCGCCGCCCCCAACCTGCCAATGTTCCCGGGACGCAGCCTGGCCGCGCCGGACGGCGCTCCCCCATCAGGGGTTGGGGGCCCTACTCTCGATATCGGCCGCTTCTTCTCCGTCTGAGTCGCCGTCCTCGTCGAACGGGACCTCGGGGTTCGCGCCCCGGGGCAGAAGCCCGTTCGGCTCGGCCGTCGGAACCACCATCTCGTGGCTCGGCTCCTTGGGCGGGAACTTGATCGAAACGAACACGGCCGTCACGAGGATGCCGAGGATGATCCCGAGAGAGAGACTGATCGGAAACTGGAACGCCGGATTGAACAGGGCGTGGGCGATGTAGGTGTAGCACATCTTCGCGCCCACGAACGTCAGCACGGCCGCCAAACCGTAGCCCAGGTAGTGGAACATCGCCATCAGGCCCGCGATCGCGAAGAACAGCGCCCGGAGGCCGAGGATGGCGAAGACGTTGGACGTGAACACGATGAACGGCTCCGACGTGATCGCGAAGATGGCCGGGATCGAGTCGACGGCGAACAGGATGTCGGTGAACTCGATGAAGAGAAGCGTGACGAACAGCGGGGTCGCCCACAGCCTGGCGTCGATCCGGACGAAGAACTTCTGCCCGACGAAGCCCGACGTCACCGGCACCATCTTGCGGAAGGCCCGGATCGCCGGATTCCGATCCGGCTCGACCTTCTTGTCCTTCATCTTGATCATCTTGATGCCGGTGTAGATGAGGAACACCCCGAACACCAGCGTCATCCAAGCGAACGACTGGATGAGGGCGGCGCCGGCCGCGATGAACAGGGCCCGGAAGACCAGGGCGCCGATGATCCCCCAGAACAGAACCCGGTGCTGGTACTGCGCCGGGACCCCGAAGTACGCGAACACCATCAAGAACACGAAGATGTTGTCGACGCTGAGGGCCTTCTCGACCAGGTATCCGGCCAACCACGCCAACCCCGCCTCGCCGTTGCTGTAGGCGCTGTTGGGCTCGATCCGGTCCCAGAACAAGAACACGCCGACGTTGAAGAGGAGGGCCAGAGCGATCCAGACCGCGCTCCAGATCAAAGCCTCCTTGATCTTGACGACGTGGGCGTGACGGTGGAAAACGCCCAGGTCGAGGGCCAGCATCCCGAGCACGAAGGCCAAGAATGCTCCCCAAATCCAAATTGGGACGCCGGCTAGCATAGGGGACCGAGACTCAGGCTGAAGATCGCATCCGAGCAGATTCGGAAGACGCCGGAACGAGGTTACCCGTGCGCGTTCCCGGGGCGGGTCCCGTGGCCCCGGGAAAGCCCGTCGTCCCGGCTACCGACGCAGGGTCAGGCTCAGCGACAACGACATGTCGGCCCCCATCTGATTGCCGGTGGCCGACATCTTCATGCTGACGATCCGCCCGGCGTCCGGATCGAACATCGCGACCATGGGCTCGGTCAGGGTGATGCCGTTGGCGGCCGTTCCCGTGTACTCGAGACGCAGCAGCCGGCGGCCGTCGACCGTCTCGACCGCCGCGAGCTTCCCCGTCATCCGACCGGTCGCGTTCGTCTCCGCCGGCGGGGCCGGCGATGTCCAGGTCTCGCCGACCGCCACCGCCTTGGCCGGGAACTGCGGGGTCACGGAGAAACTGTCGTTCGCGTTCCGGAGGACGCCGAGTTCGTTCGATTCGAACGTCTGGGTTCGGGACAGGGTGTTCTTCAGGCCCTCGGCCAGCATCAGGCCGATGCCCTGCGCCTCGGTCTCGATATCCCTGAAGCGGCTTTCGATCGTGTGGGCGGGGCCATCGACCTTCACGAACTTCTGCTCCTGGATGCCGGTCAGCCTGACGCGGATGGGTTCCCCGGCCGGCGCGCCCTGCTGCTGGGGCGGATTCAGTCCGAGTTCCGCTTCGAAGTCGTACTGCAGGGTCAATCCCGGCTCCGCCTTCAGCCGGAGAAGGAACGTCTCCGACGATTTGCCCGCCGCGAGATTCCGGGCTCCGGGCGTTCCGCAACCCGCAGCGATCAGGGCCGCAAACCCCGCCGCGACAACATAAAGCCATCTGTTCTTCATCTTCATGATCGAATTCCTGTCCACGCGTCACGTGTTCGGACGGACGGATGCCCGGCAACGTTGCGAGATTGACCGGCGGCCGGTCATTCAGAATATCCCTCCGCGTCAAAAAGTCGGCGCACCGACGCCCGGCTCGTCACGATCAAGGTCAAGATGCCGAGAGGGAGCCCGGTCGGCGGGACGAGGCAGTTGAGGCCCGCCGCGACCTGGACGAACGTCAGCCCAAACCGGAGGCGGATCCGCCTCGCCGTCATGAAGCTGAGGACGGCGAACGTCGCCAAGACCAAAAACGCCGCCGCGCCCAGACCGATCAACGCGCGGGCGAAGAAAGCCGGCGGCGCCGCCCCGCCCTCCGACGCGAACGACGCCGGATTGGCCAGCATCAACACCCCCATCGCGATGTAGATCCAGGTCAGAAGCGACAGAAAGACGACGGCGCAGCCGTGGACGGTCCAAAAGATCCCCAACCGGTTCAGCTGGTCGGCGTCGGTCGCCTCCCGATCCGGGTCGGCGGCGGTCGGCGGAATGACGGGGGGTTCGGACATGCGGGCGAAGGCTCCTCGGGGCCGAGTCTGCGGTCGGAGCGGGGCCCGGACAACCCCGCCCCAAAATCCGGACGTCTACAGGGTGCCCCGGCGCTCCTGCTCGCGCTCGATCGCCTCGAACAGGGCCTTGAAGTTCCCCTTGCCGAAGCTCTTGGCCCCTTTGCGCTGGATGACCTCGAAGAAAAGGGTCGGACGGTCGGTGATCGGCTTGGTGAAAATCTGGAGCAGGTACCCCTCGTCGTCCCGGTCCACCAAGATCCCGAGTTCGGCCAACTCGCGGATGTCCTCGTCGATCGGGCCCACCCGCTTCGGCAGCTCGTCGTAATAGGCGGGCGGCACGTACAGAAACTGCTGGCCGCGCTCTCGAAGCCGTCCGACCGTGCGCACGATGTCGTCCGTGAGGAGGGCGATGTGCTGGACGCCCGCGCCCCCGAAGAACTCGAGGTACTCCTCGATCTGCGACTTCTTCTTTCCTTCCGCCGGTTCGTTGATCGGAAACTTCACGCGTTGGTTGCCGTTCGCCATCACCTTGGACATGAGGGCGGTGTATTCGGTCGAGATGTCCTCGTCGTCGAAGCTCACCAGCTGGTTGAATCCGAGCACCCTCTCGTAAAACCTCACCCATTCGTTCATCCGCCCGAGTTCGACGTTCCCGACGATGTGGTCGACGTCGAGGATGCCGATCGGGTCGCCCGGCTCGTGGCGCCGCTCGAACTTCGGCAGGAAGTGGCCGTCGAACTGGTCGCGGTTCAGAAACGTGTGGATCACGTCTCCGTAGGTCTTGATCGAGGCGAGCCGAACCTCTCCGTTCGCGTCGGCGAGCGTGAACGGTTCGCGGGCCGGCACGGCCCCCCGTTCGACGGCCGTCCGGTAGGCGGCGTCCACGTCGTCCACTTCGAAGCAGATGTCCTGGACGAAGTCTCCGTGCTTGGCGATCAGGTCGCCGATGGCGTGCCCGGGCCGGACCGGGGCCGTGAAGAGGAGACGCAGCTCCCCCTGCTCGACGAGGTAGTCGACCTCGTGCTTGAGCCCAGTCTCCAGGCCGTGGTACCCGGTGATCGAGAACCCGAAGGCGTGCTGGTAGAAGAACGCGCTCTGGCGGGCGTTGTTGACGTAGAACCGGATGTGGTCGATTCGGCGGATCGGGAATGCGTCGTTGCTCATCTCGAGAGGCCTCCTTCGGCGGACCCGGCGGGTCGGCGCGATTGCCGCGATTATACAGGCCGTCGCCCGGGAGGGCGGCGACCGGACCGATCGGCGCCCGCGGAGCCCCGATCGGCCGAAATCGGCACTTTTCCGGGCCCGTAAATCTTTATGAATCCGGAATGGGCGAACCCGGGTTATAATCGCCTAGCATCGGGAGCATTTGGGCCGGATCGAGGGGCTCGACCCGTGGAGACGGCCGACCGCTCCCCGTCCTGTATGAACATCGAGGACACTTACCAGAAAGCCTTCGAGATGCGCTGCGAAGGTCGTTACGACGAGGCGCGGGCCGCTTTCCTGTCGATCCTGACGGTCTGTCCCGATCACGCCGACTCGCGCTGGCAGCTGGGCCTGATCCAGGGTTTCGAAGGGGACTTCGACGGCTCCATCGCCTCGCTGGGCCAGGTGGTGGCCGCCAACCCCGGGCACGTCAGGGCCCGCTACGACCTCGCGATGACCCAGATGATGCTCGGGTACCTCGACGAGGCGAGGGCCAACTTCGAGCAGATTCTTCGCGACAACCCCAACCACGAAGACGCCCGCCGGCAACTCGTCTACTTCTGAGCCGCATCCGGGAAGGGCGGGCGGCTACCCCGGCCGTTCCGGAAGGTCCTGAGCCTTCTGCCGCGCCAGGCCGAGCATGCCCGCCACCATCGGGATCGTCGGACCCTGCACGAGCGCGCTCAGCAAGACGACGAAGAACACGATGTTGAAGATCTCCGGCGCCCGGTCCAACCCCGCCAGCAGGGGATAGGTCGCCAGAATGATCGGCACCGCTCCCCGGAGTCCAGTCCAGGACAGCAGCGCCGTCTCCCGGAAACGGATGCGGAACGGCAACAGGCAGAGGATCACCCCGATGGGGCGGGCCACGAGCATCAACGCCAACGCGACGACCAGGCTCGTCAACGCGACCGACGGAAGCTGGCTGGGGAACACGAGAAGGCCCAGCATCAAGAACATGGCGACCTGCATGAGCCACGCGAGCCCGTCGTGGAAACGGGCCAGACTCCGCTTGTGGCTGAACTCGCCGTTTCCGTAGGCCAGTCCCCCGACGTAGGCGGCGAGAAATCCGCTTCCCGCCAGCGTCGCCGAGACGGAATACGACGCCAGCATGACCGCCATCGACGCCACGTGGTAGAGACCGTCTACCGCCAACCGGAGCCGCCGCATCGCCAGGACGCCGCCCCTCCCGACCAGGTAGCCCCCGGCCAAGCCCACCGCCATCTGCCAGACGAACGTCCCCAACAGGCCGACGCCAGGCTGGGCGCCGGCCGCAATCAGATCCACGAGGGTGATCGACAGAAAAACGGCCATCGGGTCGTTCGAGCCCGACTCGAGCTCCAACACGGCCTGCACGTCCTCCCGGAGCATGGCGCCCTTTCCCCGCAGCGTCATGAAGACGGCGGCGGCGTCCGTGGACGAGATGATCGCACCGAGGAGCAGCCCCTCGAGCCAGCCGAAGCCGAGCATGAAGTGGGCGAGCACCCCGATCAGCAACGCGGTCGCGACGACTCCCACCGTCGCCAGGGTGACCGCCGGCTGCCAATACGGACGCACCGCCGCCCACCGGGTGTCCATGCCGCCGGAAAACAGGATGCACACCAGGGCGAAGATGCCGATCTGCTGGGCGAGCTCGTAGTTGTCGAACCAGATGCCGCCGAATCCGTCCGAACCGGCCGCCATGCCGATCGCCACAAACAGCACGAGGACCGGGACCCGCAGGCGCGTCGTGGCCTGACTCGCGAAGACGCTGAGCGCGAGCAGGGCGGCGACGGTCAAGAGGATCGTGTCGAAACTCATCGGTCGGCGGGCCGGGCGACTCAAGATACCGTTCGGCGCGCACGACGAGTCGGCCGTCGGGCGCCCGCTTGGGCTTTGTCCTCATTTCCGCCGCCCCGGGCGGACGCCCCGCCGGTTCTGGCGATGGACGGGGGACGGGCTCGGCGGGCGGGGCGGCGGAAACCTCCGCGTCGGGAATACTCACGAAATGTCGTCTGTCCGCCGATGGGGGCCCCTGCTGGCTGTCGTCTTCCTGCCGCTCGTCTACTTGGGCGGCATTCTCGTCGGCGGACGGGCGATCGGGCCGTGGGACCAGATTCGGCAGATGGCTCCATGGTCGGAGGAGACGCGGGCCCAACCGTGGGACGTCCTCCAGGCCGACGGCGCCCTTCAGTTCCACGGTTGGCGCGACCTCGTGTTCGAATCCTGGTCGAGAGGAGAGGTTCCCGCCTGGAACCCCTACCAGCTGGGCGGCACCCCCCGACTGCGAGTTCGC
>JBDNCL010000121.1:0-8822 GCA_046719655.1 Fimbriimonadaceae bacterium
GTCTTCTTCGTAGCATAGATCGAGCAGCTCGACTCCGCGGCACACGCCGACGCTGATCGCCGCCATCGGCTCCCTCAACAGCACGCGGGGGATCATGCGTTGCTTGACCATCCACGTCATCGCGTCGTACGCGGCGACGTAGGCGGCCGTGATGGCGGCGGTCCGGGTGCCTCCGTCGGCCTGAATGGCGTCGCAGTCGATCGTGATCGTGCGTTCGCCCATCGAGTCGAGGTCGACGATGGCCCGCATCGCGCGCCCGATGAGGCGCTGGATTTCCTGCGAGCGCGCGTTCGCCTTCCCGATCTCCCGCTGGTTGCGCTGTCGGCCGGAGCGGGGAAGCATCGAGTACTCGGCCGTCAGCCACCCCTTGCCCGAATTCTTCAGGAACGGCGGCACCCGATCCTCGACCGTCGCGGTCACGAGCATGTGGGTGTCGCCCATCTTGATGAGGCAGGAGCCCTCGGCGAACTTCGCCACGCCGCGTTCCAGAACGACCGGGCGGAGTTGGTCATTCTGACGGCCATCGATTCGCATGGGTGGAGTGTACCTATCTGGTTTCGGGTCCCCCGAGATGGGGAACCCCACTCTCGGCTTCAGAAATCGAGGAGGATCCGGGCGGCGGCGGCCGGTCCGGCCGTGTCGGTCCGAAGGACGCGCGGCCCCAGGGTGACGCCCCGTTCGCCGATCGCCGCCAGCTCGGCCGGCGACCATCCCCCCTCGGGTCCCACGACCAGGGTCGCTTCTCGAGAACCGGCCGATCGCCGTTCCCGCCACACGCGGGCCAGGCTCGGAAGGGGCGCCTCCGACTCGGAAAGAACGATGGCGTCAGGTTGGGCGTCGAGCAGCCGGCCGAGGGAGTCGCACCAGACGATTTCGGGGAGACGAGTCCGGAACGACTGTTCGGCCGCTTCCCGCACGATCGCCTCGAGCCGCCGGATCCGGTCTTGGCGCTTCTCCGCATCCCATCGGACGACGCTCCGGTCCGCCAGGAAAAGAACGAACCGCACCACGCCGATTTCGGTCCCCATGCGGCACACGGTCTCGATGCGGTCGCCCTTGGGCAGGGCCTGGGCGATGGTGACCCTCGTTTCGGGCTCCACCTCGGGTCTGGTGCACCGAACCGGAACGGCCCGACGACCCTCCAACCGGCACTCCCAGAGGGTGCCGTCGTTCGGAAGCACGGCGATGGGGTCGCCGTTGCCCAATCGCAGAACCTTGTGGAACTTTTCCCACTCCGACCGGGGCAGTTCGAACGGCTCCGAAAGGTCGGCACCGGGCACGAACACGCGCGGCAGAGCCCGACTCATCGTTGCGCCCGCGCCTCCGGCATCCGGAATCGGGCGCAGGTCCAGTCCCCCGCTTTCCGAAGCTCCTCGAGCACGAAACCGACCGACTCGGCCGCGGCGAGCATGTCCGGCCAGTTGTCGAGGATCACGCCGGAAGTGACCCACGCCCCGCCGGGTTCGACGACTTCGGCCACGTCGGGCGCCAGACGGATCAGGGTCGCGCTGATGATGTTGGAGACGACGACGTCCCAGCGTCCGCGCTCTTGGAGAGATTCGAGGCCGTCGCAGACCACGAACTCGATGAGGCGGTAGGGGTGCGGCGTGTTGGCGGCCAGGGGGCTCAGTTCCCGATCGATGTTTGCGCGGGCGACGTCTACCGCCACCGGATCGATGTCGGTCCCCAAGACCTGGGCGGCCCCGAGAAGAGCCGCGGCCATCGACAGAATCCCGCTGCCGCAACCGACGTCCAAGACCCGCTTGCCGAGCAGGGGCAATTCCTGGAGGGCCTCCAGACACATTCGGGTCGTCGGATGATCGCCCGTCCCGAAGGCCTGGCCCGGGTCCAACGAGATCGGGAGGTCGTCGGGCTTCGGGTCGAAGGGCTCCCAGGTCGGCCGGACCACGATCCTCGGTCCGATTCGGATCGGCTTGAAGTGCTGCTTCCAGACTTCGGACCAGTCCTCGTCGGGAACGGTGGAGATGTCGACCCGGTGTGCCCCGAGCCGGTACAGAACGTGGGCCAGCGTCTCGGCCTGCTTCTGCCCCGAACCGTTGGCGACCAGGTAGGCGGTCAGCGCCGGCGGGTCGTCGGTTTCGAGCACGCCGGGGCATCCGTGCTCTTCAAACGCCGAGATCGCCGGACTCCAGTCTTCCGGCTTCGTTGGGAACTCGGCGCGGATGCAGATCCACTCGGTCACGACTTCCTCTTGAACAGACTCCCGAGCAACCCGCCGGGGGCCGCACCCTTGGGCTCGGCCTGTCCGGATGCCTTGGCGAACTCCTTCATCAGCCGCACTTGGTGCTCCGACAGCTTGGTGGGAATCTGAACCCGGACTTCGAGCACAAGGTCCCCCCGGCGTCCGCCGTGCAGCGGCGGAAGGCCGGCCCCATGGATTCTCAGCGGGGTGCCGGGTTGGATGCCGGCCGGAATCTGGACGTCGTAGTCGGAGTCGAGTCCGACGACCTCGACCTCGTCGCCCAACGTCGCCTGAGGGATGCTCAGTTCGAGAACGGTGTGGAGGTCCTGGCCGTGCCGGCGGAAGCGGGGGTCGTCGGCCACCTGCAGCACGACGTATAGGTCTCCGGTCCGTCCGCGGCCGACGCCGTCGTTGCCGCGCCGCGGCACCGGGATCGTCATGCCCGACTCCACGCCGGGAGGGACCTCGACCGTCACCGAAACGTCCTCGACCGTGCGGCCCTCGCCCTTGCACTGGGAGCAGGGTTTCGTGATCAGGGAGCCGGTGCCGCCGCACTGGCTGCAGGGGATCGAGGTCCGCACCATTCCGATGAAGGTCTGCTGCATCCGGGTGACCGTGCCGGTGCCGTTGCACTTCGGGCACGATTCCGGCGCCACTCCCCCTTCCGTGCCGATTCCATGGCAGGCTCGGCACGTCGCCAGGCGCCGGTAGTCGACCTTCTTCTTGACTCCGGTGACGACCTCCTGCAGGGTCACGGTGACGTCGGCGCGGAGGTCGTCTCCGTCTCGGTGGTGACCCCGCGGCCCGGCTTGGGCCCCTTCGAAGCCTCCGAAGAACATTTCGAACAGATCGCCGAAGCCGGCCGCGCTGTAGGCGGCGCCGGGCTGGTCTTCGACCGAACCGTAGCGGTCGTACTGGCTTCGCTTGGCGGGGTCGGAAAGGATGGCATGAGCCTGGGCGACCTCCTTGAACCGCTCCTCGGCCGTCGGATCGTTCGGGTTGACGTCCGGATGGTATTGCCGGGCAAGGCGGCGGAACGCCGACTTGATCTCGTCAGGCGTCGCGTCTCGTCCGACTCCGAGGACTTCGTATGGGTCGCGCATGTCGTGGCCGTCGGCCTACCGGACTCCGGTCACCTTTCCGACTCGTCTTCCTCGAGCGTATCCTCTTGATCGGCGATGTCGCTCAACGAGAGGGTGTCGTCGTCCGAAATCGGACCGCTCGGTTCGTCTTCCTCGTCGTCGACGAGGTCGGAAAGGCTCAGTTCGTCGGAACTCTCGTCCGCCTCCTCCTCGTCCTCGCCGTTGACATCGGTCAGGCCCTCGATCTCCTCCAGCCCCGGAAGCAACAGGCCTCCCTCGATCGGAAGGATGCCTTCGGCGAGTTCGAGACCGCCCGCTTCCGTGAGCATGCCGTGCTCGTCGACGGCAGGCAGGATCGGCTTGATCTTGCCGGCCGCGATCTCGGCGAGCGCGATCGTCAGAGGGTGGTTGCTTTCGATGCTGACGAGGGGGGCGGCGCCCTCTTTGAGTTGCTTGGCGCGCTTGGCGGCCAAATTGGCAAGTACGAACTTGCCGTCCGAGAAATCGTTCAGGATGTCCGGAGAGGGAAGCATGGTGAGAGGTTCTCGCGCTCGTGGAGCGCTCTAAGATACCCGGGTTGGCTCGCCCAACTCAACCGGATGGGCGGGACCGCTCGGCCCGTCGCCCCGCCCCCCGACGCGACGAACGTCGGCGAGGATGGCAACGCGCAGGCGGCGAGAACCCAACGCGGGCGGGGCCGATGGGGTAACAAGGGCGGAGCCATGGCCTCACCGCAAAGCCGACGTCCCGACACCCTGATCCAGCATTTTGCGGAGCACGAGAAGACGCAGAACGCCGTTGTCGCGCCCCTGTTCCAGAACTCGACCTTCGTCTACCCGTCGTTCGAAGTGTTTTGGGGAGCGTGGAGCGCCGAGGCCGGAGGGCCGCCCTACATCTACAGTCGGATGGCGAACCCCTCGCTGGACACGCTGGAGCGGAAGATCGCGGCCATGGAGGGCACCGAGCGGGCCAAGATGCTCGGTTCGGGGATGGCGGCCCTCACGGCCGCCGTCCTCAGCTGCGTCTCGTCGGGCGGCCATGTGGTCTGCGTCGACACGGTTTACGGTTCGTCGCGGCATCTCTTCGACCGATATCTGACCCGATACGGAGTCGAGACGACCTATGTGGACGGCCGCACGGCGGAGTCCGTCCTCGACGCCGTCCGCCCGGAGACCCAACTCATCTACCTGGAATCGCCCAGCAGCCTCGTCTTCTACCTTCAGGACCTGGAGGCGGTTTGCCGGGCGGCCCGCGAGAAGGGCATTCCGACGATGATCGACAACACGTACGCAACGCCTTTGAACCAGAACCCGGCCGCGTTCGGCGTCGACATCGTCGTGCACAGCGCGACCAAGTACATCAACGGGCACAGCGACCTGACGGCGGGGGTGGTCTGCGCTTCGGCCAGCCGGATCGACGCCCTGACCAAGGCCGAGGTCAACCTCATGGGGTCGATTCTCTCGCCCTTCGCCGGCTGGCTGGTTCTGCGCGGGCTCCGCACGTTGCCTCTCCGCCTCAAGCGGGTCGAGAGCACGGCCAACATCGTCGCGGAGTGGCTCAGCCGGCACCCCCGAGTCGAGCGGGTGATGCACTTGGGCCTCCCGAGCTACCCCCAGCGAGAGCTGTTCGAGAAGCAGATGAGGGGGGCTTCGGGAGTCTTCTCGTTCGTCCCGAAGAATCAGGACCGCGCCTATGTCGCCCGTTTCGTCGACGCCCTGCGGCTCTTCGGGCTCGGCGTGTCTTGGGGAGGCCACGAGAGTCTGGTGATCTCGATGCCGATCCAGCCCATGGGCTGGCCGCAGCCGACCTATATCGTCCGTCTGTCGTGCGGGCTGGAAGACCCCCAGGACCTCGTCGACGACCTCGCCCAGGCGTTCGCGGTGGCCGACGCCGGCTGAGGGCGCGGCGAAGAGGGCCGGGGCGCCCGTAGGGCGCCCGGGCCGCTCGGGTCAGATGGGGACCGCGGTCGAGACGGATGCTTCGACGACTTCGGCGGCCGAGACCTCGCGGCCGAGACGGTCCGACATGTAGACCGCCTCCGAGATCAGCATCGTGTTCAAGGCGATCTTGGCGGTGGGGATCAGTTCGGTGCGGCCCTGAAGCGCGGCGACCCAGTGGACCTGAGAGTGCGTCAGGGTGTCGCCTTCGCCCCGAAGCTGGTTCCATCGGAAACGGGCCGACCCGAGGTCGAACGTCGAGTTCAGGTCGAGATCGCCCACGCTTGTGAAGAACCCGAGCGGGTTCATCCGGACTCCGCCTTTCGAGCCCAAAAGGCACGAGCCTTCGATTCCGCCGAGGTTGACGGCCCATGCCTCGATGAGATCCATGGTGACGTCGCCCTCGAACCGCACGAAACCGAGCCCGAGTTCTTCGACGTCGTAGCCGGAGGCCTTTTCACGCTCGGGGTCCATGGCGATCTTCTGGTAGATCTTGCCCGAGACCCGCTCGACGTTCGGGTTCCCGAGCAGGTAGAGCATCTGGGCGATGTGGTACACGCCCATGTCGTACAGGGCGCCGCCGGCCGAGTTCCGCTTCTGGACGAACGTCGGGGTGCCGTAGCCGTCGACGTACGGGCGTCCGCGCCGTCGGAAACCGGTCGATCGGGCGTGGTACAGCTCGCCGAGCTGTCCGGCCTGGATCAGCTCCATCGTGGCCCTGGTCTCGTCGGAGTAGAGCGTGCTCAACTGGATATGGAGCTTCTTGCCCGCCTTTTCGGCCGCTTCGAGCATCGACAGCGCATCGCGGTACGAGCCGGCCATCGGCTTTTCGCAGTAGACGTGCTTGCCGGCCTCGAAGGCGGCCACGGTCGCGGGGAGATGGAAGTTGTTGTGAAGACACACATCGACGGCGTCGATCTCGTCCATCTCGAGCATCTTGCGGAAGTCGGTGAAGACGTGCGGGATGTTGTAGGTTTCGGCCGACCGCTTGGCCGCAGCCTCGTCGATGTCCGCGCAGGCGACCATCTTGGCTCCGGGAATGTTGGAGTATGTCCGCATGTGGGTCTGCGCGATCTGTCCGCAACCGATAAGACCGATTCGAATGGGTTCTGCCATGAATTCTCCTAACCCGAACGATCTCGCTCGGGCCACGGCCGATTGTTACCCGTTTGGACGCCCGGCTGACCGCCGTCCCGGTAATCGGGTACCGGAGGCCGGCCTGCCAAAATGGAGGTTCGATGAACGCGGCTGCGTCGAGAGGGTTTGAGGTCGGTCCGGTACGGGTGGAGCCGGCGCTGGTGCTCGCCCCGATGGAGGACGTCTCGAACTTGGCCTTCCGTCTGATCGCCAAGCGGATCGGCGGTCCGGGGCTCGTGTTCAGCGAGTTCGTGAGCGCGATGGCGGTTCGCTACGGGGCCAAGAAGACGTTCAAGAAGATGCAGGTCCACCCCGAAGAGCGTCCGACCGGAATCCAGATCTTCGGCGGAGATCCGGAGGTCATGGCCGAAACGGCCCGGGTCGCCGAGGAATCCGGGGCGGACCTGATCGACATCAACATGGGTTGCTGGGTACCCAAGGTCTGCAAGACCGGTTCGGGCGCGGCTCTTCTCAAAGATCCCGAACTCGCCGAGAAGATCGTCCGAGCCGTGGTGAGGGCGGTCCGCGTGCCGGTCACGGTGAAGGTCCGGGCGGGGTGGGACTACTCGCTCTTCGCCGCCCCGGACTTGGCGCGGCGGTTCCAGGATGCGGGCGCCAAGATGATCACCCTCCACGCCCGGTTTGCCAAGCAGGGGTTCGAGGGAGAGGCGGACTGGAGGCTCATCGCCCGCATGCGGGAGTCGGTTCAGGTCCCCCTGATCGGCAACGGCGACATCAAGACCGGGGCCGACGCGAAACGAATGGTCGAAGAAACGGGGTGCGACGGGGTGATGGTCGGGCGCGCCGCGATCTCGAACCCGTGGGCTTTGGCTCGAATCCGCGCCGCTCTCGCAGGCGAGCCGGAGCCGGCTGATCCGAGCCTGGCCGATCGAGTCGGCGTGGCCCTCGAGCACCTGCGCCTGCTGGTCGCCCTCGAGGCGGGAGTCGAACGGTGGGAGGACCTCGATTCGCTGCCTCGGAACGAGCGCCGGGAGGCCGAGTTGTGGGCATGCCGGCACTTGCGCGGGCAGATGTCGATGTACGTCAAGGGCTTTCCGGGGGCGGCGGCCCTGCGCGACCGGATCACCCGCATCGACTCGGTCGCGGAAGCGGAGGACCTGCTGCTTCCGTTGGCGGCCGGCGTCTGACCGAGGCCGTTTTCGGTTGACGGAGGCGCCCCCACCCGACGGGCGGGGGCGTTCCTCGACCGACGAAAAGGCGCCTTCCCCGCTTGGCGTGAGGGGCGCTCGAAGCGTGCCGAAACGACGCGGTCAGGGATGGGTCATTTCGAGAGGGACCACCCACCGGGCGAACTCTTCCTCGGTCACGTACCCGAGCGCGAGAGCCGCCTCCTTGAGGGACAGGCCCTCTTTGTGCGCCTTCTTGGCGATCGCGGCCGCCTTGTCGTAGCCGATGTGACGGTTCAGGGCCGTGACCTGCATGAGGTTCTTGGCCAGGTTCTCCTCGATCTTGGCCACGTTCGGTTCGATGCCGACCGCGCAGTTGTCGTTGAAGGCGGCGCAGGCGTCCCCGAGCAGCTGGATCGAGGTCAGGACGTTGTGCACCATCACGGGCTTGAAGACGTTGAGCTGGAAGTTTCCCTGGCTGCCGGCGAACGCGACGGCGGCGTCGCAACCGAACACCTGAACCGCCACCATGGTCATCGCCTCGCTCTGGGTCGGATTGACCTTTCCCGGCATGATGCTGCTTCCGGGCTCGTTCTCCGGGATGTGGATCTCGCCGATCCCGTTGCGGGGGCCGCTGGCGAGCCAGCGCACGTCGTTCGCCATCTTCATGAGGGCGCCCGCAAGCGTCCGGAGGCTCGCCGACGTGGTGACGAGGGCGTCGTGGGCGCTGAGGGCGGCGAACTTGTTCGGGGCGCTGACGAACGGGAATCCGGTTTCCTCGGCAAAGTATTGGGCCGCGAGTTCGCCGAAGCGGGGATGGGCGTTGAGCCCCGTCCCGACCGCGGTTCCCCCGATCGCCAGCTCGTACAGGCCCTGCTCGGCGTGGCGCACCTCGGCGAGGCAGTAGTCGATCTGGGCGACCCAGCCGCCGATCTCCTGGCCGAGGGTGATCGGAGTGGCGTCCTGAAGGTGGGTCCGGCCGACCTTCACGAGGTCCTTGTACTGCTCGGCCTTGGCGGCGAGAGTGTCGCGCAGCATCCCCACCTTCGGGTAGAGCTGGCGATGCAGCTCCTCGACGACCGCGATGTGCATCGCGGTGGGGAAGGTGTCGTTGCTGCTCTGCCCCCGGTTGACGTGGTCGTTGGGGTGGACCGGTGTCTTGGTGCCCATCTCGCCGCCGGCGATCTCGATGGCTCGGTTCGCGATCACCTCGTTGGCGTTCATGTTGGTCTGGGTTCCCGAACCGGTCTGAAAAACGACCAGCGGGAAATGGTCGTCGAGTTTGCCGTCGACGACTTCTTGAGCCGCCTGAACGATCAGGTCCGCTATGTCGGGC
>JBDNCL010000122.1:0-8790 GCA_046719655.1 Fimbriimonadaceae bacterium
GGCCGCCCACAGGAGACCTACTCCGACCCGACCATGACGCTGAGGTTCAACGTCCGGGAGACGCGCCTCACCAACGACGTGACCCGAAACACGGCCCCCATGGTCGCCGACTCTTCGCTGACGGGGTCCGAAACCTTCCTCTACCAAAACGCGATGCCGACCGCCATGCGGGACCTGAACGGCACCGTCACCCTGGCCTGGGCATCGACCAAGCCGGCGTTCGGCGCCATTCAGCCGACCGACCCGAGCGTCAACGACCGATGGCGGATCTTCGTGGCCACCCTCGACGGGACCGTTCCGGTCGGATCCCCCGGCACCAGCCCGCTGCGCGACCTGAACTTCTTCTCGCCCGCGACTTCGGGCCGATGGTTCCGCCACGAGGTGCAGGCGTTCCCGACCGGATCCCCGAACGTCCTGTTCGGCGCCCAGCCCGGCGAGACCGTCATCGACGAGACCGTCCGCTTCGGTTCCCCCATGTTCCCGCAGCTCGGGCGCATCAACCCGATCGACGGCAGCCAGTCCCCGTTCGCCTATATGGCGTTCCTCGGCGAGGCCCAGAAGCAGACGCCGCAGGGACGGATCAACGAGTCGCGGGTGTTCTTGAGCCAGGTCGTCGTCGACCCGTCCGGCGCGGTCACGATCGCCCCCGCGAACCCCGTGTCCCTGCCGTTCGACCCGGTGGTCCGCAAGTCGCGGCCGGCCGTCGTGCAGGTCGGGCGTGTCGCCACCGTCTACGTGGCCACCGGCACCGGATCGTCGAGCCAGCTGTTCTTCTCAACGTTCGACACGGCAACGGCCACCGCCCCGCGTCTCCTGAACCTGGGACCGGGCTTCGACTCGATCGGCGGCGTTTCGGCCGGCCTCCGGACCTACCAGGGAGCTCCGATCGGGGCTCTCACTCCGGGAACCCCCATCGTCGATCTGACGTTCACGGCCCGGCTCCGCGGCCGAGGCGCCACCGAGGTGTTCCTCGCCCGTCTCCGGGCCAACGTCGACGGCACTCCGGCCGGTGGAAACCCGGTCCTGGCGCTGCCGCAGCGAACCAACGAGCGCATCGTTTCCGACGGCGACCCGGGCGTGTTCCGATCGCAGGGCGCCCACTGGATCACCAGCGCGCCGATCGGCCTCGTCCAGGTCCTCAACGGCGTCGCTCGCGACCTCCTCGTCCCGAACACCCGCCAGGAAGACCGACAGACCGGCATCATCACCTGGGACACCGTCCTGGGCGGCAAGGTCTACTTCGACGCGAGCACGGGCACGATCCGGTTCGGCAGCGTCGCTCCGAGCCGGTCGGCCGACCTGTTCCTCACCTACACGCCGCGGGTTCTCCGGATCAGCACGACCACCGGCGTGGGACACCAGAGCCCGGTCGGTCTGTTCGACAACCGGCTGATCGGAGAGTTCGGTTTCTGGGCGCGTCCGGGCAACACCCCGATCGATCCAAGCAGCGATCAGGTCCGCCCCGCCCGGTACGTGTTCACGTACGGACGTTCGGCGGCCGGGAACGGTCAGGCGGCGCGGCCGTTCATGACCACCATGCGGCTCGGGGTCCAACTGCCGTTCGCGGTCCACACTCAGCCGAACGGGGCCGTGACCTCGATCAACGTGACGGGCAACAGCTCGTTCTATCAGGTCGATCCCGCCAACGGGCGCGTCTACTTCACCGCCCTCGACGAGAACCGACCGGTCACGATCACGTTCGTCGGAGCCGACCCGGCTACGGGGGCGCCTCTCGGTGCCCAGACCGTCACCGCTCCCGTCGGGTTGCTCGTCGAGCGAGCCGAGATCCCGGTGCCCATCGAGCAGGCCGTCAACGAGTCGCAGCTCTTCACGTTCGTAGACCCGTTCGACTCCGTGTCCGTCGCCGAGCGCCGAGCCGGCATGCTCTGGATGTTCTGGACCAGCACCCGGGGCGGGGTCGCCGACATCTACATGCAGACGTTGGCCCCCCGTTTCACCCCTCAGCCGACAAATCGGACGGGAAATTGAGCGCGGGTTGACGAAAACATCCGAACGCGGGCAGGGACCGACCGGGCTCCCTGCCCGCCCCTTCTTTGTCGGGCCGAACTTCGGGAACTGCGACCCCGTTTTGGACCACTTTCGGCCCCAATCTATGACCCCGCTCGACCGGCAACGCCGACCTCGGCCGCCCCGGTGCCCGGACCGGGCGCGTCCCGGCAAGAAAACGTGGCTGCAGACGAACCTATCGGCGCGCGTACGACGTCCTTTCAGCGTCGACAAGAGGGGGAAACCCGCGTTGACACAGGTTCGGAGCGAGTGATAAGATAACTCTGCTCTCAGCCAGGGAAGCGGGATCTCGACTTATGGCGAAAAAGCTCAACAGCGTCGTCGGGATCGACATCGGAAGTCGATCCATCAAAGTGGCGGAACTACGTTCACAAGGCAGGGATGTTGCGGTGACGGCGCTCGGCATCACCCAAACCCCCGCCGACTCCGTCGACCACACCGGCATCTACACCAGCGATGCCGTCGGTTCGGCGCTCAAGGCTCTCCTGAACGAAAGCGGCGTGAGCGCCTCGCACGCGGTCGTGTCGATCGCGGGGCAGGCATCCGTGATGGTCCGGACGCTCGAAGTTCCGAAGATGAACCCTTCGGAGCTGAAAGAGCAGATGCAGTGGGAGATCAACCGGAACATGCCGTTCTCGGAGAGCAACTTCGTGAGCGACTACCGCCCGCTCGGCGACGACGATCCCAACTCGCAGAACATGGACGTCGTCATGGCGATCAGCCCCCAGTCGGCCATCGACACCGTCTTGGCGTGCATGAAGAAGGCGGGCAAGCAGGTGGCGGCGATCGACGTGGAGCCCATGGGTTTCGCCCGGTCCCTCGTTCGCAGCTACGACGACGTCTACGCCGGCAAGACGATCTGCGTGGTCGATCTCGGGCACAAGACGACCTCGATCAACATCTATCGGAACGGCAAGCTCCTGATGCCGCGCCAAGTGCCGATCGGCGGCGAGATGTTCGACAAGGAGATCGCGAACGCGCTCGGCGTGTCGGTCGCCGACGCCGAGTCGGCGAAGTTCAGCCAGGTCGACTTGACCAAGCTCGAGGTACCGGTCGTCGGCGCGGTGCCCGACTTCGGTGCCCCGACGCAGGGGTTCACCCCCTACAATCCGTTTTCGAACGAGCCGGTCGGGCCGGGCGCCTCGGCCGAAGCTCCCGGGGAACCCGAGCCGCCGGTCTCGGCCGCTCCCGTGCCCAGCCAGGCCAGTCCGGCCACCACCGCCCTGGCGAGCGCGGTCGAGGAGTTCGTCGGGGAGGTGCGGCGCTCGGTGGACTACTTCCGCAGCCGCGGCGGAAACGTCGATGTCATCGTTCTCGCGGGCGGCGGGGCCAAGCTCAAGGGTCTGGACGACTACCTGCGCCGCAGCCTCGGAATGGAATGTGACAATTACGATCCCTTGCGTCGTCTCAATGTCAACGCACGCAAGGTCGCGCCCGACTTTGTGGACCAGCATCGGCAGGAGTTCGCCGTGGCGGTCGGCAACGGACTCCACATCTTTTTCGACTAGGAACGCGAGATGAAGCTCAACCTCCTGCCCACATACGTCGGCAAAGAGAAGGCGACCCGGGTCGCTTGGGTGCTGATGGCACTCATCTCGATCGCGTCGATCGCGGTTGCGGTTCTCCTCAACGTCTACTCGGCCGGCGAGCTGGCCAAGGCTCGCGAACGCAACGAGGAGCTGCGGCCTCGCGCCCAGGCGGTCGTCGACGAGGCGGCCAAGGCCGACGCGCTCCTGAACGGGCCGGACGCCCAGCAGCTCGTCAAGAACATCCTGCTGGCCGACGCGATGAAGGCTCACAACACGGTGTACGCCGACCTTTACGACGAGGTGCGCCGCTACGTGCCTTCCTTCTTCCGGGTGATCTCGATGAGCGCCCAGCCCATCGGCGAACAGAACGCCACCGTGACGATGAGCGGCACCGTGAAGACGCACCAGGAGTACGCCGATCTCATGCTGGCCCTTCTGCGGTTCCCCGGCGCCATCAGCGTTTCTCGCTCCGGCTACCAGATCACCAGTCCTTTCGTCCCCGCGCTGACTGAGTTCGACCAGACCGGTCGGCCGATCCGGCCCGGAGAGGCTCAGATTCCCGACGACCCCATGCAGCGCCTGGAGTACTTCCTCGCGCGGGGCTCGGTGACCGGCTTCACCGGAGTCGGCGGCTTCGGAACCGCGCCCGGTCCGCGGGGCGCCATGCCCGACGCGTCGGTCGTGACCGTCGCGATGACCATTCCGAGGGATCTGCGGACCCCCGATCCGACCGCCACGCTCAGTGCGACCGGCGGCGGTGGCGGCGGCGGGTTCGGAGGATTCGGCGGTCCGGGCGGTTTCGGCGCGCCGGGTATGGGACTCCCGGGCGGCAACCTCCCCGGCGCCCCTCCCGGCATGAATCTGCCCGGCGCGCCGCAGGGAGCCGGCCAAGGACCGGTGGGTCTCTGACATGATTCTTGGAACCGAAGGCATGAACTGGATGACACGAGGTCGACGATCATGAAGCTTGGCTTTGGCGCGATTCTCTCCATCGGCATCGCGATCGCCATCATCTCCGTGGCCATCGGGCTGTTCGGGGTCTTCGGCAACGGCGGCTTCCTGCCCAACATGGAGCAGGCCCGGTTGCTGAATGCGAACAGCGACGAACTGGAGACAGTGGCCAATCAGATGCCGGCGGCCCAACGGCGCGTGCGGCAGGCCGAAGAGCTCCTCGAGCAGAAGGCTTCGGAATGGCGCGTGACGGTTGCCCGGCACACCCCTCCCGCCAGCGTCGAGCAGGGCGGCATCAACCTCGCCGTGAACGCCTGGCAGCTCACGGTCGACGCGCGGCGGTTCCGAAACAACGTCCAGAGAGCGGTCAACCGACAGCTTCTTTCCGGAGGCGTGACGGTCGTCAATGGGCCGATGATCCCGTTCCCCGACGAGTCGGCGTCGTCGATTCTGGCCTCATACTTCAACTTCCCGTCGCTCACGTTCCCCGTCGTCATCTTCGACTTGGGAGCGGTCACGGTCCGCGGGACGTATTCTCAGATAACGAACCACATCCGGTCGTGGTCGAACATGCCGGGGTACCTGGCCGTGGCCGACGGTCTCTCCCTGGAGTCGTTTGAGCCGACGGCCTCTCCGCCCGTGCTGACGGGAACCTACAATCTGACCATCGTCGGCTTCATCCGGGGCCGCGAGATCTTTCCGCCCGTGCCCGAGATCGGCGCGGGCGGCGGAGCCGGAGCGGGCGTGCCGGGAGCACCGCCGGGCGGTTTCGGCGCCCCCGGGTTCGGCGGGCCTGGCGGCGCGATGCGGGGCGGTCCTCCGGCCGGGCTTCCTCCCGGATCGACGCCTCCGATGGGCCGCGGCGGCCAGTTCGAAGACTAGTGTTGGAGGCTTCTGAGACAACAATGGAAAGCAGAACCATGCGGACGTTTGCCTGGCCAGGGGCCGTACTTTCCCTCGCCGTCCTGATCGGTCTCACGGGTTGCACCCCCGTCGAGAACGCGGCCGCCCAAGTCGGCATCGACATCGATGGGGAAGGCCCGACGGCCACCGGCGGCGCCACGCCCCCGACCGGAGCCTCGAGGACCGGCGGGGCGGCCGGCACTCAGTTTCGGCCCGACGTCGACGCCGGAATCCGCGTCGAAGTCGCCGCCGACCCGACCCGGCTGGCAAACCTCGTCGCTTCCCGGCGGTTCGGCACTCGGCCGGACCCGTTCGCTTTGCTTCCGGCGGAACTGGCCTTCGAGCGCTCCCAGCGCGCCGAGCGTTTCGTGCAGGAGTCGGGTGGATGGTCGATCCGCTACACCCCTCCCGAGGAGGAGACCACCCAGGACATGCTCGAGCCGCAGCCTTACCGGCGCCTGGCCGGTGTGCTCGTCGGCGACACGGTCAGCGCGATTCTGATCATGGAGGACGGGCGGGCCGAGATCGTTCGTCCGGGAATGAGAATTCCCAACTCGGAGTGGACGGTCGCTTCGATCGACGAGACCCGCGCCGTTCTGACCCGGACCGGAAACCGCCTGCCGCGGCAGATCGTCGTCAACCTCGAGTCGCCGCCGGCGGGCCTGGGTGTCGGCGTGCCCGGCGGGCCGGGTGTCCCCGGCGGATTTCCTGGAGCCCCCGCCCGACCCGGCGGCGGCGGATTCCCCGGACGCGGAGGCCAATTCGAAGACTGATCGGGGCAGACCGATCCTATGGGTTAAAATGACGAAACCCGCGACCGACAACCGCTTTCAATACTTCGGAGGAAAACGATGAGATCGAACTGGAAATTCCTGCTCGCTGCCGCAATGGCAGTCGTGCTCATGGCCGGTGCACCGACGAAGGGTCTCGCTCAAGCCGATCCCAGCCAGACGCCTATTCCCAGCCTTGAGCTGGAGCAGGCCGACGTTCGAGAGGCTCTGCGGCAACTCTTCCGGAGTGTCAACGTGTCTTACAGCATCTCGCCCGACGTCCAGGGCACGGTCACGCTCAGCCTGCGCAACGTCACGTTCGAGACCGCCCTGCGCAACATCCTCAACCAGGTCGATGCCACCTACCGGGTCGAAGGCGGAGTCTTCCAGATCATCCGCCGCGAGGCTCTCACGCCGGACATCACGCAAGGCCAGGATCTGACCGCTCCCGCGGCGACGAAGCCCGTGCGTCGGCTCAAGATCCAGCGCGCCGATCCCGCCTACATCATCATGATGCTGAACGGCGGCTCGACCCCCGGCAACGCCCGGCCTGAGATGAGCACCCTAATGGGCGGCGGCTTTGGCGGCGGCTTCGGCGGCGGAGGGTTCGGCGGCGGCGGCTTCGGCGGTGGCCTCGGCGGCTTCGGCGGAGGGTTCGGCGGCGGCGGTCTGGGCGGTTTCGGCGGCTTCGGCGGCGGCGGTCTGGGCGGCTTCGGCGGCTTCGGCGGAGGCGGCTTCGGCGGCATGGGCGGAGGCGGCTTCGGCGGCTTCGGCGGCGGCGGCTTCCGCTAAGCAGATGGGACAAACGGGGCCCGGGCGTCGGGCCCCATCAGGACGAGTTTTTGGAAGGTAAGGAGTACAAAGTCATGCGTTTGCGCTTCACCAAGTGGGCGATAGTCTGCGCGATGACGGTGAGCACCGCTCTGGTGGTGGCCGGTGGGGCCATCGCCCAGACGGCGCCGGAAGAGATTCTGGTGGACTTCTCCGTCAAAGATGCCGACATGATCGCCGCGACCCGAATGCTGACCCAGCAGACGGGCCTGATGTTTGTCGTGGAACCCAGTCCGGAACCGTTTCCCCGCATCACCCTCTCGCTGAAGGGGGTCAGCGCGGAAGAAGTTCTGCGCTACATGGTCCAAGCCGCCGGCGCGACCTACCGGCGGGACCCGAACGGCGTGTACATCATCTCCCGAACGCGTCCCGAACCGATCGTGGTCAACCGGCCGGCTGATCCGGCCAAGCCCAAGGCGTTCCGGAAGATTCGTCTCCTCCGGGCCGATGCGCGCGACGTGTTCGATCAGATCAAGTACGGCCGCGCCTACGAGGGCGGACGTGGCTTTGCCGATATCGCCCGGTTCCGAGACCAGATTCCCGGCGTTCAGGCCCGTCAGGTCGGTGGGGCGCCGATCATCGCCGGCAACCCGGCGACCAACAACTTCACCCCGACTCCGGTCACTCAGCTGTTCTCGAACGACAGCTCCACCGGGATCGCCCTCCCCGGCGAGGGTCAGGGCCAGGCCGACATGGTCGGCGGAGGCGGTGGAGGCCGAATGGGCGGTGGCGGCTTTGGCGGCTTCGGTCCGCCCGGAGGCGGCGGTCTCGGCCAGCCCGGCGCGGGCGGCCTCGGCGGGGGCGGCTTCGGCGGAGGCGGCGGTCAGACGCTCCAGCCCGGACAGGGTCTGGTGGGCCAGTCCATCGACTACGTCAGCTACGACCCGG
This sequence comes from Fimbriimonadaceae bacterium, assembly GCA_046719655.1. Lineage (GTDB taxonomy): Bacteria > Armatimonadota > Fimbriimonadia > Fimbriimonadales > Fimbriimonadaceae > JBDNCL01. The sequence continues at coordinate 7,901 of JBDNCL010000122.1, forward strand.
TCGACAACAGCATCGTCGTCCGCGGCTCGGAAGAGGATATCGCCGACCTGCAGCGCTTCATCGCCACGTTCGACGTCGCTCCGCGGCAGGTGATCGTCAAGGTGGAGTTCGTCACGACCAGTACGAGCATCACCCGTTCGCTCGGTTTCGACTGGCTCTACGAGCGCGGCACCATCTTTGCCGGCAACCGGCCCGGTTCGTTCGCCCGCGCCGGCGACCCCGTGTTCCTGTCGTACGCCACCGGAAACGTCACCGCGCGGATGCGCGCCCTTCTCACCGAGGGCCGCGGCCGAAGCATCCAGAGCCCGGTTCTTCGCACCCTCAACAACCAGCCTGCCGTCATCCAGAACCTGGTCAACACCTGGATCTTCTTGAACCAGCTCGTCAGCGTCGGCAATGGCCAGGTCATCAGCGCGCCGCAGCTCGTGCAGGTTCCGGTGCAGACCGTCCTCGCGATCACGCCGCGAATCAACGAAGACGGGACCGTCGTGACCTTCATCAACGTCACCCTCTCCGACTTCGGTCAGATTCGCCGAAGCCCTGAGGGTCAGGAGGTCCCCGACATCCTCCAGCAGACCGTGTCGATCGTCGCCCGCGTCCGCAGCGGCGAGAGCATCGCTCTCGGCGGATTGACCCGAAAGCAGGATACGGGCTCGGAGAGCCGCATCCCCGTCCTCGGCGACTTGCCGATCGTGGGACAGTTCTTCCGAACGCGGAGCCGCGAGGTCAACAACCAAGAGCTGATCATCTTCGTCACCCCCACCATCGTGGAGGACGAAGACAACGCCGGGCTCGGACCGTAGGTTCCACCCGACGAGAAGCGTAAGCGCAAGTCGCGTGACGACCGCCGGGGGGTCGTCCCCCCGCTCTTTCGTTGGTGCGCCGGCCGT
>JBDNCL010000123.1:0-8731 GCA_046719655.1 Fimbriimonadaceae bacterium
CAAGATGCCGGCCAGCATCACGAGGTTGAAGAACCTGAGATCGACCGTCGCCGAACCGAAGATCACCAGCATCAACAGAGCGACGATGACGGTGGCCGACGTGTTGATCGAGCGCGCGATGGACTGCGTGACCGACACGTTGATGATGTGCTTCAGGTCCTGAGAACCGATCGCCTTGCGCAGGTTCTCGCGGATGCGGTCGAAGATGACGATCGTATCGTGGGTCGAGTAGCCGACGACGGTCAGCATGGCCGTGATGAACAGGGCGCTGATCTCCCAACCGAAGAAGAAGCCCATCACGGCCGCCAAGCCGAACACGATGCCGAAGTCGTGCAGGAGAGCGCCGATGGTTGCGGCGCTGAACCGGAGGCCGACGGCGAAGCCGCCCATCGCGAAGCCGAATCGGATCGCCAGATAGACCACGATCAGCGAGATCGAGATCAGCACGCCGTTGATGGCGGTCTGGCGGGTTTCGGCCGAAACGCTCGGCCCGACTTCGGTGAAGCCTCTCTCGGCGGCGATGTCGAATCCGGCCGCCCGCGCCAGGAACGCGCGTCGGGCTACGGGGTCCGGCTGAATCTCGGGATCGAGCTGACCCTTAATGGGAGCCGTGACATAGACGATGTTCTCGGTTCGGTTCGTCTCGGGGTCGGTGAAGACGGCCAGCTTGACGTTGGCGCCGTCGACTCCCGCGTTCCGAAGCGATCGGAGAATCTCGGGCGTCGAACGCGGGTTTCCGGCCGTCGTATAGACGCCCTCGACCCCGCCCTGGAACTCGACGTTCGGCTTGATGCCGCCCAAGAAGATGAACAGGATGCCGGGAACGATCGCCAAGGTCGACACGATGAAGAACGTGTTTCGGCGCTCGACGACCGGGAGCTGCCTGCTGGCCGCGCCTTGCTCGTACTTCTCTCCGAACCACTGGCGCGTGAGTCCGTACTTCTTGGTGTCCAGGCCGATGCCCATTCCCATGAGGAACATCATCAAGGCCCGGGTCACGACGACGGCCGTGAACAGGGAGATGACGACGCCGACGAGAAGGACGGTGGCAAACCCTTTGACCGGCCCCGTGCCCAGCACCATCAGCACCAGCGACGTGATGATCGTACAGGTGTTCGAGTCGACGATCGCCGGCAACGCCCGTTTGAACGAGAGCGGCACCGCCGCCTGAAGCGTCTTCCCGGAACGCAGCTCCTCCTTGAGCCTCTCGAAGACGAGAACGTTGGCGTCGACCGCCATACCGACCGACAAGATGAAGCCGCCGATCGCGGCCAGCGACCACGTGGCCCCGATCGTCTTGAGCGCCGCTATCGTGAAGAGCGCGTAGAGAACCAGGGCCGTCAAGGCGACGATCCCCGGAAACACGTAGTACGCGATCAGATAGACGGCGATCAGGAAGAACGAGAGGTAGCCCGCCAGCATGATCTGGCCGAGCGCCTGGTCGCCGATCGTCGGGTCGACCTTCTCGGACCGAATCTCCTCGAGCGAGACCGGGAGGCTGCCGGCGTTCAGAAGATTGACGAGGTCGCGAACGTAGGCCGTATCGAAGGTGCCTTCGATGACCGCGTTGTCGCTGATGATGGCCCCTTCGCGGAGCGGAGCGATGCTGAGCACGCGGCCGTCGAGGACGCTCGCCAGCATCTCCTGCCGCCGGGTGTACTGGCGGCTCCAGCGCTCGATCTTGCGGCTGCCCTCCGCCGAGAAGCGCATCTGGGGGATGTACTCGCCCGTTCGTCGCCCCGGCACGACCTCGGCTCGGGCCAGGTCTTCGCCCTCGAGGATGACTTCCCACCCCCGCATCATCTCCTGGTACTCGGGGTCGTCGGGACCGATTTCGCGATCCGTCGCCCGAATTCGGAATCGGATGAACGGAGAGCTTCCGCTCGAGTCGATCCCCGCCTCCTCATACCGCCGGTTGGAGATCGGCGTCGTGACGTTCCGGGCGTGGTACATCACGATCTTCGCCGTGGTCGACATGACCTGACGCGCCCGATCGATGTCGGTCTCCCCGGGCAGCTCGACGATGAACTGGTCCGCGCCACGGGTCTGAACCGTTGCCTCGGCCACGCCGAGGGCCTGCGAAGCGCGATCTTGGAGGATTCGGGTCAGGTTCGATCGGACGAGGGCGAGATTCTGCCGCTGGTCCGGCGTGAGCTCCTCCAGGTCCATCTGGAACGTGAAGCGGACACCGCCGCGGACGTCCAAACCGTACTTGGTCGGAGCCCGATAGGCGAGGAACGCCGAAATCGCCGTGAGGGCGAGGACGAAGGCGAGGAAGAGAAGACTACGCTGGCGCAAACTGCTGGCTCCAAGGGGAGGTGATGTGCCCGGCCAGTATACCGGACCTCCGAAGAGGCCTCGCCGACCGGTCCGGCCGGCTCGGACCAGCCGGGGCGCCGGGGTGCCGCACCGGCCGAGCCGGCCCCTCCCGACGGGAGAGCGGCCCCGAGGTCGCGACGACCGGGGCCGCCCAACGGAATCCGACGATCAGTCGCGCGCCCAGAACATCGGGCCCGCTTCTTCTTCGATGACGGCCTGCTTGAGAACCGACACCGCCTTCCGGAGACCTTCCATCGGCGACATCAGGCCGTCCTCGTGCTCGATGCTCAGCACGAAGTCGTAACCGACCATGCGGAGGTTCGAGACGAAGTCTTTCCACCACTCGATACCGTGCCCGTAGCCGACCGACCGGAACACCCACGAACGGTTCCGGATGTCGCCGTACGACTTGGTGTCGAGGTTGCCGTTCCGGGCGGAGTTGTAGGGGTCGATCCGGGTGTCCTTGGCGTGCACGTGGTACAGCGCCCCCTCCGCCCCCAGCTCGCGCACGGCCGCGATCGGATCGATCCCCTGCCACCACAGGTGGGAAGGATCGAAGTTCGCTCCGATCGCATCGCCGTTTTTGCCGACCCCGTTGCGAAGCTTCAGCAGGGTGTCGTTCGAGTAACACACGAAGCCCGGGTGCATCTCGATGCAGAACTTGACCTTGTGCTCCTTCAGGAACGCGGCCTGCTTCTTCCAGTAAGGAAGCACCCTCTTCGACCACTGCCACTCGAGAACGTCCCGAAACTCGTCCGGCCACGCGCACGTGACCCAGTTCGGGTACTTGCCGTTGGGCCCCTCGCCCGGGCACCCGCTGAAGCCGTTGACGCACTCGACCCCGAGCATGGAGGCCAGCTTGACCGCGTTCACGAAGGCGTTGTGGTGCTCCTCGGCGATCGCCTTGTTCGGGTGAAGGGGGTTCCCGTGCACGCTGATGGCGGTGAGAACGAGACCGCGCGACTCGATGTCCTTCATCAGCCTGTCGCGCTCCGCCTTGCTCTCCAGCAGCTTTTCGACCTCGATGTGGGCGGCCCCGGGATAGGCGCCGCCGCCGAGCTCGACCGCCTGGATCCCCTCGGCCTTGACGATGTCCAGGGCTTCGGCGCGACTCTTGTCGCCGAACAGGGCGGTGAAAATGCCGATCTTCATCGATTCGATCTCCTCCTGAGGTTTTCGTTTCGATTTTGGTGGATCGGGTCGGCCGTTCGCTGGTCGGGACCGACGACCGCGTCCGAACGCGTCGGCCCAGAAAGACGGTCCGCCGCCCGAGCAGGCGGCGGACCGTACCGTCGTGCCGGGTCCGACGATCAGGACAGGGTTGCCAACGTCTGCTTCACCGCCTCGAAGTTCGGCAGATCCGTCGGGGTCGGCGTCTGCTCGGCGTAGCGGACGACGCCCTCCTTGTCGATGACCACCACCGCCCGCGCCGAAGCCGGACCAAGCCCGACCAGGTCGGGGAGCAGCACGTCGTAGGCCTCGCTCACCTTCCGGTCGTAGTCGCTGAGCAGCGGAATGCCGATGTTGTTCGCCTTGGCCCAGGCGTCCTGGGCAAACGGGCTGTCGACGCTGATCCCGTAGACCTCGGCGTCGAGTTCGGCGTAGGCTCCGAGACCGGCCGAGACGTCGCAGAGCTCCTTCGTGCAGACGCTCGTGAAGGCGGCCGGGAAGAACAGCAGGACCGTGTTCTTGCGACCCAGGTTTTCGGACAGAGACACGTCCTTCAGTCCGTCGGAAGTCATCGTCTTGAGCGTGAAGGCGGGGGCGGGGGTTCCAGGATTCAGTGGCATGGTTCTTCTCCAGAACGTGCTTTTACCCGAACTCCGGTGTTCGTTCGGAACCCTTCCGGCCCTCCGCGGCGCATCGCCCGACAGGTTGGGGCGCCCGGCCCGCCGCTTCAGGTATCCCCGATCCATGCTGTGGGGTATCGACCTGGGAGGCACCAAAATCGAGGGCGTCGTTCTCGATCCCGACCGGCCGACCGAACCCGTGTTCCGAAACCGGGTCGCCACCGAAGCGGAGCAGGGATACGAGCACGTCGTGGCCCAGATCTCCCGGCTCGTGGACTGGATGGAGCGCGAAACCGGACTGTCGAGACCGGACAAGATCGGATTCGGCACGCCGGGAGCGTTCGACGCCCCCACCGGCGGCATGCGCAACTGCAACTCGGTCGTGCTGAACGGGCGCGACCTCCCCGGCGACCTCGAGCGGGCCCTCGGTTGCGGAGTGGTCCTTCAGAACGATGCCAACTGCTTCGCGCTGGCCGAAGCGGCCATGGGCGCCGCCGTCGGACGACCGACCGTGTTCGGCATCATCATGGGAACCGGCGTCGGGGGCGGGCTCGTCGTCGACGGACGTGCGTTGCCGGGACTCCAGGGCATCGCCGGCGAGTGGGGCCACAACGTTCTCGACCCGACCGGTCCGCCCTGCTACTGCGGTCGCCGAGGCTGCGTCGAAACCTTCCTGTCGGGTCCGGCGACCGAACGGTACTACGAGTCCCTGACGGGGACCCGGCGTCGGCTCGGCGAGATCGCCGGACGGCACCGGTCCGGCTCGGACCCCGCGGCCACCGAGACGATCGAACGGTTGTGCGAGCTGTTCGGTCGGGCGGTGGCGGTCGTGTTGAACATCTTCGACCCCCACGCCGTCGTGATCGGCGGCGGGGTCGGGAACGTCGACGATCTCTACACCCGGGGGGTCGCCGAGGCGGCCCGACACGTGTTCAACCCTCGCCTGGAGACGCCCTTCCTGCGTCCGCGGCTCGGGGACAGCGCTGGGGTCTTTGGAGCCGCCTTTCTGACCTCCAAGACCGGTCGGGTCACCGCCGCCGGGCCGGCGCCGTCGGCGCCGGTCGCGGTGCGGGTGCCGAGGGCGCGGCCGGACCCACGGCCCAGTTCACGGTCCGAAGAACGGCGCGCCCCTTGAACCGCTCTTCCTCGACCGGCTGGTTCGGGAACTGGTTCACGATGACGCCGAAGCCCCCTTGGGTGTTCCCCACCGCCCGCAGCGTGCGGTGGGTGCGGAGTTCGAGATCGTAGTCGATCGTCGCCTTGAACTCCATCGGGATCGCCCGGAGGCCGGTCTGCTCCGACTTCACGCCGAAGGTGCTGTGGATGAACTCGGCAAGGTCCGTCTTGTGGTCGAGGGTGGCCTGGATCCGGTGCACGTCGACGTTGTTCGACCTCACGATCCCCTTGTACGTGAACGTGTAGTCGAGCCTCTGCACCGCCATCCGCTCGCTGCGGCCCGTGAGCTTCTGGGGCGAGTAGCCCACCGTACGCTTCCAGGAGTCGCCCGGGCGGACCTCCTCGAACGAGAGGCGCGGGGCAAAGTCGAGCGAACTGTCGAGCGAGCCCATGAACAGGGAGAGCCGATAGATCTCGCCGACGAACTGCCCGAGAAGCTCCCCCAGCGGGTTCTGCGGCTGAGCGATTCCCAAATTGGAGAGGACCGGGTTGAACGCCCATCTCGACGGACGGGAACCGGCCCCCTGGGCGGGAGCCTTGGGGGCCAGGTCGCGAATCTGCAGAATCTCGTTGATGGGCGACACCTGGAGCTCGAGATCCATGTTCAGGTCGATGTTCCGGCTGATCGGCCCCCGCTCGAACGTCTCCCCCTGGGTTTCCGTGATGCTCGGACGCCGGTACCGGATCACCGCGATGCCGTCGGTCAGCATCCGCGTCACGTCGTAGCTGAACCGGTAGCGGATGTCGAGATCTTCGGGCATCCAGGTGTCCGTCCCCAACCGCCGGCTCTCCGAATTCAGCGTGGCCTGGACTTCGTAGGTCGCCCGCTCGCCGAGCTGGAACTTGCGGTGAAACTCGAGCGGTTCGGGAGCCCCCGGGTTGGCGAGAGCGGCAGCGGCGGACAGCGAGAGCAGAGCAGGGATGGTCATGACCGGTTCTCTTTACAAACGCCCAGCAGCGATCGGGGTTTCACGCCCGTCGTCTCTTACCGCGACTTCGAGTCGCTTTTCCGGAGTCGCCGCTATTTTAACGCCTGCTTGGCGATCACCATCCGCTGGATTTCGCTGCAGCCCTCGCCGATCTCGGTGAGCTTCGCATCTCGCCAGAGCTTCTCGACCCGATACTCGGGCACCATGCCCCGCCCGCCGTGGACCTGGATGGACCGGTTGGTGACCCGGTTCGCGGTCTCGCTCGCAAACAGCTTGGCCATGGACGCCTGGGCCACGATCGGCAACCCGTCGTCGAACATCTGGGCCGCGTTCTGAATCAGGAGCCGCGACGCCTCCAACTCGACGGCGCTGTCGGCGATCATGTTTTGAACCGACTGCATGTCCCCGAGACGGCGGTTGAACTGCTCGCGCTCCTTCGCGTAACCGACCATCAGGTCGAAGGCCCGCTCCGCGATGCCCAGCGCCATGGCGGCGATGCCGAGCCGACCGCGGTGGAGCAGCGAGATCGCCTCTTCGAACGTGCACGGCGTGTGCCACGCCTCGGCCCGGTTCATCCGGAACCTGGCCGTGAACGACGCCCGCACCCCGACGGTCGGAATCCGTTCGACCAGTTCGAACCCGGGCTGGTCGGTCTCCATCAGAAACGCCGACAGTTCCTTCTCCGAAACGCGCGCGATCACCACGATCAGGTTGGCCCGTCCGGCGTTGGTGATGAACATCTTTTCCCCGTCGAGGTGGTACCAGCCCTCGCGGCCCGCGATCGGAGTCGCCCGAGTCCGCACCCGGCGCGCGTCCGAACCGGCGTCGGGTTCGGTCAACCCCCAGGCGAGCCGAATGTCGCCGGACACGATTCCGGGAAGGTATCTGGCCCTCTGCTCGTCCGTCCCGAACCGGGCGATGTGGGCGACGACCAGCGCGTTGACGGCGGCCACGTTCATCGAGAGAGCCGGGTCGGCCGCCGCGAGAATCCGGCATGCCTCACAATAGGTGCGACACGAGAATCCGGTACCGCCCATCGAGACGGGCAGGGTCATCGACAAGAGCCCCATCGAACCCAGGCGGGTCCAGATGTCTTCCGGGAACGCGGCTTGCGCGTCCCATTGGAGAGACTCGGGCCACACCTCCGACTCGGCAAAGGCGCGGACACGGTCCAAAAAACGAGTTTCTTCGGCAGAAAGGCGGTTCGACATGGGTGTTTTCCTCGTCGTTGAGTCAACGCGTCGCATTCTACTCCTCGGCAACGGCGGGGAGTTGCCAATACATCGGCTAGAATCGTCGTCTTATATTGAAGCAACACTGATAGAATGATATTCGTTCGGCGGGGGAATCCATGAGCGTTTACGAGGAGTTGGCAGAGGAGTCGAGAAGGCGCATTTTGTCCTGCCTGTTGAACGGGCCGCGCAACGTCTCCGAAATCGTCGGAGCAACCGGGCTCAAGCAGCCCAACGTCTCGAACCACCTCGCCCGCATGCGCTCCAAGGGTGTCGTGGTCGCGAGCAAGCTCGGACGCCAGGTGTTCTACTCTCTGGCATCGCCCGACGTTCAGGACGCGGTCCGCAAGGCTCTCGACCAGCAGCCCGCCCGAACCGTGTCGATGGACATCCATCAGGCGATCAAGGAGTATTCCCGGGCCGCCATCCAGGGCGACCGAGCCACCTGCCAAGAGATCGTCGAGCACTACGGCCGGGCGAACACCCCTCTCGAAGACATCTACCAGTACCTGCTGGGGCCGGCGATGGAAACGATCGGCACCTGGTACAAGGTCGGAGCCATCGACGAGGGCCAGGAGCACATGGCGTCCGCGATCACGGAACGGATGATGGCGCACGTGGTGAGCATGCGCCCCGCCATCCGTCGGATCGACAAGTCGGCCGTTCTCGGCTGTGCTCCCAACAACTGGCATGCGATCGGCCTGCGCATGATCAGCGACGTGTTGAGGGTGTCCGGGTGGGAGACGTACTACCTCGGCGCCAACGTGCCGGCCGAGGCCTTTCTGAGCGCCGCCCAGCGCCATCGGCCCGACTTGGTTCTCGTGAGCGTGTCCACCCCCGGGACCGAAGACGAAGCCCTCGAACTCGTCGGCGAACTCGCGGCCGAGAAGGCGCGAAACGGGTACACCCTGGGCGCGGGCGGGGCCGTCGTCGCCATGAACGTCGATCGGTTCTTCGAGAAGGGAATCGACTTCACCGCCCCCAACCTGCGCGACTTCGCGCGCGTGGTCCTGCCCGAAATCGAACGCTCCGGCCGGGCGCCCGAGGCCTACCGAGCTCCGGCCCCGCGAGCCGTTTGACCGTCGTCAGTCCGCCCCGGCTTCGAGAAAGCTCCTCAGATCGGCCTCGTCTACGCCGGGCTCGCCCGGTGCGACGTTGTCGAGTTTGCCCCGCTTCATCCACCGCTCGAGTTCCTCCACCTGTTCGAAAAGGTGGTCGAACGACTCGACGTAGAAGAGGAGAGGCTGATACCGGTCGATCTCGAACGCCTGGTTGACCACCCACT
>JBDNCL010000124.1:0-8684 GCA_046719655.1 Fimbriimonadaceae bacterium
GTCCATGTCGGCCACCCAGACGAGAGCCGAAGCCCGAACCGCGCGCAGGACGACGCGCGGCGACCGCGGCTCGGACTGGAGCGTGAAGGCGGCCAAGCGGGCGCCGAGAGCGCGGGGGTCTTCACCGTCCGAAACCCGGAAGGTCAGGGTGACGACGGCCGTGCGGGGATCGATCTCGGCGTCGAGCAGCTTGGCCGATTCTTGGGGCGCCGCTTCGAGCAGTTTGCGGACGATGGCCTGGTCTTCGGCGGCGCCGACCGTCGCCCCTCCGGCCTCGGTCCGCGAGTCTCCCGACAGCGTCACGGGAAGGTCGGTGACCACGGTCCGGTCGGGTTCGAGGCTCGACGGTTGGGCCTGGCGGCCGAGCGTGTAGGCCACCGCCGCGCTGCCCACCAGGACGATCAGCAGACCGATCGCGAACAACCCGATTCGGGGCTTCGACGTCGGCAGTCCGAGTTTCTTGGCCGTTTCCGCGACGTCCCGGTTCGCCATCCGCTCGCGCACGTCGCGCAGCTTGCGCTCGATGACCGCGTCGTTCGGAGTCAGGTCGAGGGTCAGTTCGTACCACTCGGCCGCCTGCTCCAGGTCGCCCCGCTCGGCGCAGATGTCCCCGAGGAGACCGTTGGCGGTCGGTTGGTTCGGAAAACGCCGCAGGATGGCGAGACAGACCTCCTCCGCCTGCTTGTACTCGCCCCGCATCCGCAACAGATTGGCACGCGCCAGGTCGGGCTGGACGGCGTCCTCGTCCATGACGGGGTTGCCCCCGTTGTCGATCGGAGCGCCGCACTCGGGACAAGTGCTGTCGTACGGCCCGAGAACCGCGAAACATCTCGGGCACATCCTCGCATGCTCAGACTGTACCGGTACTGCCAAAGCCACCCTCTCCGCGTTCGGTCTCGTCGAGTGATTCCACGACCCGGATGTCGGCCCGGGCAATGGGGCACACGACCAGTTGGGCGATGCGCTCGCCCTCTGACAATTTGACGACTTCCGACCCCAGATTGATCAGGAGGACCTGAATTTCGCCGCGGTAGTCGCTGTCGATCGTTCCCGGCGTGTTGACCATCGAAAGCCCGAGACGCATCGCCAGACCCGATCTCGGGCGGACCTGTCCTTCGTAGCCGGGGGGAATGGCGACCCGGATGCCGGTCCGGACAAGGCGACGCTCCATCGGCGCCAGCTCGACCGGCTCGTAGCACCTGAGGTCGAGACCGGCCGACCCGGCGGTCTGATATGCCGGGATCGCGGCTCCGGGTTCGAGCGAGATCGGGAGGTCGATACCGTCCATCGGTCCCGTATTATTGCGTGAAAGCCGATCCGGACTCCCGCACGACGGAAGAGACCACCCGCCCGCCATGCGGCAAAGAGCCGTCGTTTCTCTTGACTACCGGGCGGGGGGTATTCTGGACCAAACGATAACGTTTCGGCCCGCGCCGCTTGGGGCTTCGCCCAGGGTGGCCCATAATCTTCGCATGCGAACCGCCCAGCAGAAGCTTCTCCTCGTCGGCGTCTTCGTCGCCGCGGCCCTGACCGCCTTGGCGGCCTACTCCTCCAGCACCAACCGTGCCGCCGAAACCATGCCTCGTCTGGCCGTCGAGTCCAAGATCGAAGGCAATCTGGTCGACAACTCGGCCAAGGAAGTCAAGACAAAGGAGCCCTACGGCACCTGTTGCCCCAAGTGAGGGCGCCGCTCCGACGAATTCCCGCCGCCGACCGGCCGGTCGGCGGCTTTCTTTTTGCCGGAGCACCTTGCGGACCTTCCCGGCGTGTTCCGCGGGGAACCGGCGAGCCCGCTCGACGGTGACGAACGGGAGGCCGGTCTGGGCGTCTGGTCCTGGCCTCAACTCGTGGCGGTCCAAGCCGTCTCGTTCTCGGGCACGGGCCGGCCGTCGGGGGCGGCAGACCCCATCGCGGGCGGGTTCTGGAAAATCGACTGGGCCGCCGGGAACCCGGCGGCCCAGAATCGGTTCGGAACAGAGCCGTACAGCTCAGCTCTTGCGGCGGCGTCGCATCACGGCGAGGGCACCGAGACCAAGGGCGGCGAGGGTCGCCGGCTCGGGAACGGCCTCATACGTGATCGTGTCGATGCCGATGTAGTTGGAGTTGTTGCCCGCAGGACCACCATCCGGAACGTCGTAGTGGAACGCGATCCGCCCCGGGGTCGGTCCAGAAAGGCCCGAAACCGTCGCCGTGAACTCGGTCCAAACGTCCGGGAACCCGGTGTTGGTGAGGTTCGGGTTGATCGTAAGCAAGACGGTGCTGTAGTCGGCAGCGTCGGTGCTCGCACCGTTCAGGCCCAATCGAAGCCGGAGTCGGTCCGGGAAGACGTTCCCCGCAACCTGTCGGGCAAAGAACGAAATCAAGTCGCCGTTCTGGAACGTGACGACGGGGCTGAACAGCCAGTTGTTGATGAGGTTGGCGCCCGCGACGCTGTTGAAGTTGACTCCCGCGTAGCCCGTGCCCTGGTGGGCCGGGAAGACGGCCGGATTTCCGGCAAACCAACCGACGGTCCCGACGGGCGACGAGCGGTTGATGTAGGTCCAGGTCTGGTCGGCAACCAGGGTCCCGGAAGACGCGGTTCCCGAAGCCACGACGCCCTCGAAACTTTCGGTGAAAGATTGAGCGAAAGCACCCGCGACAAGAGCCGCAACGGCGGCAGAGGTCATCAGTCGATTCATATTAACCTTCTCCCAAGCATTGTCGAAGGGGATATCCCCTATGAGTCCCCCTTACGATAGCACAGTCTAGGGGCATTCACTACCTCGCCCACGTCGGCCAGAAGAGATACTGGTGAAACTACCGGCCGGCGCGGCGCGGCGACCGCCTGCGGCGGCTAATCCTGGTTGCCTCGAGTCCTGCCGGCTTCCCGAGGCGGTAGTGTTCCGACATGGAGGCAACCGACCTTCCCGCCAACTTTGTGTGGACCAAAGACCCGACGCCGGCGCGCAACGCGTTCGCCGTGTTCCGCCGGCGGTTTCGTCTCGACGAAGTGCCCCGGGAAGCCCGGTTGCGTCTCTTCGCCGACACCCGCTACCGCCTCTGGGTCAACGGCAGATTTGTCGCCGCCGGACCGGGGCGCTTCGTCACCCAGTTTCCGGAGTACGACTCGGCCGACGTGTCGAAGCACCTGCAGACGGGCGAGAACGAGATCGTGGTCGAAGCGAACTTCTTCGGGGCGTCCTCGTTCCAGACCATGCCCGACGGCAAACCCGGCTTCTGGGCGTCTGGTCGAGCCGGGAGCGTCGATCTGTCGACGCCGGGGGAGTGGACCGGAGCCCCGTCTTCGGCGTGGGACCCGCACGCCCCCTCGTTCAGCTTCGCCCAAGGTCCGGTCGAGATCTGCGATACGCGCCGGCTAGACTCCGACGCCGGGGCGCCCGTTCGGCCCCTCGAACGGGAAGAGTGCCCTTGGGGTCCGCTCCGCCCCTTTTCGGGCACGTCGATTCCGTTCGATGCCGTCCGGCCCCGGTCGGTTCTGCTGGCCGGCCCCTTGATGGAGGAAGAGGCGGTCTGGGGGTTCCAGTCGAACGACCCGGACGCCAACCGGACGGACGGCGTCGAACGGAAGCAGAAGCCCTGGGTCGGATTCGCCACCTGGATCCACGCCGACCGTCCCCAGACGGTCCAGCTCGGGTGCTTCTGGGGAGAGTTGGCGATCAACGGTCGCGCGTTCCGGGCTCAGGCCACGCCCGACCGGGGCAACCACGGCACGGCCGCGATCTCGCTCGAGGCCGGGTGGAATCTGCTGACCGGCAAGGTCGAGGTGCTGACCGAGTTCTGGAGCTTCCTGCTCTCTCTGCCGAGGGCGTCCGGCCTCCGCCTGTCCGCCCGCCCCGAACCCGAGTGCCCGGAGGCGTTTCTCGTGAGTCCGGTCGGGGCCAAGGAGAGCATCCGGCTTCCCGATCGAGACGGCTGGCGCCCTCCGGAGGGCTGGATCGGCGTCGCCGGACACCGGTTCGGCGTGTCCCCGGGTCGGTTGGTCGGCTGGGACCGGCCGGCTCCGGGCTCGACCCAAAACCTCCCCGCCGAACGTCTGGCCGAGGTGGGGTCGATCGGCGCGCCCGAGGCGACCTGGTCCCTGAAGTTTGCCGGCGAATTCCATGGCCACATCGTCCTCGACGTCGAAGGCCCTTCCGGAACCGTGGTGGACGTCACCTCCGACGACTGGGTGCGGGAAGACGGACGAGCGGCCATCCTGAGGTCCAACCCGTTCGTCGACGCCACCGACCGGTTTGTTCTCCGAGGCGGGCGGCAGACGATCGAGCTGTTCCACCCGCGGGGCGGCAAGCTGGTGCAGGTGACCATGCGCTCGCCCGACGGCCGCCCGGCCGACCTCCGGCTCCACGACCTTTGGGTTCGGAGCCGCCTGATCTACCGGGGCATCACGACCCCGTTCTCTTGCGACGATCCCGTTTTCGAGTGGGCGTGGGCGACGTCCGTCCGGACGCTGACGTGCTCGGCCGACGACGCCTACGCCGACTGTCCGTGGCGGGAGAGGGGCAGCTACATCGGCGACGGGCTGGTGAACCTCCACCTCAACATGCTGTTCACAACCGACCTTCGGACGGCGCGCCGCACCTATCGGCTCTTTGCCGAAGCCCAGACCGAGAACGGCCAACTTCCCGGCGTCGCGCCGGCCTGGCTCCGCAAGCCGCACGAGGACTACACCCTGATCTTCATCCTCGCCATCCACGACTTCTGGGCCCTTACGGGCGACGCCACCCTGATCGAGGAGTTCTGGCCGACCTTCGAACGGATCTGGGCGAGCCCGACGTGGGAAGTCGGCGCGGACGGCCTCTGGGATGTGATCGGAAAGCGGTGCTTCTTCGACTGGGGGATTCTCCCGTCCGAGAGGGAGGGACGATGCCACGGCGGCATGAACCTGTTGCGCATGGCGGCCGCTTCCGACATGGCCCGGATGGCCGGGCAAACCGGCCGACGCGCCGACGCGGAGAGGTTTCGAGCCGAGGCCGAGTCGGTCGGAAGCGCGATACGCACGAACTTGTGGCACGAGGCAGAGGGGCGTCTGCTCCCCTCGGTCGACGCCGAGACTCCCGCCCTCCACACCAACGTGCTCGCCCTCGCCACGGGCTGGGGCACCGACGACGAACGGCGGCGGATCCTCCATTATCTCGAGCCGCACATCCGCACCAATCTCGAGCGCGGACGGGAGAAAGGCCAGTTCACGGGCTACCTCGAACTGTATTTCCTCTCCTACCTTCTCCCGGCGTTGGCCGAAATGGGCCGGGCCGACCTCGCCGAAGACGTCGTTCGCGACCATTACGGCTACCTGATGGGCTTGGGCGACGACACGCTGGCCGAGTGCTTCAGCCGGGCCGAGGCCGGTGTGGGAAGCCGTTGCCACAGCTGGAGCGGAGCGGCCGCGATCTATTCGGCCCGGTACGTATTGGGTCTGAGGCCGGAGTCTCCGGGCGACGTCGACCGGTGGGTCTTCGATCCCAAGGTGCACCGGATCACCCGGGCATCCGGCCAGATCGCCCACCCGCGCGGCGAAATCCGGGTGGCGTGGACCAAGCGCGGCGAAACTTTCGACGCCCAGATCGAAGCGCCGGAAGGCGTCGTCGTCCGGACCCCTCGATCGCTTGGCGAAGGGGGAGACGCGTCGGCGTCGAAATCGCCTGATCGATGAGCGGTTTCGATGTCGACGCGTTCTGGTCCGAGGAGCCGCGGTGTCGCGGCCGGGCCTTCTCGACCGACAAGCCGAGATGCCCGATCAGCCTGTCGCTCGACGACCACTGGCTCTTGGACGAGCTGCGTCCCGCCAGCGTCCAACCCTACTTCCGAGACCCCGACGTCCGAGCGGAACTCCACCGCCGGGCGAACGAACGGTGCGCGTCGGAAATCGGCATCCGCCCGTTCTCCGAAGCGGTCGAGCCTCCCGGGCCCTTGCGGCTCGAACGGGTCTTGGGTTGCCCGGAGGAGATTCACGAAGGCGGCACGCCCTGGCTCGGGCCGGCCGTCTCGGACCCGGGCGCCCTGTCGCGCCTGCTCGACGCGGTCGAATCTTGGACCGACTCCGACCTGCTCGAGCGCGCTCTGGTCGGCAACCGCGTCGTGGCGCCGGCGGCCGGGCCGGCAGCCGCCTGGACCAGGGGTCCGGCCACCATGGCGACCACGGTCGTCGGCACGACAGAGCTCATGTACCTCGTCGTCGACGAACCGAATCTTGCCGAACGCCTGTTCGCCGTTCTGGGGCAGACCATCGTCCGCTACCACCGCGTTCTGGCCGAGGCGGCCGGATCCGAGGTCCGAGGCTGCGGGATCCTCGACGACAACTGCGCCCTGTTCTCGAGGCCGATGTACGACCGCTTCTGCCTGCCCGCCGTGCGGACGGTGCTCGATTCCTTGGCCGCCGAGCCGGGCGACATGCGCTTCCAGCACTCCGACTCCGACATGGGACACCTCATGCCGAGCCTGGCGACCCTGGGTCTGACCGGGTGCAACTTCGGGCCCCGCATTCCGGCCGCCGACATCCGCGCGTGTCTCCCCCGCACCGAAATCTACGGTCAAGTCGCCCCCATGACCCTTCGGTCGGGCGAGCGGGATGCCATCTTCGGAGAGGTGAGGCGCGATTTCGCGGCCGTCGGCGCCGGCGGCGGATGGACCGTCGCCACGGCCGGCTCGATCCCAGCCGGAACGAGCCTCGAGTCGGTTCGGACGTTCCTGGAAGCGGTCGGGAGCGAAACCCGGTACGACGCTCAGTCGCCGTAGACGGCGCGCTCGAGCTTTCGGGCCTCCGCTTCCGACCCGGCCCGACACATCACGAACAGTCCCTCCGGTCCGACCGCGTCGATCAGCGGCAACACCTCGTGCGGTTCGACGAGGATCGCTTGGACCGACTTGCCCCCGGCCCGGATCCGACGATAGAGGTCGTACCAGCGCGGACTGCCTCCGCCTTCGATGCCGGCCTGCGGCGTCCACTCGATCGCGTCGAGGTGCTCGATCTCCAGCAGAGCGTCGAGATGGTGCAGCGCCTGGGTTCCGTCGAGGTGGAACATCGAGAAGTCGAGCCACTCGCACTGGACCGCCAACGCGGGCTGCACGAAGCGACGGAACATCTCTTCCGAGATCATCGCCCCCGCATCGCACTGGACCTTGGCCGTCTTGCCCGGCCCCCAGATCTTGAAGGCGGAGAAGGCGTTGCCGCCCCAGACATCGCGCACCAGCTCGAACATCCTCCCGAAGACCTGGAAGAACACCTCGTTGATGTCCCAGATCTGACGCTCCACCCAGTCGGGCCGATCCAGCAGATCCTCCATGAGCGTTTCCGGTCCCCTCAGCTGGGCAAGGGTGTCGATGTTCTCGATCAGATCGGGGATCCCGACGAGGAACCGACCTTCCGCCCCCGCCAAACCCCGCTCGATCAGAGCCAGGTGGACCTTCAGCCAGCGGTCCTCCGGGTCGTACCGAAGCGGCGGGTGGGAGTCGGGATCCTGGATCACGGGCGGGTACCAGACCGTGTCGGGCCCAAATTCCGGCTCTTGCCCGAGGACGAGGCCCAGGCTGCCGGGGCCGATCTGGGTGTCGACGTACGGGAACGCGACGCCGCCGTAATACGTGGCCGCCATCTCGGCGACCGCGTTGACGAACCGGATTTCGGGGTCGATCCAACCCGTCCGCAAGTCCGGGGCCGGAACGGGATCCGGTCGGTCCGGTCTGGGTTCGTCGAGGGGAGCGGTGACGCTCAGGGCGCATCCGCGGCCCTCCCACCAGTCCTCGAGGCGGGCGCGGGCCGCGTCCCAATCCGGTTTCCAGAGCAGAGCTTCCGACAACGGCGTTCGAGACCTCCGATTCGATCTTAGCGGAACCGGGGAAACCGTCGCCTCGCCGGCCGGGGCGGAATCCCGACTGCCACGGCCGGCGATCGCGCGTCGGGCAAAGGTCAGTCGGGATGAGGGCGTGGCCGCGGGCCGGACGGCGAGGCGGGCTCAGGACTCGATCTCGTAGACGGACTCGATCTTCGGCTGGGCCCGAAGCGTCGCCAACACGGTGCAGTACTTCTCGTCGCTCAGTTGGACCGCGCGGGCCACCGCGTCGGGATCCAGGTTTTCGCCCTTGAGAATGTGTTTCACCGTGATCGACGTGTACGGACGCGGGTACACGCCCTCGGCCGTGCGTTCTCCCCCGATCTCCACCCGATAGCTGGTCACGACCTGGCGCTTCTTCTCGAGAATCGAGATCACGTCCATCGCCGAGCAGGCGGCCGCCGCACAGAGCATCGTCTCGAGAGGCGTCGGTCCCTTGCCCTGCCCGCCCGATTCCGGGTAGGCGTCCATCACAATCCGATTGCCGCTTTCGGGCTGGGCCTCGAAAGCCATTCTTCCTTGCCAGACAACTTGGTGCATGACGTCACTCGACCCGACGCCGGAGAAACCGGGCGACGGGCTCCTCTATTCTACTGAGGCCCGCCCGGCACGCGGGGATTCCGCCTTTCGTGTGCCAGACTCGACCCGGGCTATGTCCGAACCTCCGACTCCGCCGGAAATCGTCTCGCAGCGCCTGGCCGGCGCCGCCGGATCGATAGTCGGCGTCCGGACTCTGGCTCCGGTCGAGGCCCGCTTCGCCGAGGTCTCGACCGCGGTGCATCCGCGTCTGGCGGCCCGTCTCGACGATCTCGGTCTGAACCGACTCTACACCCACCAGGCCGAGGCGTACGATCTCGC
>JBDNCL010000125.1:0-8642 GCA_046719655.1 Fimbriimonadaceae bacterium
CCGGCGACCTCGACCCGGACAACGCCCTGTACGCCGGGATGCTGGAGCTGTTCCTGCGGCACTCCGGTCAGGCCGACGAGGCGAAACTCCATCAGCCGGGAGCGTCGAAGATGGACTCGTACGACCGGGACCGGTTGGCCCGGATCGCCGAGTTTCTGGGGCTCGGCGTCTGAAGCGGCGGGGCCCCCGATCAACCGAAGAACTTCGACAGCGTTTCGGAAAGGGCCTTGGCCGTGAAGTTCACGAGGGGGATGCTGGAATCGTACGCCATCCGGGTCGGACCGATCACCGCAATCGTGCCCGCCTCGGTGTCGCCGACGTAGAACCGTTGCCGAACGACCGACAGCTGCTGCATCTTTTCGTGCCGATGCTCCTTTCCGATCGTCACGGTTCCAGTCTGGTCGGTCGACGTGTTGAGGGTGTCGTAGATCAGGTCGGAGTGCTGGAGGGTCTCGGCCAGGCTCTGGAGCAAGGATGCATCCCGACCGTACTCGGGCTGGGCAAAGAGGAACTCCTCTCCCTGGCGAAGGACTTGACCACGGGTTGCCTCCCGGGCGACCGACCGGGCGACCGACATGAGGGACGACAGCAGCTTCTCGGCGGCGGGCAACGGCACGGGCGTCTCGACGGGCAGCTTCGCGCGCACCAGACTTCGGAGCGTCTTGCCGACGATCGTCCGCTGGATCGCCTCGTTGGCGACCCCGATGTCCTGCAGAGTCAGGTCGGCCGGGCACTCCACCAGCCGGTTTTCGACCTCTCCGTTCGATAGGACGAGCACGAACAGGGCCTGGTGCGGTCCGAGCGCGCTCACGATGGCGCTCCGCACCGTGACCTGGCTGTCTCGGACCGTGGTGGCCGCGCTCATCAGGCGGGTCAGCTGGCTGAGAGCCCGGGTTGTCTGCAGGAGGAGGTCCTGCAGAACTTCGCCGTCGGCCGTGACGTTGCGGACCACCTGCCGCTCTTCGGGATCGGGAGTCTGGCGCGTGACGAGGTGGTCGACGTAGAAACGGTAGCCCTTCTCGCTCGGCACGCGGCCGGCGCTGGTGTGGGGCTGTTCGAGATACCCGAGATCGGCCATCTCCGCCAGTTCGTTCCGCACCGTGGCCGACTTGACCCCGAACGGGTATTTGCTCGCCAGCTGCTCGCTGGCGACCGGTTCGGCGGCGCGGACGTACTCGATGATCACAGCCCGCAAGATCGTCTGCTGTCGGGGGGCGAGTTCGCTCATGTGGGGTCTATCTTTTATGACGCGCATTCGGCCGACGGAGTGACGGTCCTTCGGCAGGTCGCCGAGTTGTCGTCGGCCCGCACCAAGCCCGGGGTTCGAGGCGTCCTAAAGGCTATGACGTGGGCGACCGCTTTGGCCGGACTCGTTTTGGCTCGGGCTTGGGTCGGGGTGCCCGTCCCGGCCCAGACGTCGGGCGCGACGCCGCCTTTGGGCGCGACTCCCGAGGTCTTCCTCGGCCAGATCCGGGACACGATCGGCGGCGGAGTGCCGTCTCGGATCGAGAGGCTGTTCGCGCGGCGGGAAGACTCGGAGTACCTGGCCCAGATGGCGCGCCGGCGCGGCGGCTGGTCCCGCCTCCGGGTGGCGATGATCCCGGCCCCGCCCGGAATTCGGTCGGACGGTCCGTTCTGGGTCGTGATCCACACCCGGCAAGACATCCAAGAGGACCGCGACACCGTGTTCGCCGTGATCCGGACGGGGGACGGCTGGCGGCTCGGTCGCGAGGTGGCGGAGTACGACCCGGCCATGAGCCTGCGCCCTCTGGAGCACGCTCAGGCCAACGTGCGTCTGACCCCGGCGTCCAACACGGTCCAGGTTCGGGCCCGGCTGAAACTTCGCCCGGTCGCATCTCCGGAAGACGCTTCCCGATCCGAACTGCGGTTCCCCGTGTTTCGGCTCGGCGACCCCTACCGCGTCCTCGCCGCCGAGGCGGACGGGCGCCGGCTCCGGGTGATTCAGGCCGACGACCAGGCGATCGCCGCTCCGTCTTCGGGGGATCTCGTCCGGGCGGGTTCGCTGATGATCCTGTGGGATGTGGAGTCGCCCGGCGTTCTCGATCTCGCCTACGAGGCCGTCCTGCGTTCGCCGAACGAGGACAAGGTCGACGACCGGGCGGCCTACGTCACGGCCTGGTGGATCCCGGCCGTGGCGCGGCTGCCCCACACCTGGTCGGTGGCCGTCACCGGTCCGGCGGCATGGACCCTGGTGTCGGAGGGGGTCCCGGTCGATCCGACGGCTCTGCGCCTGCCCCCGATGGACGGCGTTCCGGACGGGGCTCCCGGCCCCGGCGAGCGGCAGGTCGGGTTCCGGTGCGAACTGCCGATCAGCTATCCGAAGGTCGTGGGCGGACCGTACGTCCTGGCGGCCGAGATTCGGGAGGGGGACCGCGTCTACCGGTCGTTCCAGTTCGAGCCGGTCGAGCCGGAACGGGCCCGGCGCGACGTCGAGCGGATTCGGGATTCGGTCCGGTTCTTCGAGGACCGTTTCGGGCCTTGGCCGTTCCCGGGCTACGACGTCTACGATG
This sequence comes from Fimbriimonadaceae bacterium, assembly GCA_046719655.1. Classification (GTDB taxonomy): domain Bacteria; phylum Armatimonadota; class Fimbriimonadia; order Fimbriimonadales; family Fimbriimonadaceae; genus JBDNCL01. The sequence continues at coordinate 2,532 of JBDNCL010000125.1, forward strand.
CGGACACGTACTACGGGATCGAGAGCTACAGCTACACCTTGCTTCAGCGCCGGATCACGACCCGCTTCGTGTCGCACGAGGTCGGGCACACCTACTTCGGAGGCATCGTCCCGTGCACCCACACGCGCGACAGCTGGAACGAAGGCGTGACCCAGTATGTGGACAGCGTCCTGTTCGACGGGAACCGCGACCGCACGCTCCAGGCGGGATTGGCCTCCATGCGCCACAACGTTCCCCTCAGCCGAATCAACGTGCCCCACTCGTTCGACGGCGCGACCTACATGCGGGGAGCGTACGCCATGCGGATGCTGGAACGGGAGATCGGGCTGGATGCCGTGCTCGCCGGTCTGCGCGCCATGGTTGCCGACCGCAAGGGCAAGGACACGATCTGGGCCGACCTCCGACCGTACTTCGAGGCGTCGTCGGGGCGGACCCTGGCCTGGTTTTGGCGGCAGTGGATCGACGCGGCGCAGTTTCCCGAGTTGCGGGTGGTGCGGGCCGAAGCGGTCCGGCGCGAGGGGCGTCACCGGACCTTCGTGACGGTGCGGCAGTCGGGCACCGACTTCCCCTACCGTCTGCGGTTTCAGGTCGAGGTGCGCCGCGGGGCCAACGTCGAGCGCCGCGAGGTCGTTCTCGAGGGGCCGCAGGATGCGTTCGCCATCGACACGGACTGGCTTCCCGAAGAGGCTTCGGTGCAGATCTTCGAGTTGACCCTGGCCCGGACGGCCGGGTCGGCGAGGGTTTTGCCGCCGCCGGGCTAGCTTCTTATGGTCAACGCCGATGACAGGGGGCAAAAGCGGATAGGCTCGGCGGCGGCGCTTGAGGTATCCGTATGCCTATGGTCAAGTCGGCGCTTTGCGGTCTCCTTTCGGTTTTAGGATGTGTCGGCCTCGTCGGGGCCCAGGAATATGCGGGGGCGTCCCAGCCCGCGGGCGCCTGGCGCGAGCCGGGGTACAACCGGATCGCCTGGGAGCCGTCTCCCCACTTCGCCCCCCGGTCGTTCGACATCGTGGTCGATACGGTGGTGCTCCACCACACCGCGAACAACAGCCTCGAGGGTGTCGTCCGCTGGTTTCAGAGTCCGAACAGCCGGGTGAGCGCGCACTTCACGGTGGGCAAGGACGGTTCGATCGTGCAGCACGTCTCGACCTTCGATCGGGCCTGGCACGCGGGGCCGAGCCGAGACCATCTCGGCCGCACGAGTCTGAACAACTTCTCGATCGGGATCGAAATGGTGAACCTCGGCGACGGCAAGGACCCGTGGACGAAGGAGCAGGTCGAGGTCGTCGGCTTTCTGATCGGCCACCTGAAGCGGCGGTTCCCGATCAAGTACATCGTCAGCCACGAGTACATCGCGGTGCCGACCGGCCGCAAGATCGATCCCAAGAACTTCCCGTGGGACGCGCTTCGGTACCTGGGCCTGGAATTGATCTACGGTAGGCCGAACCCGCCCTTCACGGCCGATCCCCGCGACTGAGGCGCTCAGGTTTTGGCCGGCATCAGCAGCTGGTGGAGATCTTCTTCGTGCCCGCGGGGCACGAGCGCCATCAGGGTGTCGTCGGCGTGCAGGACGGTGTCGCCCGTGACCATCAGGCCCTGATCGTTCCGAAGGATCCAGACCAGGTTGGTGCCGGGCGGCAGAGGCACGTCGCGCACCGCCTTGCCCACGATCGGCGAGCGGGAGCTGAGCACGGCCTCGACCACTTCGATGTTTCCCCGCTGGAGGGCGCCGACCGGCATCACGACGTCGGGAGAGATCTGTTGCTCGAGAAGGGAGAAGATGATGGCGGTGGCGCTGACCGTCTCGTCGATGCCGAGCTCCTGGAACAGGCGTTCGTGCTCGGGGTTGTTGACCCGGGCCAGGGCCCGCTTGACGTTCCACAGGAACTTGGCCATCTGACAGATGATGAGGTTGTCCTCGTCCTCGCCCGTGATCGCCACGACCACTTCGGCCCGGCCGAACCCGGCCGATTTTTGGGTCAGCACCTCGCACCCGTCCCCGATCAGCACGTTGGCCTCGCCGATCATCCGCTGAAGCCTCTGGGCCTGGGTCGGCTCCTTCTCGATGACGAGCACCTCGTGTCCCGACGAAATGAGCTTTTTGGCGAGCTGGGTGCCGACGTTGCCGCCGCCAACCAGGATCATGTACATGCTCAAAGCTCCATCTCCTTGATGAGCCGGTTGTACTGGTCGACCGTCTTGTACGGTTCGCCCGCCAACCAGTCCCGCATCATTCCCGCCGTCAGGGCCGAAGGGTTGATGCAGAAGTATCCCATCCGGCGGTAGGCCTCGGCCCGCAGAGGGTCGGAGACCTTCACGCACACCTTCGGGATCTGATACTTGTGGCGTGCGACCTGCCCCGCCATGAGGTTGGTGTTGTCGCCCCGGGTGAGGGCGAAGAAAGCGTCCGCGTGCTTCATGCCCGCCTTCTCCAGGATGCTCTCGTCCAGGCCGCTGCCAACCACGGTCGCGCAGGCGTGTTCGGGGCCGAGCCGGCGGAAGGCGAACGGGCTCTGGTCGATGACGACCACGTCGTGGCCGAGAGAGGCGAGTTGGAGGCTGAGGTTGGCGCCGGTGCGTCCACAGCCGAAGATGACCACCTTCATAGAGACCCGCGTTGGAATATACCAGCCGAGGCTTCGCGCCGCCCGTCCGGCTCGGGCTTACGGGGCGCCCGTCGTCGGGGCGGCGAGAGCGGCCCGGACCGCGTCTTCGATCAGGGGCTCGTCGTTCGGTCCGAGGACGTAGAACGTGGCCGTGCCCCGACCGCCCCACTGCCCGAGACGGGCGGCGACGATGTTCCAGCCCTTGTCGGCGATCAGGCGGGACATGCGGAACGCGAGCCCCCTTCCGCGCGGAGCCCGGATCTCGAGAATGCCGGGGTAGCCGGCCAGAAACCGATACGAGTATGACTCCTGCGTTCGGTCCGGATCCTTTCCCCGGCGTCGCAGGATGTCGTTGACGTCCGCCTCGCCCAAGAGGACCTGACGCAGGGTTTCGGCGACCTGCCCGGCGGTCGCGGGCGGGAGACAGCCGTTGTTGAAGCTCACCGTGAAGGTGTCGAGAGCGGTCGGGAACTCCCCGCTCGAGGTGCTGGCCCGAACCCCGAGCAGACTGAGGTCCCACGCGTAGAGGACGCCGAGAATCCGGCTGAGCAGACCGGGCGCGTCCGGGCAGCAGACCGTGATCTCGGTCGTCTGAATCTCCCGCCGGTCCACCAGGTCGATCGTCGGTTCCCCGGCCCGGGCTCGGCGGACGTAGCCCAGGTGCTCGCGGACCGTCTCGGGCGGCGTGCTGACGATGTAGTGCGCCGGCATGCTTTCGAGGAAACCGCGGATCACGTCCTCCGGGAAGTCTTCGCCCGACAGCTCGCGCCGCAGACGACGACGGTACAGCGCGGGGTCGACCTCGGCCGCGCGGTCGCCTTCGAGGACGGCCCGCGTGCGCTGGTACAGCTCGGCCAGCAGGTTCTCCTGCATCAGCGACCATGCCGAGTCGCTGACCGCACGGATGTCGGCCTGGGTCAGGAGCAGCAGCAGATCGAGGCGCTTGCGTTCGCCGACTCTTTCGGCCAGGTCGATCGCGGTCTGGGGGTGCTCGACGTCCCGGGTTCGGGAGAACAGGGCCATCGTCAGGTGCTCGCGCACCAGCCACTCCACGTCGTCGACGGTCGAGGCGGCGAGTCCCCACCGGTTCCCGATCTCTCGGGCCATGTCGGCTCCCGATTCGCTGTGCGGCCGCGTCTCGTCCACCTTTCCGACGTCGTGCAGCAGCGCGGCGAGAACCAGTTCCTCGTTTCCGCTCAGTCCGGACTGCACCTCGGCGAAAATCGGGTGCGGCGGCAGATCGAACAGAAACCGAACGACGCGGAGCGTGTGCTCGAAAACGGAGTAGGTGTGGGTCGGGTCCTCCGGCATCAGGCACCGGCAACGGGCCAGCTCCGGCAGCAGCCGGTCCAGCAGTCCGCATCGATCCAGGTTTCGGAGAGTCGCCTCCCCCTGGACGATGGCGTACAGCGCTTCGGGCCCGACGATCCGGTCGGTGGGCGTGGCGGTGGCGGGTTCGATCTTGAGCCCGAGCCGGGTGGCCAGGGCGATGCCCACCGCCGCTTCGGACAGGCTGGCTTCGGCGAGGACGCGCGCCTCGCCGCGGACCGAAACCACCCCCGGAAAGATCGGGAACCGGCTCTCGTAGACCGCCTGCTCGGCCTCCAGGTAGGCGTTGTGGAGGGTGCGCATGGCCCGGGCGCCGTCGCCCGAAATCTCGGTCGGCGTCGTGCCGAGCAGGTCCGCGACCTCGGCCTGGCGCTGGCGGCTGAAACGGTCCACCCCCTTCTCGGCCACGAGATGGAGGAGGTTGCGGATCCGCAGCACGGCGTCGTACTCCGGGGTGGGACGGACGGGGGTCAGGCCGATGGCGGTCCGCAACCAGTTCGCCGTCTGAAAGCAGCGCAACCCGCCCGCCGACTCCTTGAGGTTCGGTTCGGTCAGGTAGGGCGTGTCGCCGTGTTCGGCCCAGGCGCGCCGCCTCTCCGAACGCTTCTCGATCAGGAACTCGCCGGTGGGGAAGCTGTCGCGAAACAGGGCCTGAAATTCGGCGAAGGGTTGGAACGGACCGGCCACGAGGCGGGCGTCGAGAAAGGCGGTCCGGGATTTCGGGTCGAGGGCGGGAGCGTCGTTGATCAGGCAGAAGGCGTAGGAGAGCGGGAGCGCGAATCCTCGGCCGAACGCGTCGTGCAGCATCCGGTAGAGCCGCCGAACCGAGTCGTCGAGGCCGGGATGGGCATCGTCTTCGGGGATGACGGCGATGTCGGCGTCCGAGTAGGGAGACAATTCGGCTCGACCGTATCCGCCGACCGCGACGACCGAAATCCGGGGTGCGCCGGGGGCCTCCCCCACCGCCTCCTCGTAGACGAGCCGGATCGTCCGGTCGACCAGGGCGGCGTGATCTCGGCACCAGTCCATGCCGGACGGGTGGGTCTGCAGCCGCTTGAGGAGGGCCCGGCGCTCGGCGGCCAGACCCGCCAGCCGGTCGGTCAGTTCGGGGCTCATTGGGTCAGATAATAGTTTGGTTCGTTCAGAAGGATCTTGGACAGGCTGTCGCTCATTCGGTGCTCGATCCCGACCGAAATCGGCACCGAAAGCAGTCCGACCGCCACAAAGCCGACCAGGAGGTACCGGCCGACTCGAGCCACCAGGCGCTCGAGAACGAACGGGGTTTGGAGCCGGTGGACCACGGCGAAGATCGGCGCCGCCAGCAGGATGAGAGACGCCACGATCCCGGCGACGACGAGAAGGGCCGGGGAGCCCGCAAACGACTCGGCGACCGCCAGCGACGCCGAAAGCTCGACCGCGGCCGAGCTCTGGGCGACGAGGAACGCGGCGACGATGCCCCCGATCGATGCGGCGAAAATGACGGCGAGGAACCCGAAGGCGGGACCGAGGCTGTCGGCCGGGTGGGTCCGAGCCCGAGCCGGCTCCAGAGCCAGCGCGGACACGGAGAGGGCGACGGCCAGGCACGCGTACACGAGTCCGGTGGCGGCATACACGCCCGCACCGGCCAACACGCCGGCGACGTACGGCCAGGGGTGGTTCAGCAGGGCGCGCCACCCCTTCGTGCGCCGCATGCCGGCCGCCAGCACGAGGAGGACGACCCCGGTGGCGCTGGCCGCCAGCAGCGCGCTCGGCACGGTGGCGGCCAGCAACGCCCCGAACGCGAGCCACCGAACTCGGCGCTCGGCCGTCTCCCGATCGAGGAACGCCATCCAGGCGTCGTTGGTGTCGAAGGCGCGCATGGCGAGCGCCTCGTCCGTGTCGAACCCGTTGGCCCGAAACTGGTCGAGCAGCTCGTGCCGGGCGAGAAGGAGTCGGCGGGGCGTCATACCGGACCGCAACGCTTCGGGGTCGCGTCCCGCCGCTTCGATGAGCGAGGATCCCAGCTCGGCGATGGCGATCGAGCGGGCCCCGTCCCGCATGAGCAGCCCGTTGCGGAGGGTCGCGGCCCGGTCGATCGTGTTCTCCCGGCTCCCGAACGCGGATTCCCCCAGGACGGCCCTCCCGTAGGTGTGGATGAACCTCGCCGGTGCGGCCGAGCGGAGACTGTAGGCTCGGG
>JBDNCL010000126.1:0-8640 GCA_046719655.1 Fimbriimonadaceae bacterium
GCCCCCGGAAACGATCGCCTGGCGCCACGAGGCCACCCTCGGGCGCGACCAGTACGTCAAGATCGTGCGGGCCGGCTACCTCTACCCGACCGGACACCCGGCCGCCCTTCTGATCATCAGCGAGCGGAAGTTCCAGCGCACGGCCCAGGGCAACACGGTGGCCTATCTGCGCCAGCGCCGATACGTGCTGGTGCGCAATCCGGTCGTCGCCGGCGGACGCGATCTGGGGTTCCAGTCGATCACGCTCAAGACCCTCGTCACGCCCGTCATCGACTTCTACAACAACAACGATCCGCGCGTCGGGGAGTGGGCTGCGGTCACCCGTCAGGACGAGGTGTTCTGGATTGCTTCCGCCAACAAACCCATCCTTTGGAAGATGCGGGCGATCGACATGGACGGCGAGGCCCACGAGTTCTCGATGCCGATGCTCTTCATCAGCCAGGGGGTCGCCCAACAGGGGCTCGGCGCATCCGGGCTTCTGCAGCAGGTGAAGACGCTCTACGAGCGGAACAACGACGGCGACCGAACCACCCCCTACAACGAAAGGAGGCGGGCCCGCCTCGACGGTTCGAAGGTCTCGCTCGTGCCCAGTCCGAAGACGGTCCCGGGTGCCGTTCTCGGCGTGACGGGCACCGTGGCGACCGACCGGGCCAACGCCTACCCGGTGACGACGCTCCTGTTCACGGCCGTGCCGCGACCGTCCGACGTGCGGAACGACATCCCGGGATTCCGGCCCGCTCTCTTCCGGGCAAGGGTCCGCGTGCCCCAGATGGAGATGCTCGGCGCCGACGGCGCGGGCGGATCCGCGTCCGCCTGGGTGCCGGACGAGAACATGTCGGCCGAGGAGATCCAGGCATCCCTGGAAGCCTTGCTGCTCGAGAGCGGGCCGGGCGACAAGGGAAGCGACGCCTTCTTCCCGACCGAGTACCTGCAGAGCGGGTTCGGATCCGGAAACCCGTCCCAGACGTTCCTGCAGTTCGCGGAAAAGTACGGGCCCGAGTTCAAGGACGTCTCCAAGTGCGGCGGCCTCCTGAACCCGAACATGCTCGTCGGCGGCCTCGCCCAAGGCAAAGGCCCGATCGGCGGCGAGATCGAGGACCTCCTCAAGAAGGGGGAGATCGATCCGAAAAAACTCCTCGACGACTCGGCCAAGATCCTCGGCGGCATCGGAATCGCCGACCTGATCCCGAATCCGATCAAGGTCGATCCGTTCGGGTCCGAGGCGCCCTATCTGGAGATCCACACCAAGTGGGACGACGGCAAGAACAAGCCGCCGACCGAACTCAAGCTCGCCATCAAGTGGACCCCCAAGATGAAGAACTGGGGGCTGTTCGACTCGAATCGACCCGGCGAGAAGGCTCCGATCTTCGTCTGCAAGGACTTCAACACTTGGTACCCGGCCGCCAATCGTCCGAAGTTTGCGCCCGCGGAAAAGCCCCTCAAGTTCGAAGGCTCGGTCACGATCAAGCTGAAGAAGAGCGAGGGGCAGAGCGAGGAAAAGCCCAAGCTCAAGTTCGACGCCAGCCTCGAAAACTTCCGAATCGACCTCATCGCGTCCAAGGATTCGAATTCGAGCTTCCTCTACTTCGACTTCCGGAAGATCGCCTTCAAGGCGGAGGTCGGCAAGTCGCCCGAGATCGTGGTCGACCTCGACCAGATGGTCTTCACGGGCCCGCTGACCTTCATCCAGAAGTTCCAGGACCTCGTCAACGGCAAGGGCTTCTCGGCCGCGACCGCCGACTACTACGCGTCCTTGCCGCAGGGAAGCCCGGTCGACTTCTATCTGAACATCGACACCAAGGGCATCGTCGCCGGCATCCGAATCTCGATTCCCGACTTCGGCGTCGGCATGTTCGCGATCCGAAACATCTCCATCGGAGCGTCGATCACGTTGCCTTGGATCGTCGACCCGCTGAAGATTCGGTTCAACTTCTGCGAGCGCAACAACCCGTTCCAGCTGTCGGTCATGGGGATCTCGGGGGGCGGCTTCGTCGCCCTGACCGTGACTCTGGACGGTGTCGACGTCTTCGAGGTCGCCCTTGAGTTCGGCGGGAGCCTCTCCATCAACCTCGGCGTCGCCAGCGGCGGTGTGTCGATCGTGGCCGGCATCTACTACAAGATGCAGGGGAGCGAGTGCGTCCTCGAGGCGTACTTCCGGATGAACGGGAACCTGAGCGTTCTCGGCATCATCCGGATCAACCTCGAGTTCCTGCTGACGCTGCGCTACGAGTCCAGCGGCAACCGCCTGACCGGAACGGCCACCCTCACGGTCGAGATCGAGATCCTGTTCTTCAGCGTCTCCGTCTCGGTCACCGTGTCGAAGCAGTTCGCCGGCGAGAGCAGCGGCGGCAGCTACCTGTTCGCGGGTCCGGCCGCGCTTCCCGCCGCCGGGCAGCAACACAAGTTCACCGATGCGGTCTCGAAACAGGAGTGGGACCTCTATTGCGAGGCGTTCGCCTAGTCTGGAAGGAGCTCGACCAACATGCCTGAGCAGTTCATCTTCACCACGGTTCCAAACGGTATCGAAGGCGGCAGGCTGAAGCTTTCCGTTTGCGTCAGCATGCGTCTGAGCGGGACGGGCCGAACGCTCGCCAACTTCCCGCAAGCGCGGAGTTGGGGCGACTGCCGGTTCGCCTTCAACGTCCTGCTGAATGTGGGAGGGACGACCCGGACGCTGCCCGCGACTGTGGTCTCGCCGCCCAACGGCAACGCCTACAAGGCCCTGTTCCGAAACGAGACGCCGGTTCGCCCCTTCGCGTACACGCCGCAGGGGGACCGGCTGGTCTCGAGCTATTCCGCCCGCCACGTCCGCAACTTCGTCCAGGACGTTTACGGAGGGCTCGCCGCCGTCGCGGGCAGCGAGCCGCCGCCGACCGTTCACGCTCTGGCGAACGGGGCCCTGAAAGACGCCGACATCTACCGGCCCGGGGGTCTCTCGAACTTCCTGTTGGCCGCGATGGAGGGGGGCGAAACCCCGAACCTGACCGAGTTGTTCGCCGAGGTCGAAGGCCTGGAAGAGCTGATTCAGCGTCAGGGCCTTCTTCAGCCGTCCAGCGGCCGCAACACGCAGCTCCTCACCGTTTCCGGATTTGCCCAGCAGCAGTTCCAGGTCCTCATGAACGCTCAGGCGACCGCCTTCCGAACCGCGCTGGAGCCCCAGGTCGTCTCAAACCGCGTTTTGTGGCACGAGGCGCGGATTTTCCAGCGGCCGATCGCCGAGCAGCCCGTTCCGGTGCGGCCTCCTCAGCTGGAGTTTCACGAGGCCCTGGCCCTCATCGGCGAACACCCCGGACTCGCCCGGGCGTTGGGACTGATCTTCGACATCGCGGTCGATCTGCCGCCCGGAATGGCGGCGAGCGGTCGAGTCTCGGTCGCCGTCGACATCACCGGTCCCGGCGGCAACATCCAGGTGAACGCCAACCCGAAGACGGTCTTCGCCTACAACGCGGGGGCCAACATCTTCCTTCCGGCGCACCGACCGTCGCCCGAATACAGCGCCGGCTTTCTCAACGTCAGCCCGACCTTCTGCGACATCGTTCTGTTCGACATCGACGGAGCGGCGACCAAGACGCTGGACTTTGCCCAGTCGGTGCGCAATCTGGCCCTCAACGACATTCAGTCCCGAATCGAACTGGAGGGTCTCAACCGCCTCCGTGTGGATCCGAGGGTCGTCGAACCTGGCCCCCTCGGCAACCCCCGCATCAACCCGGGAACGATCCGTCCCGGTCCGGGCGAGGACGGCGTTCTGGACGAGACGGGGGGCGGCGCGGCCGACATGGAAGGTCAGCCGAGGCCCCCGATCGTTCCGCCCCGTCCGCCGACCGGCCCCGCTCCCGGCCAGCCGAGGCCGGCTCCGGGTCCGACCGGCCTCCCGACGCCGACCGTTCTTCCGGGCGGCGACCTGAACCGGTTCCAGGTTCGCCCGGAAATGCTGACCGTGGCCCCGGAGCGTCTCAACTTCCCGGCTCAGTTCTTGGCGCCCAAGTCCATCAACCTCCGGCCGGACGATTTCGACCCGAACGTCCGCAACGCGTTCGTCGAAGCCCAGCAGTGGTATCTGACGACCCACGCCCAGCCGCCGAGGATCCGCTCGTTCGGAATCGGCGTCAGCCGCCACAACCGTTCGTTCATCTTCCGCCGCACGGTGCGCACCCAGGACGAAAACAACGCCAAGGCCAACTCGCCCGACACGATCGAGCTGTACTACGAGGATATGGTCCGCGGTTACCGGATGGACGTCCAGTACGACGGGCGATGGTACTCGCTGACCACGCGCACGGGGCAGTACAGCCTTCCCGGAGGACTGACCGTCTCCGTTCCGGACGAAGAGAGCTGGGTCAGCACGGCCGTCGCTTCCGACCCCAACCGGCCCGAAGAGCGGCGTCTGCACGAACTGGTCGCCCGGTGGACCGGGTACAGCCTCGTCAACCAGCGACCGGGGCAGGCCGTTCAGGAGGACAACAGCCTCGGTCGGGGTTCCGAACAGCTCGACCCGAGCTTCCCCGTGTCGATGACGTTCAAGCCCCGGCCCGGCAGCATGCCGGCGCTGAGGTTCGGTCGGCGGTACAAGGTCCGGATGCGGCTGGCGACGGTGGCGGGCACGGGACCGACCCTCGACAGCCCGACTCCGGGAGCCGCGTTCGAGTCGCCCGAGGTCGCCTACCTGCGATTCGAGAACGTGCCGTCGCCGACGCCTTACGAGTTCGAGCGATCGAAGGAGGGGGAGTCGGCCGGCCACGTGGTCATCCGGAAGTATCGGAACGGGACGACCGAAACCGCCCGACGCCAGCTGGTGGCTCCCGCGGGCGAGGTGTCCCTCAGCGAGCTGCACGGGATGCTCGACACCGGCGGCAAGCCCGACCCGGCGAAGTACGCCCTGATCCAAGAGCGGGATCAGATGGCCCCTCTGCCCGAGGTGATCCCCAACCGGGTCACCCGGCTTCCGTACCTCGCCGACCCGGCCGCCCAGGGCATCTGCATTCAGAACGCCCCCCACACGCCGAACGCGCTTCGCCTCTCCTACCCGGGTACCTGGCCCAACCAGCAGAGTCTTCTGCTGACCGTCCAGCCGGGTGCCGGCCCGTCGACGGCGAGCGGGGAGACGTTCACCATGAACCTCGTGCCGGGCGAGATCGACGACGCGTTCCTGTCGTCGACCGTCCCCGCCGAGCGCATCGACGAGTTTGGGCTCGTCGGGTTTGTCCCGACCGCCCGTCGAACCGAGGCCCAGTTCCGCCAACGGATCGCCGAGGGCATCAACTGGATGGTCACGCCGACCCGTTCGATCACCCTCGTCTTCGCGACCCAGGTTCCGGAGCAGGATGCCGTCGTCACCCGGCCGGCCGCGGCGCGCACCCGCGGCGGGACGTTCGCCAACGTGGCCGGCCGCTTGCGGACCCACACCTGGTCGACCGCTTCCGTCGATTTCGTGGCCAAATGGGTCGATCAGGTCGACCTCCTGGAAGAAGTTCGGCGCGAGACGACCCAGCAGGAGCGGGAGCAGGTCGCCTTCAAAGTCAAGGTCGACCGCGCCCGCAGCCAGCCCGTCGCCGAGCAGGGCTTCAACGAGCAGCAGGAGTTCAACGACACCAAGCACCGCCGGGTCAAGTTCGACCTGATCGGCCACACCCCGTTCCGGCAGTACTTCCCGCGGAACTGGCCGTTGCCGAACGATCCCGGCACGATCTTCACCCGGACGACGACCGACGCGTTCGAAGTCGTGATCCCGAGCTCGCGTCGGCCCGATCCCCCCGTCGTCGAGTACGTCGTCCCCGCGTTCAACTGGACGACGGCCCGAAGCGCCAACTCGGCGACCAGCACCCGGAGCGGCGGCACGGTGCGGGTTTATCTGCGTCGCCCCTGGTTCTCTTCCGGCAACGACGAGAAGCTGGCCGTCGTGCTGCTTCGGCGAGGCGGCGTCGTCGCCGCCAACGCGCCCGAAGACCCCCGCATCGCCCACTACAACACGAAGATCGGGGCCGACCCGATCTTCCGGGCCGGCAACGTGCCCAACGCGCTCGCGCCCGGCAACTTTGTCGGGTCGGAACCGCCCCGCGACAACCTCTTCGTGGAAGAGCTCGGCGACGCGGGCGTGGCCACCGCGATCCCCTATCCGGTCGAGTTCGACGCCGACAAACAGATGTGGTACGCCGACGTCCAGATCGACTTCGGCTCGGAGGCGTACACGCCGTTCGTCCGTCTCGCTTTGGCCCGGTACCAGCCGTTCTCGCTGGACGGCCTGCACCTGAGCCGACTCGAGCTCGCCGACATCATCCAGCTCCAGATGAGCCGGACCGCGGTCGTGACCTTCACCGGGGCGCGAACGGTGCGGGCCGAGATCGTCGGACAGTGGGGAGAGACGACCGTCGGCGGCAACTTTGCGATCGGCACGATCGAAGAAAAGGTCGGCCCCGACCCGGACTCCGGTTGGCGGCCGGTCGTGGTGGACGGACGGGAGCTCACCGAGATCGTCCCGATGCGGAAGCCGAGCGGAATTCGGATCGATCCGAACGTCGTGCAGCCCGGCCCGACCCCCGTGCCGGTCCCGAACACGATCCCGCGCCCGATCCCGATTCCGCGCCCGACCCCGCGTCCGCCGAACGAGGAAGACGCGTTCGAAGCCTCGGTCGCGGCCGACGATCGAGACGGTCAGCCCGTGGTTCAGCCCCGGATTCTGCCCGAGCAGCCGGGGGTCCGGCCGGGCGTGGTGCCGTCTCTCGACTTCGGCACCATCATCAACCGGGAGGGGACGTTCACCTTGCCTCAGGACCGGACGAGCCGGGAGTACCGGCTCGTCATCCGCGAGTACGAGCGGTTCGCATCCGACTCGGGCGACCCCATCGGCCCGGACAGCGAGGCCCGAAGCCCCCAGACCATCGCCGCGATCCCCGTCGTCGGCGAGCGGCTGGTCTACGTCGACGTGGTCCCGCTCTCGACCTGACGCGTTCGCGGCGTGTCGGAGGGGTTCGAGACGCGATTCTCGGCCCCTTCCGGCTTGGGGACGAACACGTGGTACGGGGGTCCCGCCCGGCCCGGATGGGCGGTATACTCCCCACTCGAGTGCGCGGATGGTGGAATTGGTAGACACGCTACCTTGAGGTGGTAGTGCCCACAAGGCGTGAAGGTTCGAGTCCTTTTCCGCGCACCACTCCCGAAACCACGCCATGACCCAGCGCCTCCCCGAGTGGCTGACGATTCGGCTTCCGAGACCGGACACGATCAAAGAAGTCGAGGGGATGATGCGCGCCAAGAACTTGCACACGGTGTGCGAGAGCGCGCGATGCCCCAACCTCCCCGAATGCTGGAGCAAGAAGACGGCCACCTTCATGATCCTCGGGGATACGTGCACGCGCTCGTGCGGATTCTGTGCGATCAAGGTGGGGCGCGGCGAAGAGGTCGACCCCTTCGAACCCGCCAATGTGGCCAAGGTCGCCAAAGACCTCGGCTTGAAGCACATCGTGGTCACCAGCGTCGCCCGGGACGACCTCCCCGACGAGGGCGCCGAACAGTTCGCCCGGACGATCCGATCGTTGCACGCCCAGCTTCCCCTCGCCATCGTCGAAGTGTTGACGCCAGATTTTAAGGGGAAACCGGAACTGATCCGGACGGTCTGCGAAGCCAAGCCCGAAATCTACAACCACAACATCGAGACGGTGGATCGGCTCCACACCATCGTGCGCCCTCAGGCCAAGTACCGGCGTTCGCTCCAGCTTCTCGAGGATGTGAAGAAGTTCGACGACCGGATCTACACCAAATCGGGGATCATGCTGGGTCTCGGCGAGACTCGCGACGAGGTGCTGGCCACCCTCCGCGACCTCCGTTCGGTCGGGGTCGACGCGGTCACCATCGGCCAGTACCTGCGCCCGACCATGAAGCACCTTCCGGTCGTCAGCTTTGTGCACCCCTCCGAGTTCGAGGAGTACAGCAAGATCGGCGAAGAGATGGGGTTTGCCTTCGTCGCGAGCGGTCCGTTCATCCGAAGCTCGTACAACGCCATCGACTTCAGCAAGAAGGTCATGGCCGAACGGGTCGCCCAGCTGGAGCGCCAGGCGGCAACCGAGGCTTCCTGAACCCAGAAACGGGCCTCCGGCCCGATCGGGGAAAACTTCCCCTCGCTCGGACCTGTTCGGGGCGCGTCCCCCGTCTATCCTTGTAGGACGAGGAGCGCGACGCCGCTTCCTCGGAGGTGTCTCGGTCCGGATAATCGAAAGGTCGCTGGCCGCGGTGGCGTCGCTAGGACCCACGCTCATCGTCGCCCTCTGGGCGGCGTCCTACCTGGCTGACTGCTTCCAGCACCTGCTCGCGCCGGGGGGCGCCCTGGTCCTCCCGTACCAAACGCGGGCTGGCATCGTGACTTTCCGGGCGGAAAGCTACACGATCGATCCCCTGGTCGGGGCGGTGCTGATCCGAGGACTTTCGATCGAAGAGCCCTCCGGCGACCGGCTGGGCGACGCCGCCTCTCTGCAGGTCCGCTTTGCCGGACTTCGAGGACCTCAGCCCGATCGATCGCCCCGATTTGTCCAAGTTTTGGCCGAATCGGTTCGTCTCAAGATTCGGCGCGACTCCCGGGGGAGGCTCCCCGTCCTTGACTATCTTCCCGAGCCGACCGACGAAGAGTCGACCACCCCGTTCGCCGTCCGG
>JBDNCL010000127.1:0-8631 GCA_046719655.1 Fimbriimonadaceae bacterium
CGATCTCCACCTCTGGAACCTCTTGACGGAGAAGGTCTTCGAGCACAGCCAGGCCGTCGTCCGCCGCGCCACCGAGGTTTCCGGCGATTAGGCTTTCGGCTCGGACCCACGTTCGGAGCGCGATCCGTTTTGGGCCGCGGCCGCGTTCCGGCGCAAACCCTCCCATCCGGCGCGCCGAACGGCCGATCCCCGCGTGAGGCGGTCCCACTCCTCTCGGCCGATCTGGGCCAGGCGGGCGGTTTCGGGCCAGCGCCGCGGACGGAAATCGGCTTCGTCGGTGGGGGGCGCCCGGTCGGGTTGGCTGGGGCGTCGCTGGTTGAACGGGCACACCTCCTGGCAGACGTCGCACCCGAACACCCAACCCTCCGTCCGGGCGGCCAGCGGCTCCGGAATCGGCCCTTTGTGCTCGATGGTCAGGTAGCTGATGCAACGGCGGGCGTCGATCTGCCAGCGTCCGTCTTCGAACACGATCGCGCCCGTCGGGCAGGCGTCGATGCACTTCGTACACGTCCCGCAGCCGCCCACCGACGCATCGTCGGCCGGGAGATCCACCGTGGTCAAAAGGAGTCCGATGACAAACCAGCTTCCCCGGCGGGAGTCGATCAGGCACGTGTTCTTCCCGAACCAGCCGAGTCCAGCCAGGTTGGCGAAGTCGCGCTCCATGATCGGAGCCGAGTCCACGCATACTCGGAAGCGAGACCCGGGGAAGCGGGCCTGGAGCCACTCCCCGATCTTGCGGAGCCTGGGTCGGAGAACTCGGTGGTAGTCCCGCCCGAGAGCGTACCGGGCGATCTTGGGATCATCCGGTCGGTCGGCCGGATCGGGCAGGTAGTCGAGGGCGACCGCGACGATGGACGATGCGCCGGGCAGAATCAGCCTCGGGTCGGCCTTCAGCTCGAGGTGTTCGCGCAGGTACGCCATCTCGGCGTGGTGGCCGCGCGCGATCCAGTCGCGGTACGCCTGCAGGTGGGGCGGAACGGTCGCTCGGCAGATGCCCACCGCGTCGAAACCGAGGCTTCGGGCGAACTCTTTCAGGGCCGCCGCCGTGCGGGACGGCGATCCGGTCGTCGGGGGGCTAAGGTCCACGTTCAGCCTGCCACCTGAGGGTGAGAGCACGCCAATCCTCGTTTCGAAGGGCGTGCGGCCGCACCTTCTCGTCGAGCCCGACGGCGGCGATCGCGTTCTTGGCCGACCGCCGGTCGGGCCATACGCCGACCAGGTTGTTCTCGAGGGTCTTCCGCGGTTGACGGAATCCGGCCCGGATCAGCTCGAGCAGATCGGCGTCGACGCGGTCGGGGATCGGGACCATCTCGAGGACGGTGCTGTCGACTTTGGGCGGAGGCAGAAACGCTCCCGGCGGGACATCGGCGACTTTGACGATGGCGAACTGGAGCTGGAGGAAGACCGACAGGGAACCCCGGTCGGAGTGGCCGGGCGGGGCGAGGACCCGCTGGGCGACCTCTTTCTGCATCATCAGAACGGCTTTGGAGAAGAGGTTTCGGTTTTCCGCGATCCGCGTCAACAGCGGTCCGGTGATGTTGTACGGCATGTTGGACACGACGGCCCGCGGCTCGGGCAATCCGGACAGTATCTCTCCCAGCGGGGCCCGGAGGACGTCCATGAGGAGCACCTCGGCGGCCGGCGCACAGTCGGCGAGGGCGGGAACGAAACGGCGGTCCAGCTCGACCGCCCGGTAGGTCCGCACCTCGGAGGCCAAGACGGAGGCGATCGCACCTGGTCCGGGACCGATCTCGAGAATCCCGGCCACACCGGTCAGCCTCCCCCGGATCGCATCGGCGACGCGGGGCGAGCACAGAAAGTGCTGTCCGAGGGACTTGTCGGCCCCCAGTCCGTGCTTCTTTAGGAACTGGCGCAGGGTCCCGGGGTCGTGAAGATCCATAGCGGTCGGGTGGAGTGCGGCGACGCGGCCCGAGGCCGTGCCGCCCACCGAACCAGTATGGACCGGCGGGCGGTTGGGATCGTCGACCCCGTCGTCCGGGAGGCGGCGGGGGACTCCGATCAACGCAGAATGTGGACGCGGACCGTCCGCCGGCCCCACTGCCGGGCCTGCTCGCGGGTGGGCACCAAGACGTCGATCTTGTTGCCGCGGATGGCGCTGCCGACGTCGGCGGCCACGGCGAATCCGTAGCCCTCGACGAACACGAAGCTGCCGAGCGGGATGACGCGGGGATCGACGGCGATGATCCCCGGTTCGGCCCTTTGGCCGGTACTGGTTCGGAAGGTCGCGTTGCGACCGCGTCCGGCGTCCGGGGTGTAGGCGGTCGATTCCATCTCCCGGATCTCGTGCCGCCGGAAGCTGCTGCGGCTGGTTTGAAATCGCGGCGTGCCCATGAGAAACAGCTCGTGGGTCGGCTCGGTTCGGTGGGTGTCCACCACCTGGCGCGACACGACTCGGCCGTTCTGGGACGTGATCCGGATCGTTTGGACCAGCTCGCCGTTCTGGCCCGCCGTCTTGCGGACCTTGCGTCCAAACGGGAGCGTTCGGGTGAGTTCGTACCGAACTTCGAAGGGAATCGGCCGGCGCACGGTTTCGAAACGGACCGTCGTCCGGGCGGCCTGCGCCGCTTCCTTCAGGGCCGGTCGGGCCGCTCCGATTTCTCCCGCCGGTTCATCGATGGCTTGGGTTCGGGCCGTTCCCGCGATGCACAGCAACGCGGTCAGACCCAGCAATTTTCCTACGGCGCGCATGTAGGGCACCTCCTGTTTGCGTGTCTAGGACGGCGGAGAAGGTACCTGTCCGCGCCGATGGGATGTCAAACCGAACCATCGGGCAATATCCTGAGCAATTGGCAACGAGCCAGAGTTATCAGGCGATATGGAACGAATGCTTTCTTCGAAAATCTTCAAAAATTGTGGATTTTCTGGATTTGTCCAGGTTCGGGCGAACCTGCACGAAGGGTCCCATCCGGACGTCGCCGATCGATGGGTTTCCTCACCATTTCCGCCCTTTGCCGGTAAAAATGCGGGGCCGAATCGGCGGCGGGCGCCTCAGGTGACGGACCGGTGCCGCAAGGGGACGGCGGGTAGGTCGAGATTCTCGGTGCTGGTCGAGGTGATGCGGATGAGTCGGTCCAGGATCACCTTCACCGCTCCGGCGACCGGGAACGCGAGCAGCATTCCGACGATGCCGAACAGAGCCGCGCCGCTGAGCACCACGAACATGCTGACCACCGGGTTCAGCCCGACCGACTTTCCGACCATCCGCGGGTAGACGACCGAATCGAACACGCGGTCGTAGCAGAAGTAGAAGGCCGCGCACACGGCGGCGTACATCCACGGACTGCTGAACTGGATGAAGTACAGGCTGGTGTCTCCCGCCAGTCCCACCACCAGAAAGGTCACGATCAGACTGATGGCGGCCCCGATGTAGGGGATGAGATAGATCGCTCCGAACAGGATCCCCAGCAGGATGCCGTAGGGCACGCCCAGGATGGTCAGCATCAGGGACGAGCCCGTGATGTAGACCAGGATCAGGGTCGTGATTCCGCGAAGGTAACCCACGAAGACGCCGCCGATGTCGCTCAGAAGCTGCACCGTTTCGGCCCGGATGGCGGGCGGGATCCACAGAGCCCCCCGTCGCTTGAACCGATCCATGTCGGCCAGCATGTAGGCGACGATGAGGGGGGTCAGCAACAGGAGCAGAACCTGGGATGCGAACCCGCTGACCAGACCGACGAACCCGGCGAAGAACCACTCGACGCTGTTCGCAATCTGCTTCTGCTGCGGCTGGATGTACTGGTCGAAGATCTGCTTCGACGTGGTCGGCAGTCCGAGCGACCGGAGAAGCGGCTGGGCGTCGGTCAGGATCTGGTCGATGAAGTTGGTCCGGGTCGCGGCTTCGGCCTGGGCGACGGGATTCCAGCGGACGTAGACGTTGCGAGCGCCGTCGTCGGTCCTCAGCTGACGGCTCAGCGTCTCCAACTGGTTCCGGAAGGTAGTCAGCTGACCGCCGACCGTCGGGGTCAGCCAGACGATCAGCAGGATGATCGCGATGAAGAAGATCGCGAACGGCGTCCCGATGGCGGCGAACTTGGACCAGCCCCGCATGCGGAGTTTGCGGATGCTCGGGTCGAGCAGGGCGCTGATGATGAAGGCGAGCACGAACGGCATTAGGACGCCCCTGACCAGGTACAGAAACCCGATGGTCAGGACGACAAGCCCGATCCACAGCGCGATGCGCCAGCCCATGTCTGGATGATGTTAGCCGATTCGCCCGTATCTCAGAATGCGCCCGCCGAGGCTAGTTCGACGTCGGGCGTCCCAACCACGGCGAAAGGACGCGCAGGGCGATCGCGAGGGCTCGGCCCTCCAGGTTGTCGATCAGGCTCGAGACCGGGTCCGGCAGGCGGATACGGCCGATCCAACGCGCGGTTGGCGCGCCCGTCGGGGCCCCCGCCCGCAGGCCGGATCCGGTGCCGGCGGGGCGGCTTCCGGTCGGATCGACCCAGTCGACCCGAAGCGTCGTCTTCAGGCTCCGCTCGCGGGTCTCGTTGCCGACGAGCCGCTCCATCTTGCTTCGGGAGTCGGCATCGACCGACACGCTCCGCGCCAGACCCAGTCTGCGGTCGAAAACGATCTTGCCGTTGCCGGTCAACGTCGTGACGACCTTCCATGTCGCCCCGGTCGGACCGGCGACCACGGCGCCCGAGCTGTCCTCGAAACCTTCGATGGTTTGGGCGATGGCGACGTCCAGCTCGATCGTCTCGTCCGTCACCCGGGTTGGGGTCACGGTGTACTGGACGTCGCTTCCTCCGATGGGGCGTCGAAAGCGGAACGCCTCGCCGGCTCGAACCCCTTCCTTCGGAAACTCGACCGGTAGGTAGGTGATTTCGGGGAAACGGCGCGGATCCAGACCGGGCAGACGGACCGGCAAGGCGACGTTGGGAGCGTTCGATTCCAGGACCGCCCCTTCGGGCGAGATCGTGACCGTCGTCTTCGGGAAGAAGGGCCGCAGATTTTCGACCGAGAACGGCATCTCGGTGTCGTTGAAGAACACCCGGACTCCCTGCAGTTCGTGCGAGACGCGCGGGCGCCCCCGATCGTCGGGTTCGAGGCCGGCGACGGCCAGGCGGATGCGGACATCGGCCTGCCCCTGGCTCCCGCCGAAGACGGGAAGGTTTCCGTCGAGTCCGACGGACATATCGAACAAGTGGGTCTGGCCGGGGGCGAATCCGTAGACGACGAGGCTGGCGGCGGCGATGGTGGCGATCATGGGATGCTCCAGTCTCTCCGGGTTTTGCTCGCTCGAGCAGGCTCTCAGTTAAGACGCTCGTCGGGACCGGCTCGTGACTCCGACTCGGCGGGTTGGGCCGGTGGACCCGACTCGATCCGGCCGGAATTCCGGTCGCCGCCGAAGCGCGATCCGCCTCCGGTACGTTATGGTTACCGAGAATGGCGGCTTCACCCCTACCCGCTGGAACTCTTCTCCAGAACCGTTTCGAGGTGGAATCGGTGCTGGGACGCGGCGCGTTCGGCATCGCGTATCTGGTGCGGGACCACAAGCGCGGCGACCGGTGCGTCCTCAAAGAGCTGGCGCCGGAGAACTGCGAGCGGAGCCCGGACGGGGTTCTTCAGCTGGAGGCCTTGGGCTCGACGCACGCTCAGCGCATCCGGCGCCAGTTCCTCGAGGAGGCGCGACGCACCTCGCGGATCGTGGCCCCCGGCGTTCTTCCCGTGCGGGCGACGTTTGTCGAGCGGGGCACGGCCTACTACGCGAGCGACGCGGTCGAGGGGGGCCAGACTCTCGCCCAGATCATCGCCGCCAAGGGTCGGCTCGAGCCGCTGGAGGCGGAGCGGATCCTGCGCGACCTCCTCGCCACGCTGGAAGGCGTCCACCGGGCCGGCGCCCTGCACCGGGACATCAAGCCGGCCAACGTGCTCGTATCGCCCAAGGGGCGCGCGTTCCTGATCGATTTCGGAGCGGCGCGCGAGTGGCACAACGACGCGTCCGTCACCCACACCGTGCTGCTGACGCCGGGGTACGCGCCTCCGGAACAGTATTCCGAGCGCACCCGGAGAACTCCGGCCTCGGACCTCTACGCGCTGGGGGCCACGATCTGGCACGCCGTCGTGGGGTTTCCTCCTCCGTCGGCGACCGAGCGGGCGGCGGGCTCCGAACTGGGCAACCTCTCCGACCTGGTGCCCGGCATTCCGCCGGGCCTGGCCCGGGCGGTCCAACAGGCGATCCGGCTCCGACCCGACGAACGACCGCATTCGGCGGCCGAAATGCTGGCCATTCTCGATCGGCGGATCGAAGAGTCGGCCGGGATGCTCACCGTCGAGGACTTCGACCAACGGGCGCTGCAGCTCAAGGAGCTTCGGTGGGAGGTCCGGGAGTGCCCGGCCTGCGGCGGGCTTCTCGAACATGCGAAACCTCTGTCCCGGCTGATGTGCCCGGTCTGCCGGGAGGGCCGGGTCGTCGTCCGGGCGATCCAGAAGAATCTGTGCCCGGTGTGCCGGATGGCGCCTCTCAAGGCGTTCGGAAACACGAACCCGCTCGCCGTGTGCCCGATCTGCGCCGAAGGTCGCATCATCCGGCGGGGCGGCGGGATCTTCCGGCGCCCTGAGTCGTTCGAGTGTGCGGACTGCGAGGCCAAATGGCGTCCCCGGGGCAGTCTGTGGGCTTTGGAAAGTCCCGGAACGTTGGGGGAGCGGGTGGCGGCCGAGCGGCTCGGTCTCGACGACGTGAACGTGGCCATGGAGCCGGCCCTCTGGCGCGAGAAGTCGGGGCGGGCCCCCCTGATCTACATCTGTTCCGGTTGCGGCGCCCAGCTCGACGAACTTCCCGACGGTCGGCGCCACCTGGCCTATCCGGCCAGCGTCGGGCGGTACGACACCCTGTACCCGGACGAGTGGGACCGTCTGGCCGTGGGTCTGCCTCCCGACGCGGGAAACGCGGAGTGCGACGCGTGCGGTGCCGACTACTTCTTGGAGGGGGAGTCCATGACTCTCCTCGGCGCCGCCCACGATCCCTTCGGGTTTCAGGCCCTCCACCAGGGCCGGCTCCTCTCGATCGAGACGTGCCGGTGGCTGGGAGTGGGGAAGGAGAGCCCCCGACCGGGGGAGGTCTGTGCCGACTGCGGCACGGAGTTCGACACCGAAGGCGCCTACCGCAGGCTCGTCGCCTCCAACAACCGACTGCTGGTCGGGTTCATCGGGCAGACTCTGACCGCCGAGGACTGGCAACGGGCGGGGAAGGGACTGCCGCTCGTCCACCAGGAGGAGCAGTTCGAAGCCGACTTCGACGCCGCCCTGGTCCGCGCCTACGCGACGGGTCAAATGGCTTTCGATGATCGGAATCCGGAGGCCGTCTGGTCGAGTCCGGCGACGCGGCTGGAGTCTTCGGACGGGGACAAACGGTCGTCGGGCCAACTCGTCGTGACGAACAGCGAGGTTTCGTTCGGCGGGTTGCTCCGGAAGTGGAAGGTGCCGACCGCCGCTCTGGTCGAGGCTTCGGGCCGAGGGGACGTCCTGACGCTGTCGGTTTCCGGCGAGTCCGATCCCGTCGTCTTCCATGTCGATCCGGTGGAGTGGACCATCCAGCTTCGGTCGGGTCGGCGCCGATTGGAGCTGAGGGCGGAGCACCTGGCGGCGCGGCTCGCCCACGGTCTGCGTCTCGGAGCGGTTTGACGCGGGCGGTCAGGTCGGGCCCGAGAGCGTCGTTGGGGCGGACGCGGGTAGATTCTGGTTGATGCCGAAACTCGTTTTGATCCGACACGGGCAGTCCCTCTGGAACCTCGAGAACCGTTTTACCGGGTGGGTGGATGTGCCCTTGACGCCCCAGGGAGAGATAGAGGCGGCGGCGGCGGCGGAGAAGATCCGGCACCTGGAATTCGACGTCGCCTACACCAGCGCTCTGACTCGGGCTCAGCGCACGCTCGCCATCATCCTCGAGACCAACGGCTGGCAGGTTCCCGTGATTCGGGACCAGGCGCTGAACGAGCGGCACTACGGCGATCTGCAGGGCCTCAACAAGGCGGACACGGCCGCCAAGTACGGCGACGATCAGGTGAAGATCTGGCGTCGGAGCTACGACGTGCCGCCTCCGAACGGGGAGGCACTGAAGAATACGGCCGAGCGGACCCTGCCCTTCTACGAGCGGGCGATTCTAGGCGACATCCGGCAGGGCAAGAACGTCCTCGTCGTCGCGCACGGGAACTCGAACCGCTCGATCGTCATGAAGCTCGACCAGCTTACGGGCGAGCAGGTCGTCGGCGTCGAACTCGGCACCGGGGTCCCCCTCGTGTACGAGATGGCCGAAGACGGGACCGTGCTGGGCAAAGAAACCCTGTAGGTCTGCGCCTCCGGCTCCGGTCGCCCGCGTCGGCCGGGGCATCGGTCCACCATGTTCCAACAGAAGACTCTGCGCTTTTTCTGCGGGATGCTGCTCGGCTCGATCGGGCTGCTCTTGGTCGGCGCCCTCTACCACACGATCCGCTGGGGCCGAAATCCGGCGATCACGGAAGCCGAGAGACTCCAGCTGCTCATCGTGATGCTGGCGTTCGGCTCGTTCTACGGGCTGGTCTTGGGTGGTGTGATGGGGATCCTTCCCCGGTCGGCCCGGGCCGGCATCGGGGCGGCCGCCGCATCGCCGCCTTACCCACCAGCCAG
>JBDNCL010000128.1:0-8576 GCA_046719655.1 Fimbriimonadaceae bacterium
CCGATCTGCCCGACTCGACGCCGTTTTCGTCGCGGACCTTCACCCGCCAGTACAGGCGCTCGCCGCGCCCGACCGTCTTGAGCGGGTAGGGGACGTGGACGTTGGCGTCGGATTCCACCCAGCCCGTGTCGCCAAGCTCGGCGACGTTGCCGGCGAGGTCGGCCTCGCGGGTCGAGGCTTGGATTCGGTAGGCCTTTTGTATGCCCGTACTCGAATCGGTAAAGCTCCACGAAAGACGGGGCCGGTCTTTGTCGATGCCGAGCGGGTTCACGCGGTACTCGGCGGTCAGTCGGTCGACTTCCAGCGCGGCCCAGCCCATGGCCGCCAGGGCGAGAACGAGGATCAGAGACGCCATAGGCACAGTGTTCCACGCTTCGAAACGTGGCCGCTCGCGTCATCGGCCGCGATTGCCGACCGACGGATTGGGGAGCCGAATCCGGTCGTCCGAAGGACGGCGAGAGATCCCGGAAAGATGAGAGGCAACACGCTTTGCCGAGGGGAGAGTCATGTGCATCGCGTGTGCCCCTGCAAAATAATCATAGTCGAACGAACGACACGGGAAGAGAGGGAACCTTGTGAGATACCCAGCAAGAATCCGTGGTTGTTCGGAGCTTTCGGCAGACGCGCCGGCGATCCGCGTGTATAGGATCGCATGCAGTACAGGTAAGGGGTGGCCCAACTACGGCTTCCGGAATTCGCGGAAGCGGTCGGAGCCTGGGCGGTCTTCGAGGACCGGTCGTCGGGGGGCCGCCTCCGAACGGCGCGGTCCGGCGGAACGGAGGTCGGGCCGGGCGCCCGATTCGGTCGGGTCTCGTGCCGACGATCGCGGTTCCCCGCACGCCCGGAGGCGTCGGGAGGCGGACGAAGGCGGGTCGGAAAGTCCGACGCCCCCTCGCAAGCCGGCGCCGTCGGCGCGCCACGGGTTCGTCCGAACCGGACGGACCGCTTCTGCCGATTCCGCTTTCGGACCGGTCGGGCCGAGAAGCGTTCGCGTCGGGAGATGGCGTCCGCCCTCCGAGGAGATCGTGGTCCCTTGCCGATTCGGGAAGGGGCGAACGATCGTTCACAATAGGAATCTTCCATGAGCGAGCCTTCTCTGTCCGACCGCGCGTGCACGTACGATCCGCTCATCGCCCTGATGGCGAGGTTCGAGAACGTGAAGGCGTCGGCGACGTCGGCCGACGCCTTTGCCGGGTTGACGATCGAGGAGGTCCTGAAGAAGCACATCGTCGACGGCATCAAGAAGTCTCTCGAAACCCATCTCGACGAAGCCATGGCCAAGTACTCGCCTCTGGCCATCATCAACGACATTCTGCTCGACGGCATGAAGACGGTCGGCGAGCTGTTCGGGGCCGGGAAGATGCAGCTGCCGTTCGTCCTGCAGAGCGCCGAGGTCATGAAGGCGGCCGTCCGGTATCTCGAGCCGCACATGGAAAGGGTGGAGGGCGCGGAGAAGGGCTCGATCCTGCTCGCCACGGTCGCGGGCGACGTCCACGACATCGGCAAGAACCTGGTCGACATCATTCTGAGCAACAACGGCTACCGGGTGGTGAACATCGGGATCAAGCAGCCGATCAACGCGATCCTGGAGCAGGCGGCGGCGAACAATTGCCAGGTGATCGGCATGAGCGGTCTGCTCGTCAAGAGCACGCTCGTGATGCGCGACAACCTGATCGAGATGAACGAGCGGGGGCTCGAGCGATACCCGGTCATCTTGGGCGGCGCGGCCCTGACTCGGGCCTACGTCGAGCAGGACCTGCGGTCGGTGTACAACGGCCGAGTGTACTACGCTCAGGACGCGTTCGAGGGTCTGAACCTGATGGAGCAGATCGGGGCCGGTCTGGGTTCCGAGTCGAACGCCGGGCCGGAAACGGTCGGCGAGCCGCGTCCGGAGGTCGCTCCCCGGGTGACCAGCCACCGGTTGCCGGACACCGACCCGAACCTCTACGTGTTCGACGGGGTCCGGAGCGACGTCGCGACCGAGATTCCGGTGCCGACCCTGCCGTTCTACGGTTCGCGGACGTTCTCGCGGTTCGACATCTTCGAGATCTATCGCTTCATCAACACGGTCGCGCTCTGGCGGGGGCAGTGGCAGTACCGGCGTCGGGAGGGCATGTCGAACCCCGAGTTCGCGGCCTGGCTCGAAGAGAACGTCCGCCCGATCTTCGACCGGTTGAAGCGCGAGCTGGCCAAGGTGCTGAAGCCGAGGGTGGCGTGGGGGTATTTCTGGTGCCAGTCCGAGGGCAACGACCTCATCGTCTACGACGAGGACGCCCGTCGGGAGCGGCTGCGGTTCACCTTCCCCCGGCAGTCCGTGGACCGCCGCCTCTGCCTGTCCGACTACTTCCGCAGTCGGGAGTCGGGCGTGATGGACGTCGTCGGCTTCCAGATCGTGACGGTCGGGTCGGAGGTATCGGCCTACGAGCGGGAGCTCTTCGCGAAGGGGGCGTTCCAGGACTACCTCTACGTCCACGGCATGGGGGTGGAGACGGCGGAGGCGTTGGCCGAGTACTGGCACCGCCAGATCCGGCGCGAGATGGGAATCGACGACCAGGAGCCGGAGGACCTGCGCCTGCTCTTCAGCGCGAAGTACCACGGCGCCCGCTACTCGTTCGGATACCCGGCGTGCCCCAATCTGGAGGATCAGGCGAAGCTGTTCGAGCTGTTGCGGCCGGAGGAGATCGGGGTGGAGCTGAGCGAGGAGTTCATGCTCGTTCCCGAGCAGTCCACTTCCGCCATCATCGTGCACCACCCGGAGGCGAAGTACTTCAACATCCGGTGACTCCGGCCGCGAGAATCAGGAGACGGCGCGTTCCGAAGCGTTGGGGCGCCTTCGCGGAAGTCGGATCGACGACCTCACCAGCCCGCCGAGCGGTTGCGAAGACTGCCCGTTCCGCAACCCGGATCCGACGGCGGCGCGATCGTGCCCCGACGGTTTGTCGGCATATCGGTGGTGGATCTCCCGGAACTGATCCAGCGACTGCATGAAGGCTTCGACGATGAGGGGATCGAACTGGCGCCCGCTTTGGCGGCCGATTTCGACGACCGCGTCTTCGAACGACCACGCCCGCTTGTAGGGACGCTCGGACGTCAGGGCGTCGAAAACGTCGCAGAGGGAGGCGATGCGGGCGAACAGAGGGATCTGGCGGCCGGCCAGCCCGGCGGGATAGCCGGTGCCGTCCCAGCGCTCGTGGTGGGACAGGGCGATCTCCTGGGCCGACCGAAGCAACGGGGTCTCGCTGTTGCCGAGGATGCGGGCGCCGACCGTGACGTGATCCTGCATCGCCCGACGTTCTTCTTCGTTCAGGGGACCGGGCTTGAGAAGGATGCGGTCCGGAATGCCGATCTTGCCGATGTCGTGCATCTGGCTGGCCAGGAAGAGCAGGTCGCACTCCTTCTCGGGCAGGCCCAGTTTCTCGCCCAGAATCGAGCAGTAGCAGCTCATCCGGAAGACGTGCTTGCCCGTGGCGTCGTCTCGGAATTCGGCCGCCTTGCAGAGGCGCTCGACGACTTCCAGCTGGGACGACTCGATCGTCTGCTGGGCGGCAAAAGACTGGTGGAACGCGCGGCGCGTCACGAGGTAGACCAGGCACGCGCCGATGATGATTCCGGCCGACTCTCGGATGGCCACGTGGGCACCGGTAGCCACGTTGGCGGGCATCAGGCTGGTCAGAATCAGGTCGCTCGCCGCGACGAGGCCGACGGTCACAACCGCATAGATGGACGCAATCTTGATTGCGGCCCACATCTGTGTCGTTCGGTTGTAACCGATCCCGTCCGCTTGCGTGCGCAAACCTAGCCCCCAGCAATCCACCCCAAAACCTGGCGTGGCGAACGCGAAACCGCGAACGCCGACCACGGTTATCGTACATGCACTACTGGTTGTTTGTGCAGGTTTTGTGACGATTACCGCAGGTTCTCCACCGCTTATCCCCATGACCGGAGTTGAGACGGATGGAACGGGCCAATCTTCTCATCGGGTTCGACAGGGCGGCGACACCCCCCAAATCCCGGCAACTGTGGCAGGACCTTGCGTAATCGTACGACATACGGGCCGACAAATCCTGCTTTCGACGGGAGATGATCGAATCGATAACCAGCTTTTCGGCGGTTGTGAGGGCGTACGAAACGGATACCGACGTCGGCAAGATCGTGGCGTTGTCCGCGCGCGGCGGCGATCGGGTGCCGGTCGGCCCCGCCCTGGGGATGGTGCGTGGGGTACCCCTGGAAAACGGGCCTTCCGACTTCGGTCGAGGGTACGCGGACCTGCTCGGCGTCATCCCGGAATGGCGTCGCCGCGGGGTCGGGTCTCTCCTCCTCTCCGAACTCGAGAAGGCGTTCTTCGCCCGAAGCGCGCGGACGGCCCAGGTCTCGGGATGTGCCCCGGACTGCTTTGCGGCCGGAGACGAGGTTGCCAGGGGCATGACCCTGGCCGCCCATGTCGGACGAGGTCTGCGCGTCGGGATGCTCCATCCGACCCCGGGCGAGAAGGGGCATCGGACGCGGTCGGCCGGGGTTTACGCGGCCCAGAAGAGGGAAGAGGCGGCGCGCGCCCGGACCCACGGCTGCGAGGCTGGTTGCGAGTACGCCTGCGCCTTGGTCGTGCCGCCGGAGTCACGGACGAGAGTCTTGGACCGGCTCGTGGAGCCTGCGAACGAGACCGGAGGCACCCGAGTCGGCCGGGACAGACGCACGAGCGGAGGTTTGGGAGATGCCAAACTCCGAGTACGCGACCATGCCGCACGAACTCCGAATCGTCCGTCCCGCCTCTCTGGTCGGCGAGTTCCGTCCGCCGTCCGACAAGTCTCTGACCCACCGGGCCTACCTGTTCGCCGCGATCGCGGACGGACCGTCGTGCGTGCGCGCTCCCCTCGTGGGCGAAGACTGCGAGGCGACGTTGCGGGCGCTTCAGGCGATGGGCCTGACGGTCGAGAGGCGGCACCCGGAGGAGCTTCTGCTGACCCCGGCTCCGGAATGGCGCCCCCCGAGCGGCGACGTCGATTGCGGCAACAGCGGCACGACGATGCGGCTGTTGGCGGGCCTGATCGCGTCCCGACCGATTGCGGCCCGTCTGGTCGGAGACGCGTCGTTGTCCCGGCGGCCGATGAAGCGGATCGCCGTTCCGCTTCGGCTGATGGGAGCCGAAGTCGAGGGCGACACCCCGCCTCTCTCGGTGCGGGGGCGGGCCGACCTGACCGGGATCGACTACGTCAGCCCGGTGGCCAGCGCCCAGGTGAAGTCGGCCGTCCTGTTGGCCGGTCTTCGGGCGTCCGGCGAGACCTGGGTCTCGGAGCCGAATCCGAGCCGCGACCACACGGAACGGATGTTGGCCGGGGCCGGGGTCGAGGTCCTCGGCGGCCCGGGCCGCGTCGGGGTCCGGGGCGGCTCCCGTTTGCGGGGGTTCGAGTTCGAGGTTCCCGCCGACATTTCGAGCGCCGCGTTCTTCATGGTCGCCGCCGCCATGCTTCCAGAAACCAGCCTGGTCGTCCGGGACCTCGACGTCAATCCGACGCGGACCGGCCTTCTCGACGTCTTCGCTCAGGTCGGGGTCCCGACCGAAATCCAGACCCGACGAGAGAGCTTCGGGGAGCCGGTTGCGGACTTGGCGGTCGGCTCGCTCTTCGGCCGACGCGGTCCGGGGGGCGGACGCCCCTTCGCGATCGAGGGAGCGCTCGTGCCGCGGTTGGTCGACGAGATTCCGGTTCTCGCCGTGCTCGCGACTCAACTCGAAGGGGTGAGCCACATCCGGGATGCGCGGGAGCTGCGGGTGAAGGAGAGCGACCGGATCGAGGTTGTCGCCCAAGGTTTGCGGGCGATGGGCGCCAAGGTCGAAACCCGGGAAGACGGCATGTCGATCGAAGGCCCGACGCGGCTCCGGGGGGCTCGGATCGACGCGGTCGGCGACCATCGGATCGCCATGGCGTTCGCGGTTGCCGGTCTCGTGGCCGACGGCGAGACCCTCGTTTCGGGAGCGGAGGCGATCGCGACCAGCTATCCCCAGTTCGAGAGCCACATGCACCGGTTGCTCGTCTGGTAGGTTGCCGCGAAACGGGGCGGTGTCGGTGCCGCCGCGGGCACCATAATGAAAGCATGTTCGCCGTGAGTCCCGAGATTTCCCGCCACCGAGTCGATCTCGCCCAGGCCGACCCCGCCGTCGCCGAACTGATCGCGCGCGAGGAGAAACGCCAGGACGAGAATCTCGAGCTGATCGCCAGCGAGAACATCGCCAGTCTGGCGGTCCGTCAGGCGATGATGAGCGTCATGACGGACAAGTACGCCGAGGGGTATCCGGGCAACCGGTACTACGGCGGTTGCGAGGTCGTCGACGAGGTCGAGAACCTGGCGCGGGAACGCGTGAAGCAGCTCTTCGGGGCGGAGTACGCCAACGTCCAGCCCCACTCCGGATCCCAGGCCAACACGGCCGTGTACATGACCTTCCTGAAGCCGGGCGACTCCGTCATGGGAATGGACCTCAGCCACGGCGGGCACCTCACCCACGGTTCGCCCGTGAACTTCAGCGGCCAGCTGTACAACTTCCACGCCTACGGGATCGACCCCGAAACGGAGCGCCTGGACTACGACAAGATCGCGGACCAGGCCAAGAAGGTTCGGCCCAAGATGATCACGGTCGGGGCGAGCGCCTACTCGCGCGCGATCGACTTTGCCGCGTTCCGACAGATCGCCGACTCCGTCGGGGCCTTTCTGTTTGCCGACATCGCCCACCCCGCCGGTCTGATCGCCAAGGGGAACCTGCCGAGCCCGATTCCGCACTGCCACGTCGTGACCAGCACGACCCACAAGACGCTCCGCGGTCCCCGGGGAGGCATCATCTTGATGGGTCAGGACTTCGAGAACCCGTTCGGAATCGTCGCCCCGAAGAGCGGTCGGACGAAGATGATGTCCGAGCTGCTCGACAGCATGGTGATTCCGGGCGTTCAGGGTGGCGCGCTGATGCACGTCGTGGCGGCCAAGGCGGTCGGCTTCGGCGAGAACTTGACCGAAGAGTTCGGCGCCTACACGAGACAGGTCATCGCCAACGCCCGGGCGCTGGCGAACGCCTTGACCGAGAAGGGGTTCAAGATCGTCTCGGGCGGAACGGACAACCACCTCATGCTCGTCGATCTCCGGCCTCAAGGGGTGACGGGCAAGGCGGCGCAGCTCGCGCTCGACAAGGCCAGCATCACGTGCAACAAGAACGCGGTTCCGTTCGACGACAAGTCGCCCCTCGTGACGAGCGGGATCCGGTTGGGGACCCCGGCCATCACGACGCGCGGGATGCGCGAACCGGAGATGAAGATCATCGCCGAACTGATCGCCCGGGTTGTCGACGGTATCGCCGACCCGTCTGTTATCGAAGACGTTCGGTCGGAAGTCCATGCCTTGACGGCGAAGTTCCCCGTCCACCGGCTGAACTGACGGGCCCGTCCCGTTCGTGCGTCGGCGAGGGGCGATCGGGTAAGACGCTGTCGCCCCATGCGCATTCTCATCACGAACGACGACGGCGTGCGTGCGCCCGGTATCGCCGCCCTCGCCCGTGCCGCCTCCCGATTCGGCGAGGTCAAAGTCTTTGCTCCCGACCGCGAGCGGAGCGCGTGCGCCCACGCCATGACCCTGCACGAGCCGCTGCGGGTCCGGCCCGTCGATGTCGGTCCCTGGGAGACGTACGAGGTTTCCGGGGTGCCGGTCGACTGTGTGAACGTCGGGCTGACGCTGGGGTACCCCGACGGATGCGATCTCGTCTTGAGCGGCATCAACGCGGGCCCCAACCTTGGGTTCGACGTCACCTACTCGGGCACGGTCGCGGGGGCGATGGAGGGGACGGTGAACGGGATCCTTTCCGTCGCGTTCAGCATGGCTCTCTTCGTGAGCGGGGCCCCGATGCACGAGGCGACGGGCGAGGCATGGATCGGGGAGAACCTCCCGATGTTCTTCGACCTGCCCCGGGACCCCCTGACCTTCTGGAACGTCAACGTGCCGGCCATCGCGATCGACGAAATCCAGGGGCACCGCTTTGTCGCGATGGGACGTCGGGTGTACGAGGATCGGGTCATCCGGCGCGAAGACCCCTGGGGACGCTCGTATTACTGGCAGGGCGGGGCGGTGGTGATGAACCTCGATCAGCCGGGCACCGACGTCGAGGCGGTCAACAACGGATTCGTGTCGATCACTCCGGTTTCCCTGGACTGGACTCAGCACCGGATCCTGGAGTCGCTCCCCAAGGGTTGATCGCGAAGCCGGAGAGGTCTCGGATCCCGGACCCGATCGGCCTCACGCGGACGAGGAGGGCGGACCCGGTTTCGTCCTCGGACCGAGTCGTCCCTCGACGCGTTCCGGGCCCGCGGCCCGGGGGAAGGGAGGCGGCTTGGGCGTCGGCGACCGCGTCGCTTCGGACCCTCCGGGCCCCGGGCTTCAACCCCGACGACTTCGAACGATCGTCGGCCCACGGCGGCCGGGACCGAGATCAGCCGATGCCCAGGGCCCGCTTCTGCAAGACGATAAGTTCGTCGATTCCCTTTTTCGCCACCCGAAGAAGTCGGCCCAGCGTCTCGGCCGAAAACGGTTCTTGTTCGGCCGTC
>JBDNCL010000129.1:0-8483 GCA_046719655.1 Fimbriimonadaceae bacterium
AAACGGGCAGCGAAAGGGTCAGGGTGCCGGCCGTGGTCCCCCTCTCGCTGCCGAAACCCTGCGGGTCCCAGTTGTACGTGTAGCCGACCCCGACCGCCAGCGACGGCCGCAGTCCCCGCTCCTCGCCCTGGCGGACGAAGCGCAGGGCCTCGCGGCTCAGCTCGACCGCCTTGAGGTCGGGGCGGCGCGTCAGCGCGGTTTCGACCAGTTGGTCGACGCTGGACGGGAACGCGGGCAGGCCCTCGACCGCGACCGCTTCGAAGTCGGTGTCGATCGGTCGTCCGAGGATGTTGTTGAGGAACTGCTTGGCGAGGGCGCTCTGGTTCCGGAAGGCGACCAGTTCGGCCTCGCTCTGAGCGAGAAACGCCTCGAAAGTCAGGACGTCGATGCGGGCGCCGGCCCCGGCGCGAACCGCGGCTTCGGCGTTGGCGAGCCGCTCCTTCGCGAGCCGAACCTGTTCCTCTCCGACCCGCACCTGCTCTTCCGCCTGCAGAACTCGGTAGTAGGCGGTGCGGACGTCCAAGCGAACCTGCTCCTGCTCGGCGAGCAGGCTCGCCTCGGCGGCTCTCAGCTGGTTTCGGGCCGCCTCGATGCCTTGGCGGATGGTCCGCGAGATGTCGATCGGGAGCCCGACCTGGACCTGGGACGTCGTGCTGTCGATCGGTCGGGTGACGATGGACTGAGGGCCGAAGTCGACGCGCAGCTCCTTGTCGAAGCGGGTGTAGGTCGTGGTCGCCGTCATCTGGGGGCCGAGCAGAGCCTGGGCCTGGCGAAGGACCTGGCGCGATCGCTCGACGTTGGACTGGGCGATTAGAATGGAGAAGGCGTTGGACTCGGCGATCGAAACGGCCTCGTCGATGGTCATCGGCGCCTTCGAAGAGGCGGAAAGGGGAATGAGGGTCGCAAGGGCGACGGCGATAGCGTTCATGCCGATATCTCCTGCTCGTTCTGGGCTTCTTCGGCGGCGCGGCGTAGTCCCCGTTCGAAGTCGTCCATAAAGGCGCGGGCGGCGTCGATCTTGAAGAGCATGAGACCCTGGTAGAGCGGGTGCCGCATTACGAGGAGTTTGTCGCCGGGCGAGATGCCCATTTCGTGCCTGGCTTCGGCGGGAATGACGATCTGACCGCGTTCCCCAACCGTGACGGAGCCGAAGAACGACTCTTCGATGTTGGGAAAGCCGGACGATTTCACACTTCTCATACTTTTCCCACCTGCGTGCTTAGGGTGACAGAGATGTCGGACCCAACTGCTCATACGGGAAGAAAGCAGGACTGTGCGCCAATCGAACGGGACATTTGGCCCAATTCGGGGCCTTGGCGAACAGAAAGGCCGCTGCCGGACGTTACCGCAGCGGCCTCGGAAGGTTCGGAGCCGGGTTCAGGCTTCCGTCTGGTGGGGGTAGACGCTGATGCGCCGACGATCCTTCGGGCCCTCGAACTTCACCTGTCCGCCGATGAGGGCGAACAGGGTGTGGTCGTTGCCCATGCCGACGCCGACGCCGGGATAGAACTTGGTCCCGCGCTGGCGCACGATGATGCTGCCCGGCTTGACGACTTCGCCGCCGTACTTCTTCACGCCGAGACGCTTCGAGTTCGAATCTCGCCCGTTGCGGGTCGAGCCTTGTCCTTTTTTGTGTGCCATATCGCTCAGCTCCCGGCCACGACCTCGGTCACGCGAAGGTGGGTTTGGGGTTGACGGTGCCCCCACCGCCGGCGCTCGTTCTTCTTCGCCTTGTAGTTGAAGGCGTTGATCTTCTTCGCCTTGGCCTGTCGGATGATCTCGACCCGGACGCGGGCCCCCTTCACGTACGGCGATCCGAGCTTGGTCTTGTCTCCGTCGATGACGGCCAGCACGTCGGCCAGTTCGAGCTTGGTCCCCACCTCGCCGTCGATCTTCTCGACGATCAGGACTTCTCCCGACTGGGCCTGATACTGCTTTCCACCGGTCTGAACGATCGCGTACATGATGTCCCCTGCGTCCCGTTGGGCGCGGTTGGGAATGTTGGCACACGCGGCCTCTCCCGGTCAAGGACCCAGCGCCGGCCCGGACCCGGCCGTGCGAGAACGGCGCCGAATCCGAAACGGCGATAAAACCTTCGACGCCTCCGAGCGTCCAATCTACTTGGAGACGCCATGATTTGGACTACTCTAGCCCTCGGTGCGGTTGCCTCCTTTTCGGGAGGGCCGCCAAGCGATCTTGCCGCATTTCTGGCTTCGGAAGCCGGTCGTCCGGCCGTGATCGCGTTCGATTCGGCCGCCGCCCTGCCCGCCATGAGTCTTCCCGTCGCCGACCCCAACGAGCTGGCGCGCACGTTGCGGAACACGGCCAAGCTCCACCAGATGCCGGGGCTGCCGCTGACGTTCAGCACGGGCACGCTGCCGCGACACCTGTTCGAGATCGGCGCGATTCGGCGCCAGCGCCAGCCCGGGACATCGGCTCCGAACGCCCAGTCTCTGTCCGTCCGGGACGGGCGGGCGAGCATCTCGATGAAGGGGACGGAAGCGATGACGCTCTCCGAGCTTCAGCGGCTCCCGTGGAGCCGCCCGCTCGACTACCACTGGATCGGGGCCGAGTACGCGCTCGCGATCTCGGCCGACAAGGTTCCGGAAGTCGACCTCCTGCGCGAGATGGCCCGAGCCGTCGGCGCCCGTCTGGTCGTCGGGCGGGACGCGTACACGTTCCAGATCGAGCCGGAAGAGGTGCGGCGCCGGGCCCTGCGGACGCTCCGCGAAACCCTCACCCCGGAGCAGATCCAGCGGTTGAGCGACCGGGACCGGATGGACCTCGACCTGGCGATCGCCGTTCTTCAGAACCTGCCGGCCAACAACATCGTCGAGATGCTCCGGGCGCCCGAAACCGAGACCCGGGTCCCGCTCGGCGCCAACCCGGCCCTCCAGCAGGCGGCGGTGCAGTACCTCAACGCCCTCGTCCGCCTGGCCCAGACGCCGCCGAACGGCCCCCGGGGTCGGCCCGGGCCGGCGGGTCCGGGTCCGCTCGAGATGCTTCGGGATCAACCGGATCCCGGTCAGCCGGACCCCGGCCAGCCTGAGCCGGGCCAACCCGGGATGGGTCGTCGCGGCGGCATGGGTCCGGGCGGGCCGATGGGCGGCCGCGTGCCGCTCGCCGTCCTGCAGCAGGTGGACCTTCGCCAACCCGGATTCGTCGCGATGAACGGACGGTTCCGCGCTTACCTGTACCTGACCGTCGTCAACCCGATCACGGGGCAAGGCCAGATCCGCCGGTTCTAGGTCGGCTCATCCGGCGGAAGCTCCCCGGCGGGGTGGTCTGGAAATCGTCGTCCAGGCCACCTTCCTTCTTTGGGCGGGCGGGTAAACCGGCGACATGGAATACAGACCGTTGGGACGGACCGGGATTCAGGTGTCGG
Source organism: Fimbriimonadaceae bacterium (assembly GCA_046719655.1). Taxonomy (GTDB): domain Bacteria; phylum Armatimonadota; class Fimbriimonadia; order Fimbriimonadales; family Fimbriimonadaceae; genus JBDNCL01. The sequence continues at coordinate 3,386 of JBDNCL010000129.1, forward strand.
TGGCTTGCTTCGGGACGATGACGTTCGGTTGGGCGCCCGACGATTGGGGGTCGACCGAAGACGTCGCCCGCCAGCTGGTCGACAAGGCGTTCGACCTCGGCATCAACTTTTTCGACTGTGCCGACGTCTACGCGCGCGGACTCAGCGAGGAGATTCTCGGCCGAACCCTGGTCGGACGTCGGGACCGGGTTGTGCTCGCGACCAAGTGCCACGGCCGGATGGACGACCAGGATCCGAACTCGTGGGGCAACACGCGCCGCCACATCGTCGAAGCGTGCGAAGCGTCTCTGCGCCGTCTTCAGACCGACTGGATCGACCTGTATCAGATTCACCGACCGCAACCCGAGGTGCCGATCGACGAGACGATCCGGGCGTTGGAGGATCTGATCCGGGCCGGGAAGATCCGGTACGCCGGGTGTTCCACGTTTGCGGCGTGGCAGGTTTGCGAGGCGCACTACGTGGCCAAGGCGCTCGGCGCGCGCGGGTTCGTTTCCGAGCAACCCCCCTACAACCTGCTCGACCGACGGATCGAGCGCGAGCTGCTTCCGTTCTGCCGAACCTACGACTACGGGGTCCTTCCGTGGTCCCCTCTGGCCGGCGGCCAGCTGAGCGGCAAGTATCTCGGCTCCAAACCGGCCGGGGCCCGCTACTCGTCGAGCGACCCGGCGAATCGGGTCAACAAGCAGACGTCGGAGCGGACGGCGAAGCTCAAGAAGATCGCCGACCGGGCCGGCCTGTCGTTGACCCAGATGAGCCTGGCCTGGGTGGCGGGGCAACCCGGAATCACGAGCCCGATCATCGGCGCCCGTTCGATCGAGCAGCTCGAGGAATCGGCCGCCGCCTGCGAGATCAAGCTCCCCGAGAAGGTCTTGCGGCAGATCGACGCGGTGGCGCCCCCCGGTTCGCACGTGGCCGACTACTACAACGCCCGCTTTGGGCCGAACGCCCGGCCGAACGTCTGACCCGACCGGCGGCGCTCTTCAGGGGTTCAGCGCGAGCGTTCGACTGCGGTAGACGCGGGCCACTTCGAATCCGTGCTTGCCGTAAAACTCCTTCAGCGTCGTCCAGTCGATGATGCAGCGACGCGCGCCGCGGATCTTCAGGCTCATCAGGCCGGCGGCGAGCATCGCGTCGCCGAGCCCCCGGCCCCGAACCCCCTTGGACACCCCGATGGGCCCGAGCGATCCCCAGCGGTCGCCGAGGTCGCGGCGCCAGACGGCGCCGCCGATCGGCAGACGGTGGCGCCAGTCCTGGGTGAGGGCAAAGCCTTCGACCCGGCCGTCGATCCACAGCCCGTACAGGCAGTCGGCCCCGGATTCCTCCTCGAACTTCTGCACCGTGTCGTACGCCCAGCGGCCGGGGAACTCGCGCTCGATGAACTCTCGGAACGCCGGCAACTCCCGGTCCCCGATCCGATCCACGTACGGGCCGGACCGGTCGCCGTCGGGGCAACCGGGCCAGTCGGTCAGCGGGTCCAGCGAGCCGGCGGGAGGTTCGTAGTCGGACAGGTCCCGCTCCAGGTCGACCTGTTCGCCGCCCTCCTCGAAACCCTCGATCGTCAGGAAGTCGCGCAGGGCGGGGCAGTCTTCGGGGCAACCGGGGAAGAAGTGTCGGGAGTCGGTCCCGAAGCTGATGCGGTACACCCCGCGGTCGAGGAGGATCCGCTTGGCCTGCCCCATCAGCTCGACCCCGCACTGGGGGGTCCGATAGGCGATGGCGGAAAGGTGGGCGACGTCGGGATCGGGCCCGGTGTAAAGACGCGGAGCGGCCGACCTCTTGACCGCGACGAAGGCGGTCGGGGCTCCGTCTTCGTCCAGCTGGATAAGGGACGCGCCCCAATCGAAGACCGGGGACTCGACCGTATGCGACTTCAGCAGTTCGCCGTCGATGGCGTACCGGGGCGGCAGGAAATCGTTCCAGAGCTGGGCGAGGGCACCGAAGTCGGCCCGTTGGAAACCTACACGCATTCCCGTTCCCGATTCACGAGGTGCTTGAGGTGCTCTCCGTACAGTCGGAGAGCCTCGCGCGTTCTCATGATCCGATCGATCATACCGCCGTCGTCGATCTTCAGGAACTCGGCCAGGGTGGGGGCGGCGAAGAGCGCCTCGAACGCGTCGGCCGACTGCCCGTGGGGGTCCATCGCCATGGAGGCGTCGGCCGGGTCGAACTTCAGGTAGGCGGTGACGAACTTGCGGATCTCCGGGTAGTTCGCCTGCATCCACGTCCGGACGCGCCGGTAGCGGTTCTCCATGGCGGCGTCCGGACCGTACTGGGACGAGTCGCACAGCACCTCGACCAGGGCTTCGTACTGGGCATAGAACTCGATCAGCGACTCTTGACGCTCGAGGGCGGTCGGCACGGCTTCCGACTTGGCGCGGCGTCTGGCGATCTCGTCCTGAACCTCGAGCACGCGCAGGCGCACCGCGACCGGGATTCGGGACACCCACTGCCACGCCCCTTCCGTCCCGCGAGCGACCCGCCGGATCCCGTCGAAGCTCCTCACGGCTGGACCTCCTTCAACTTCTCGACGTAGTTGATGCGCAGGTCCCGGATGAGGTTGTGCATCTGGCGCTTGTCCTCCGCGTCGAGCTTGGGCTCGACGAACGATGCGAGATGGGTGGCCAGGTCGATGGCGACTTTGGCCTCGTCGAGATCCATCTGGATCGTCCCCGTGATCGGGTCGGGTTGAAGACCCAGCTTCTGCCAAGCCACCGCCGCCATCTGGTCGGTCATGGCCACGATGATCGTGTAGACGCTCAGGGGTTGAAGTTCCCCGCCTGAATCTCTGTTCCCAGTTTCCGGCATCTCTCTATGCGAAGGACGGTCCGGCGCCCGGAAACGGTGCTGAGGCCGGCCGAATTTGCGGCCCGCCTCCGCCCGGGGCCGAAGCCTCGTCGTTCCAAAGGTATCCTCCGATCCACGAAGTCGCCATGTCCGAACAAGCCACCGTCCACAAGGTTATCATCATCGGCTCCGGTCCGGCCGGCTACACGGCCGCCCTCTACGCCGCCCGCGCCAACCTCAGCCCCGTGGTCTTCGCCGGCTACCAGCCGGGCGGCCAGCTCATGATCACGACCGACGTCGAGAACTACCCCGGCTTTCCGGACGGGATCATGGGTCCGGAGATGATGGACCTGTTTCGGCGGCAGGCCGAGCGTTTCGGGGCCGAGGTCCGCTACGAACACGTGACCCGGGTCGACTTCGACAAGACCCCCTACGAAGTCGGCGTCGGCGACGAGGTGCACCGGGCCCACGCCGTGATCGTCGCGACCGGCGCCGAGGCGAAGTGGCTCGGACTGGAGTCGGAAAAGACGTTCGGCGGGTTCGGGGTCAGCGCGTGCGCGACGTGCGACGGCGCGTTCTTCAAGAACAAGAACGTGATCGTGGTGGGGGGCGGCGACACGGCGATGGAAGAGGCGAACTTCCTCACCCGGCACGCCGCCAAGGTCACGATCGTCCACCGCCGCGACGAGTTTCGGGCCAGCAAGATCATGCTGAAGCGGGCGCGGGAAAACCCGAAGATCGAGTGGGTCACCAACGCGGTGGTCGAGGAGATCATGGGTCAGCTGGAACCGGTCAAGAAGGTCCAGGCCGTGCGTCTGAAGTCCACCCGAGACGGCAGCGTGTGGGAGATGGCGGTGGACGGCGTGTTCGTGGCGATCGGCCACAAGCCCAACGCCGATCTGTTCACGAAGTGGCTCGACACGGACGAGCTCGGCTACCTGAAGCACGAGCCCGATTCCACGCGTACAAAGATTCCAGGCGTGTTCGTCTGCGGCGACGTCGGCGACCACGTCTACCGCCAGGCGGTGACGGCGGCCGGGACCGGCTGCATGGCCGCGATCGACGCCGAGCGCTACCTGGAGTCCAAAGGTTACTGATGCTGCTCGCGGTTTCGTTCGCCTGTGTGATGTTGGTGTCGCCCCAGTCGGTGTGGGGCGTTCCCGAAGCCTACTGGGCCTCGTTGCGCGGCGGAACGTCGCCGGCGTCCGTCCTGCCCGGCGCCGCCGTTTCGACGCCGAGCCCCGGCCAGGTGCCGGAAGACGCTTCCGGCATGGTGATGCAGTTTCCGGGCCTCGACGGCACCGAGCCGATGATCTACCTGTACATCGGCCTGGACCGGATGCCCCAGCCGAAGATCTGCCCCAAGCACAAGTGGCTCTACGAGTATAGCGTCGGCGGGCTGGGCCGCATGGCGCCCACCGACAACTTCACGGCCCGGATCCGGGTGTTCTCGCAAGAGCGGCGCCGGCAGGAGGATCGGGCCACCATGGTCGCCCGGATGGCGATGCGCCTGTGGGACATCAACGTCCGGCGCCTCCGCCTGAACCACTCGCCGGCCTACAACGAGGGCATCATCGACTTCTACCTCGCTTTCGGCGGTCAGCCGGGAGGCGAGCAGCTGTTCACGGAAGACACTCAGGGCGGCAACCGAACCCGGGTGAACGTCATCTACATCTACGCCCTCCACAGCTTCACCGACCCGGTCGAGATGGCGCGCGAGGTGGCCCACGAGTACGGGCACGCCACCTTGCCCCCGATCGGCGGCTTCGAGACCCCCGAAGACTGGGGGAACGGGTATCTCGGCGAACGCCTGTACCTGCGGTGGCTGCGCGACTACCTGCGGGGCGGCACCCTCAGGCCCGAAGACGTCATGGGGGCGACGGCCGAAGGGCTGGACGCGTGGGTCCGACGCGAGGTGGACCCCCTGGTTCGGCGCGTCGCCCTGCAGGGCGTCGACTGGAACCTCCTCACCCGAACCGGCAAGGCGGCGATGGACCACTACACCGGGGTCGCCCTGTGGGCGGAGTCGGTCTTGCCGATGAACGCCTTTTCGCGGTCTCTACGGTTGACCGGGTCCCAGCGGGCCGCCGACTACGCGCGGGCGGTCGTGGCCGCGGCCGAAGAGCAGGAGAGCTGGGTCGTGCGGATCCCGCCCGAGTTCGCCGGCCGCGACGTCTGGATCCCGGTCGGCCGGGGCCGCATCTCCAACGCGCGGGTTCTCGAGAACCAGCACGGGTGGGCCAAGATTCGCCCCATGGCGGGCGCGGTCCGGGTGACGAATCCCCCCGTCACCGACTGAGGGCAGTGTCCGAGC
>JBDNCL010000013.1:0-22964 GCA_046719655.1 Fimbriimonadaceae bacterium
TCTCCATCCGGTTCGGGTCGGTGATGAAGTAGGGCGAAAGGTACCCCTTGTCGAACTGCATGCCCTCGACGATCTCGAAGGTCGTCTCCAGGCCCTTCGACTCCTCCACCGTCACGACGCCGTCCTTGCCGACCTTGTCGATGACGCTGGCGACCAGTTCGCCGATTTCGAGGTCCTTGGCGCTGACGGTCGCGACCTGAACGGTGGCGTCCTTGTCCTTGACCGGCTTGCTCATCTTCTCGAGCGCCGCGACGACGGCGTCGACCGCCCGGTCGATGCCGTGCTTGATCTGCGTCGCGTTGCTGCCGGCGGCGACGTTGCGGATGCCTTCCTTGAAGATGGCCTGAGCCAGGACGGTGGCGGTCGTGGTCCCGTCTCCGGCCGTGTCGTTGGTCTTGGAGCTGACCTCGCGGATCAACTGGGCGCCCATGTTCTCGAAGCGGTTCTCGACTTCGATCTCCTTGGCGATGATGGCGCCGTCGTCGATGACCTGCGGGCTCCCGAACTTCTTCTCGAGAACGACGGTTCGGCCACGAGGTCCGAGGGTGACGCGAACGGCGTTGGCGAGCTTGTCGACGCCGACCTCGAGAGCTTTGCGGGCCTCGTCTGAATAGCGTAGTTCCTTAGCAGGCATGATGTTCTCCTTTATCGTCTGTCGTCGCAGGGAGGGGCGGGCCAGGGCTGGTTCGGCCCGCCGGTTGCCGTCATGGTGCGGAGCGGCCCGTCCGACCGGTTCGGGTCGGCTCCCCGGCTCCGCGCATGAACGGCATCAGCTCGTGGCGCCGACCTTCTCCTTGTTCGCCGGAGCGCCTTCCACCACCGCGAGAATGTCGTCGGCTCGCAGGATCACATACTCCTTGCCGTCGACCGTGACTTCGGTGCCGCTGTACTTGCCGTACAGCACCGTCTCGCCAACCTTCACGTCGACCGGAGTCCGCTTGCCGTTGTCCTGGGTCTTGCCGGGGCCGACCGCGAGGACGGTGCCGCGCAGGGGCTTTTCCTGGGCGGTGTCGGGAAGGATGATGCCGCCGGCCGTCTTTTCCTCCTTCGGCGCGGCTTCGACGATGATGCGATCGTGCAGGGGTTGCAGATTCATGTTGTCTCTCCGTGATCTTCCAAGGTTTCGGGACGCGACGGGGAAGCCGGGCGGCGTCCCCGATCCGTCCTTTGGTTAGCAGTATACCGCCGAGAGTGCTAAATTTCGAATCGCCGGTCTGGGGGAATTCGGGGCAAAAATAGGTCCCGACATCGGGGCTCGGGTACACCGGGGAGCATGCGGTTCGTGTCCGACGGCGAGGAGCGGCTGGATCGGTTTCTGGCGGACCGGATGCCCGAGCACTCGCGGGCCAAGATCGCGGCCTGGATTTCGGAGGGCGGGGTCCGCGTGGAAGGAAGGACGGAAAAGCCGTCGTTCCGTCTCAAGCCCGGGCTGACGGTCGAAGTCGACGCGATGCCCGAGGCCGACCCCCACGATCTGACGCCGGCCGACATCCCGATCTCGATCCTTTGGGAAGACGACGACCTGCTCGTCGTCGACAAGCCTCGGGGACTGGCCACCCACCCGGCGCCGAGCCTGAAGGAACCCAGCCTCGTCAACGCCCTTCTCGGTCGAACGGGAAACCTGAGCGCGGCGGCGGGCGAGTACCGCCCGGGCATCGTGCACCGTCTGGACAAGGAGACGACCGGTTTGCTGGTCGTCGCCAAGAACGATTCGGCCCACGCCGCCCTGTCCGAGCAGTTTGCCGCCCGGTCGGCCGTGCGCCGCTATGTCGCCTGGATCGGCGGGAACGTCGGGCGGGAGTCGTTCCGGGTCGAGGCTCCGATCGGCCGGGACCCCAAGGACCGGATGAGGATGGCGGTCGTGCCGGGCGGGAAGCCGGCGGCCACGGTCGCGCGCCGTCTCAGGTTGGCAGGCCGCGAAGCGCTCGTTTCCCTGAAGCTGGAGACGGGGCGCACCCACCAGATCCGCGTGCACCTCGCCTTTGCCGGGTGCCCCGTGTACGGAGACGCGCTCTACGCCCCGAAGTCCATGCGGGACGGGCCTCTGCAGCTTCACGCCGCCATCTTGGGCGTCCGGCACCCGCGGACCGGGGAGACCCTGATCGCGTACACCCCGCCTCCGGAAGACTTTCGGCTGGCGTCCGGATTCGACCCGGTTGGGCGCATGATCCGGGAAGAGGATCGGAAGGCCCCGAGAACGCCGGGTGTCCTCGGCTGGCGCGACATCGTCGGCGACGAACCGGTCGGGGCAGGCTAAAATGCCGGGCATGAATGCGGGCATGGTGAACTTCAAAGGAAACGGTCGGGAGTACCAGGGCTACCTGTCTCCCTCCTCCTCGGGCAAGGGCCCCGGGATCGTCGTGATTCAGGAGTGGTGGGGCCTGGTCGGCCACATCAAGGCGGTCGCCGACCGATTCGCCCAAGCCGGCTTCACGGCTCTCGCCCCCGACTTCTACCACGGCAAGGCCACGACGGAGCCGGACGAGGCCGGGTCTCTGATGATGGCTCTGAACATCGACGATGCGGCCAAGGTGATCCACGGCGCGGTCGACTTCTTGCTCGGCCACGAAGCGGTGTCCGGCGACAAAGTCGGGGTGATCGGTTTCTGCATGGGCGGGCAGCTGGCCCTCTACGCGGCGACGATCGACGCCCGAATCGGCGGTGCGGTCGACTTCTACGGCATCCACCCCAATGTGAAGCCGGACCTGGCGTCCCTCGGCTGCCCGCTCCTCGGGATCTTCGCCGAGAACGACGCCTACGCCTCGCCCGAGGCCGTCAGGGAGCTGTCCGAAAGCCTGACCCGCGCCGGAAAGGCCCACGAATTCCACACCTATCCGGGTACCCAGCACGCCTTCTTCAACGACGAACGACCCGAGGTGTTCGACGAGTCGGCCGCGAACGACGCTTGGCTTCGCGTCCTCTCGTTCTTCGAGAAGAACGTGGGTGTGCCCACGCCTTAGGGCTTGAACGAGCAGAAAAGCGCCGGCCGGGGCTCCGCGGCGGCGACCGGCGCTTTTCGGGTGGTCAGTTCCCGACCGGCGGAAACTCGGGCTCGTTGGGGCGGGGAATCCGGTCTTCCAACGGTCCGAGACCGAACGGCTTGTGGGGTTCGAGCTGATACCAGACGGCCATCGAGCTGTAGTCGTTGAACAGCTTGTTGGCGTGTCCGTGCTCGATCGTCACTCGGATGCTTTTTCGGAAGCGGATCGGATCCTCGATGTGCCAGCGGTATACCGAGTTCTTGCCCTTCCAGCGCCAATCCGGGTTTCCCGAGTTGACCGTGATGCCGTGGTAGGGCGCGCAGTACTCCTGCGTGGGACCGAACGCGGTGTTGAAGTAGTCCTCGGTTCCGGTGCCGTGGAGCGACGGAGGCCAGACCTCGCCGTCGACGAAGATCATGTCGTCCCCCTCGCCGTACCAGTCGTTTCCCTGACGCTGGAAGCAGTCCACGTTCAGCACGCAGCCGACGTAGACGCCGTCGCCTTCGGCATCCAGGATGACGTAGTTCTCCTTGCCGTCGAGGTTGGGTCTCCTCCTCCAGACCTCTTCGACGTTCTCGGCCGTCAGCTTTTCGAAGAGCCAGCCCTCCGTAACCTTTTCGTAACGGTATTGGGCGTGCAGTCGGGCGACGTCCGGCCGGTGCGGCCGTTCGTACGATTCGTAGTCGATGTAGAAGTACAGGTTCGCGCTGTCCGGGCATTCGTTTGCGACCGCGATTTTGGCCGCGTCGAACGGCATGTGCCACCAGCAGTTCAGGCCGCGGCCGTCTTCCGGGCTCATCTGAACCGGCGCCGATACGAAGTTCTTGTGGCGTCCGAAACCGCACCCGAAGAAGTCCCCCAAAGGGACGAAGACGCTCGGTTCCGGCTCGCCATCCCACCAGATCTTCAGGACGAGGCCGCGCAGGAACCACGGCGTCCCGCAGCCGACCGTCATCCAGATGTGCTTGATGCAGCCCGGGGCGTCTTCCTCCATCAGCACCCTCTCTTCACCGGGCGCCAAGGTGTACCAGTCGTTGTTGTTGCCCGACCGGTCGTAGCTCGATGCCCGGCGGGATCGGTAAGAGCGAAGCAGAGGCAGAGAACCGAGGGAAGTCGTGGGGTCCATCGCGCTCGAAGTTTACTTGGGGCCGAAATCGATCGCCCGCATGGGGCGCGAGCGCGTTGGGGCAAGGGGACAAGGAAACAAAAAAATGGCCGCTCCGATTTGAGAGCGGCCCATGTTTGCTGAGGTTGCCGACAGGTGAGTAAAAATCGGTATCGAGTGTTTTTGCGGGCAACGAAACGAGTCTCTCACTTTTAGCATAGCCCTGTCCGATTCTGTGGAATCACGACGAAAAAATCACCTAAGAAATGCTTAAGGAATGTTTGCCCGGACCGCGGAAAACCGGGCATCCGGTTTTCGGTTTGGGGGTCGTTCGGTCATTCCGATCGGCATATCGGCATAAGTTTGGCCGTCGATCCTGCCGAAATCGTGCCAAACCGGAAGGGCGGGGTATCGGCAAGCCGTGGTCGGTCCCACCGACAGAAAGGGCCCGATGCGGGTGTCCCGCATGGCGGTGCCGACGCGGGCTGGGCGCTAGGCGGCCGGTCGGTACCGACTCCAGTCCCCGAGATAGAGAACCTCTTCCTCCAAACGGGCGCCCACGTGCCGGAGGACCTTCGCTTTGGCGAGGTCGGCCAGTTCGCGAATCTCGGTCGCGGTCGCTCCCCGGACGTTCAGAATGAAGTTCGCGTGCCGCGGCGAGAACATGGCCCCTCCGTGCCGAAAGCCCTTCAATCCCACCATCTCGATCAGCATGCCGGCAGGCACGACCCCGGCGGCCCGCATGCCGGGCGTGAGGTGCGGCGTTCGCGCGGCCAGATCCCGGTCGACGACGTTCTTGAAGAAGCTCCCGGCGCTGGCCGGCGGCGGCTGTTTGCCGATCCTTTGTCGCTGATACTCCCGCGCCTCGTCGTAAACCGACTTCCACGACCCCTTGGGCAGCCGCATCCTCACCCGGAGGAGGGCGATGGCGGGCGGGCTCGGCCGTCGGAGAATGGAATCGCGGTAGCGGAACTCCATCATCGACGGTTCGACCCAACGGCGCACACCGTCCTGGACGATTTCGATTTCGGTCAGGAACTCGGAGACTTGCGAGCGGTAGGCACCGGCGTTGCTGACGAGGGCGCCCCCCAGCGAGCCCGGGATGCCGACCGCGTACTCGAGTCCGCGAAGACCGGCTTGGGCGGACTTGAGGAACAGCTCCTGAAAACCGCACCCCGAGTCCGCCTCGATCTCCCCCGTCTCCGCGTCGACGAGGATCCGGGAAGACAGGTTGACGACCACGAGGCCGGGAACCCCGTCATCGGAGGGCAGAACGTTGCTGCCCCAGCCCAGATAAGTTGTGGGAACGCCTTCGGACTGGGCCTGGAGAGCGACTTGAGCCAGCGTCTCCACGTCGTAGGTCCTCACCAGGCGTTCGGCCGGCCCTCCGGTCCGCAACGTACAGTACGGTCGGAGCGAAACGCCGCGCTCGGCTCGGTCCAGGGGCGTCATCATCCGTTCCCTCCGTCTCGGGGGGAGGCGTCCGGGACTCGACGGTAGGGGACTTTGGGGGCGCTGATGTTCGGTTCGGCGACGTAGAGCGGCTGCAGGCGGGCCGGCTCTCCGTAGTCCAGATCGGCGGCCAGGGCGCCGGCTCGGAGCGCGGCCGGGAACACGGGGTCTTCGACGCCGGGACCGTAACCCACCGCCCCCGACGGGAACGCGCCGGACCGACATTCGGGCTCGCAGCCGGGGGTACGGACAAACCAGTGTCCGGGCTTGCCCCCGATGGCCACGACCCGGTCGGGGGAGACGAGGTCGAACGCGGCGACACCGGCAACCGGAACCCGGAGCGAGTAGGCGAGGGTTTTGGCCAACGTCACCGAAACTTTGACTCCGGTGAAGCTTCCGGGGCCGACGTCGGCGACGATGGCCCCGATGTCCCGGCCGTGGCGGCCGGTTTCGGCGAACAACGCGTCGATCAAGCCGATCGCCGTGCCCGACGCGGCCCGGGGCGACTCTTTCTCGGCGGCGGCGACGACGGTTCCCTGGGCGGTGTCCAGAAGGGCGACCGAAACCAGAGGGGAGGTCGCCGACAGGACGAGGATCACCCCGCCTGCTCCACCGTCATGTTTTCGATGAGCGTCTGGACCAGGGCCCGCGCCTCAGAAAATTCGGCCCCCGCTTCGATTCGGAACCGGACCTGGGCGTAAAACGGGTTGTTGGCGACGACCGCGTCCAGCGCCAGCAGCGGGCCGTCGTCGGTCTGTCCCTGGCGCCAGACGAAGGCGACCTGGCCGCCGGCCCGGTTGGCGTGGGGCGTGCGCTCGTTCCGGCTGGCGACCGTATCGAACAGAGACAGCGTCTCCACCGAGGCCTTCATGAGGGCGCGGGCGGGCGGATCGCCGTCGATCGTCGATCCGAGCCGAACGACGACTTCGCCCCGCAGCCGCTCGTGATTCAGAACGAGGGTCTCGCCGCGGGCTTGGGCCGACCAACCGCTCGGAACGAGGAGGACGACGTCTCGGCCGGAAGTCCGGCTTGGAATCTCGGTCTCGGGTCTCTGGATGTTTCGGTCGGCGCGTCCCGAGCCGATCGGAACGACCCTGGGCGGCTGAACCGGGCGGGCGGTCGGATCGAAGGGGGGCGGGGGCGGTCCGGTCGGGTCCTCCGGGCGGAGCGGCTGCCCGTCGAACGTTCGGATCGTCAAGATAGCCTGGCGAAACTGGAGCTCGGCCTCCTGAAGGGCGGGCTCGTTCCCGGCCGTCAGGCGGAAACGGAGCTTTCGCGACGACCAGTTGTAGAGCAGACCGGAAAGAACGACCTCGCCGCTGGCTCGGTTGAAACGGGAGAGCAGAAACGGAACGGAGAGGATCTCCTCCTCCCATTGCCTCACCACCGTGTCCCCCTGTTGCTGGGCGAATCCCCGCTCGACCGCCCGCCACGATTCGATATCGGACCGGAAACTGGCGGCGAAGATCTCGAGTCGGACCGGGGTCTCGGAGGACGCCACCGGGATCGAGAACCGCCACGGCTCTCTCCGCGACGTCTGGGTCCACGTCGGCGGGATCGTGATCGTGAAGCCGAACTCGGGGGGCGAAAAGGCGGTGCCCGGCCGCTCGGCGGAGGGTCCGGTCTGCGCCGACGCATCGACGAAAGCGCACGCGATCGCGAGGGTCAGCCCAACCATGGCGATGGAGGTCGTTCTCATGGTTCTAGGGAGTTCGGACGTTCGGCGACCGGCAAAAGCACGACGAACTCGGCCCCTTGGCCCGCCACGCCCGTCTCGATGACCGAACCTCCGTGAGCCTCCACGATACCCTTAACGATCGACAGACCCAATCCCATGCCGCGGACGCGACCGGTGAAGAACGGCGAGAAGATGCGTTCCTTGAGTTCGTCCGGAACTCCCGGTCCGGTGTCGCGAACCCGGACGCTCCAGAACTTTCCGGCCCCGGGTTTGGCTCGGCGGATCTCCTCCGGGGTCGCCGCCCCGACGCGGAGCGTGAGCGTTCCCTCGTCCATAAAGCTGAGCGCGTTCTCGATCAACTCGCCGAGGGCGCGGCGGAGGCGTTTCGGGTCGGCCAGGGCCAGGCACGGACTGTCCGGTTCGACCCAGTCCAGTTGGACTTTGCTCCGCTTCGGGAAGATTTCGGACAGGCTCTCGGTGACGAACGGAGCCAGGTCGACCGTGGTCGTCGTCAGCTGGGTGGCGGTGAGGAAGTCTCGGAAGTCGAGCAGGATCTCCTCGATCCGCTGGACGTTCGTCGAGAGGCTGGCTTGGAGCTCGCGCAGGGCTTCGGCGTTCGGGGCCGGGTCGCGCAGCAGATGCCCCAGCTCGTTGACGTCGCCTTTGAGGGCGAAAACCCGGTTTCCGATCATGTGGGAGCTCCGAGCGCTCAACTCGCCCCAGGCCGCCATGCGCTCGGTGTGGAGCATCTTCCGCATGCTGCGGACGTTCTCCAGACCGGCGGCCAACTGCTCCGATATCGCGGAAAGCACGTTCTCGTCGCCGTCTGTGAACCGGTTGTCGAGATACGTGTTCTCCGTCTTCTGGCGGAGGGCGCGGATCACGCCGAGCGTTCGGCCGCGGATGACGATGGGGACGGCCAGAAACGCGGCGATCTCGTCGTTTGGGAACTCCACAAACTTGCCGAGCCACCGCTCGTCGGCCTGAGGCCGGTCGAGGCGCACGGGCTTGCCCGATTCGCACACCGAACCGGTCACACCCTCGCCGATCCGGTAGCTGACCTGGCCGATCTTGTCGCGAAGCCGTCCGACCGACGCCCGGAGGACGAACGAGTCGGACGCCTCGTCGTACAGGAAGACGGAGCACGCCTGGAGTCGGAGGATGCCGCCGGCGACCGACATGACCCGCTCGAGAAGGTCCTCCTCCGTGGTGGCCCGGTGCAGAGCCTTACCCACCTCGATGAGGGCGAGCTCGCGTGCCCGCCGTTCCAGACGGTCGAGGACGATGCCGACCACGCTGGCGAAAACCTCGCACACTTCGACGTCGTCGGGCGAGTACGCGTCGGGACGGTCGGCCTCCGCGTTGATGACGGCCCGGATCCGGTTGTTCCCGTCGACGACCGGGATCGCGATCTCGCTCCGGGTGTTGCCGAACACCTCCCGGTACCAGGGCGCCTGCTTGACGTCGCCCAGAACGATCCGGTCGCCGGTGGCGGCCACGTAGGCGACCAGACCGGCCCGACTCGCCACGTCCACGGGAAGCCGGGTGCCGACCTTCTCCCCGGTCCAGTCGGCGCCCGCGCCATGGGTCACCTCCAGACAGCCGTGCTCGTCGTTGACTTCGGCGAGCAGGACGTTCTGACTGGCGGTGTGTTGCCGAATCTGTTCGACGACCCGCTGAAGCAGGGCCCGGTCGTCGTTCTCGATCGCGACGTCGTGCAGGAGCGCCGCCAGGGTGCGCGGAGGGATCATGGACGGGGTCAGAATACCGGGCCGATGGAAGGAGGTTCGGCAAGGTAGTCTTCATCCATGCTCGGACAACAGATGGAGGCGGAGATCCGGCAGCAGCCTTCCGTCCTCTCCGCGAACGCACCCCGATACGCCGAGGAGCTGGCGAAGGTCGCGGCCGCAGGACCGTTCGAAATGGTCTTGCTCGCCGCGCGGGGTTCTTCGGACAACGCCGCCCTCTACGGTCGATATCTCCTGGAGATCTTCTGCGGCGTGCCCGTGTCGCTCGCGGCGCCTTCCGTCCTGACCCGTTTCAAGGCGCGAGTACGGTACCCGAAGTGCCTGGCGGTCGGGATTTCCCAGAGCGGGGCCGCGCCCGACGTGGCGGAAGTGCTCGGGTCGCTGCGTCAAGCCGGTCACACGACGTTGGCGATCACCAACACGGAAGGATCTCGTCTCACCCAGACGGCGGAGCACAGCCTGTTGCTGGGGGTCGGCGCCGAGAAGGCGGTGGCGGCGACCAAAACCTATTCGGCTTCGCTTCTGGCGATGCTCGAGTTGACGCGGGCGCTCGGAGGCGCGGTGGCGCCGAGCGACGGCAACCTCCCGACAGACGAGTGGGTGGATGCGGCCCTGACGAGCGCCCGAGAGCAGGTCGGGTTCTTGCTTCGCTCTCCCATTCTGTTCACCCTCGCCCGGGGATTCGGCTTCTGTACCGCCCACGAGACGGCGCTGAAGCTGATGGAGTGCGCCCTGCTTCCGTGCAAGAGCTATTCGACGGCCGACTTCGAGCACGGACCGAAGGCGCTGGCGACGCACGGGACGGCCGCGATCGTCTACGGGGAGTCGGTGACGAATCTGCAGGCCCAGGGGTGCCGCGTGCTCCGGGCACCCGATATGCCGGACGATGTTCCCGAGGTCCTCGGCCCGATCTGGCAGATCGTCTTCGGGCAGTGGCTGGCTCTGTTGGCGGCGCGGGCCCGGGCGCTGGACCCCGATCAGCCGCCGTTCTTGAGCAAGGTCACGGAGACAGTCTGATCGGGAGAGCGATCGGAACCCATGGCTGAGATGGGACCCACCGGGTCGACCGGCAACCCCGAGGACGGCCGCGGTCTCGGTTTTCTGGTGCCCGACGCGGCCTTGGACGACAAGGTCGCGGCCGTCGCCGCGCGGACCCGGTCCGAATTCGGCCCGTCCGGCCTGACGCAGGATCAGTTCTCCATCGCCTGGGTCGAACTCGACCGGGAGAGGGGAACCGGTCGGATCGGCGCGTTCCAAGGCGGGAAAGCCTTCTACCCGGCGAGCGTGGTCAAGATGTTCTGGATGGCGTTTGCCGAGCACCTGGCCGAACTCGGCGAAATCGACATGTCGGCCGAGTTGGAGCGGGCCCTCACCGACATGATCCGGGATTCGTCCAACGACGCGACCGCTCTGGTCGTCGACGTCACGACCGGCACGACGGGCGGTCCGGAGCTGTCGCCCGAGAGCTTCGTCGCTTGGGCCCACCGGCGAAACGCGGCGAACCGCTGGTTCCGGGGTCTCGGTTACGTCGGGATCAACGTTTGTCAGAAGACGTGGTGCGAGGGGCCCTACGGACGAGAGCGCCAGTTCTACGGCGAACTTTTCGAAAACCGCAACGCCCTGACGGCCGATGCGACGGCTCGTCTGATGGCCGAGATCGCGACCGACCAGATCGTGACCCCCGAGCGGTGTTCGAGGATGCGCCGTCGGTTGCAGCGGCTGAATCCGGCCGATTCGCCGGAAGCGGACTCCCAGGCGACCGACTTCAGCGGGCGATCCATACCGAGCGGTGCCCGCCTGTGGTCGAAGGCGGGCTGGACGAGCGATTCGCGCAACGACGCCGCGTGGATCCATCTGCCCGACGGCCGGGAGGTGATTTCGGTCGTGTTCACCAAGGATCATTCGTCGAACGAGGCGATCATCCCGTTCATCGTCAGGCAGCTGATCGGCTAGAGCTCGAGACGAAACGCAGAACGGTGGCCCGACCCGCTCGGGTCGGACCACCGCCGTGCCTTTCCGGCGATCTTCGGAACGCTCAGCTCTGACCGACGGCGAGATAGACGAACTGCTTGATCGTCACGCCCTTGGCATTTTCGGCCAAGTACTGCGACACCGTCTTGGCCGGGTCCAGGTAGAAGGGCTGCTCGAGCAGGACGGCCCGCTTGACGAAGTCCTTCTCGATCCGTCCTTTGGCGATGTTGGCGGCGATGTTCTCCGGTTTGCCTTCGTTGAGGGCGCGCTGGAACTCGATCTCGTATTCGGCATCGAGCTTCTCTTTGCTGAGCTCGTCCTTCGAAACGACCTCGGGCGGGAAGGCGGTGGCGTGGACGGCGACCTGGCGGACGGCGTCTCCGCCGTCGGCCGACGGCACGATCGCGGTGCCCTTCGAGTTGTCGAAGTGGACGTAGGTCGCGATCGGAGCGTCGTTGACGATCTGGATCGCTTTCCGCAAGACGATGTTCTCCCGGATCTTGGCAACCGCCGCCTCGACGATCGCCTTGATCTCGGGATCGTCGGGGCCCTTGCCGGTATCGCGGACGATTTCCGCGATCTGCTGGGCGGTGGCGACGAAGTCCGCGTTCTTGGCCACGAAGTCGGTCTCCGACTCGATCACGATGGCTCCGAGAGTCTTGCGGTCCTCGGAAAGCGCCATGGCGACGACGCCGGCGGCCGTGGTGCGCTCGGCCCGCTTGGCGGCGGCGGCCTTACCCTTCTCGCGAAGAATCTGGCGGGCGCGCTCCATATCGCCGTCGGCCTCTTCGAGGGCGGCCTTGCACTCCATCATCGGAGCGTCGGTTTCTTCGCGTAGCTTTTTGACGTCTGCTGCTGATACTGGCATGGTGGTTCTTTGGGGTTCGTACGTAGGTCGGGTAGGCGTTCAGGGTTTGGCGGCCGGCTGGGGGCATCGTCCCGGCCGGCCGAAGTCGCGAGGCGGACCGATCAGACTTCGTCGCCGCCGAAGGCGCGGAGCAGCTCCTCCTCGACGGCTCCGAACTCGATCGGCTTGCCCTCGTCGGCGGGATCGCCGCTTTCCGTGGTCGTGCCCTCGCTCAGGGCTTCGAGGGCCTCGGGTGCGCGGGCTTCGAGGATGGCTTCGGAGATCTTGCCCGTCACCAGTCGGATGGCGCGGATGGCGTCGTCGTTGCCGGGGATCACGTAGTCGACGAGATCGGGGTTGCAGTTGGTGTCGACGATGGCGACGATCGGGATGCCCAGCTTCCGGGCCTCCTTCACCGCGATCATCTCCTTGTTGATGTCGATCACGACCATGCACGACGGCATGGAGTTCAACTCCCGCACGCCTTCGAGATAGCGGTTGAGCTTGTCGCGTTCTTCCATCCGCTTGAGCATCTCCTTCTTGGGGAGCCGCTCGAAGTAGCCGTCGGCCTCCATGCGGTCGAGTTCCTTCAGCCGGTTGACGCGGCCCTGGATGGTCTTCCAGTTGGTGAGCATGCCGCCCATCCAGCGCTCGCTGATCCAAAACTGGCCGCTTCGCTGGGCCGCCTCGCGGACCGCGGCCTGCGCCTGCTTCTTGGTACCGACGAAGAGGATCGATCCCCCCTCTTCGGCGACCTTCTTGACGTATTCGAGAGCGTCTTCGAAGAGCTTGATGGTCTGGTGGAGATCGACGATGTAGATCCCGTTGCGAGCGCCGTAGATGTAGCGCTTCATCTTCGGGTTCCAGCGCCGGGTCTGGTGTCCAAAGTGGACGCCGGACTCCAGCAGTTCTTTCATGCTGAGTTGAGCCATATTCGGGTTTTCCTCCGACGCCGCTCCTCGACCGCGCCGATCTGCAAGCGGCAGACACCCTGGCGCGAGCGCACGTCGTGCGAGATGCGGGCAGGATACCTCAGCCGGGGAGGTTCCTCGACCGGGCCGGGCCCCTCGGGCGGTCTTCGGTCAGAAGCGGTAGATCGTGTAGCTGTCCCAGCTCGGGTCGTGCGCCAGCCGGGTTTGCACCAGCTGTCCGACGTGGTAGTAGTCGTGCGCGATCACAAACGCGTGCACCTGGGAGAGGTCGGCCGCTTCTGTTCTCTCCATGGCGAGCTTGACCGTCTCCTCGCGGACTTGAAGCCACGTCTCCAGAACCTTGGAAGTCGAGGAGTCCGGCATCGAGTAAGAACCCCATTCGTGTTTTTCGCCCTTGAGGGTCTTGCCGAGAGCGACGTACGCCTCGGTCAGGTGGACGAGGGTTTCCCGGGGGGTGAGACCGGCGGGAGTGGGGCGGTAGTCCATCCCGGCCTCGTCGAGGCCCGAGACGGCCTGCATGATCTGATAGCCGGCGTCTTCGATCTGGATGGCGAGCAGCTCGTGGGCGGTCACTCGGTGACGATAGCACAACGGTCGAACCCCGGAGGGACCCGGTGGAGCGCCGGGGGCCGGGGAGGAGTCGCGGGCGGCGCCGACCGACGCACGGCCAGGCGGCGGGCGGATCCGTCGGCTCCGCCTTGGTGCTCGGGCCGAGTTGTGATAGATTGGCGCCACAGGACATGAGAGGCCAAGACCTGACCCCCTCGATGGTTCGGTACGCCTACGAAAACGGTTCGTTTCCCATGGCCGAGCCCGACGGCACGATTCTGTGGTACCAACCCTACCGGCGTTGCCTCTTTCCCATCGAGGGGATCCACGTTTCGAGGTCTCTGTCGCGAACGATCCGCCGCGGGGGGTTCGAGATCCGGTACGACACCGCGTTCGAGGAGGTGATGCGGTCCTGCCTCCGACCCGTCGGCAACTGGATCAGCCCCGACCTCATGCGCGTCTACACCCAGATCCACTTCGACGGGTGGGGGCACAGCTGCGAGGTCTGGATGGACGGCGAGCTCGTCGGCGGGGTGTACGGGGTGGCGGTCGGCGGCTGCTTTTCGGCGGAATCGATGTTCCACCGCCGGACGGACATGTCGAAGATCGCGCTTTGGGCCTTGGTCGACAAGTGTCGCGAGCTGGGCTTCACCCTGTTCGACGCGCAGGTCACGAATCCGCACCTGCAGTCCCTCGGTTCGTACGAGATTCCGCAGCGGCGCTTCGTCGAGCAGCTGCGGAAATGCTTGGGGTCCGCGAGCCCGTGGGACCCCTTGGCGAGCCGGTCCGGCTACTCCCTGCCTCCGTACAGCAGCTCGTCGAGGCCGGAGACGGAGTTTTGAAGCCGACGGGCAGAAGGCTCGGCCCGAAGGTAGGCCAGGGCCCGGTCGAACGACTCCCCGTACTCGATCGTGATCTGGTGAGAGCTCAGGCAGCACGCCAGAAGCTGGATGACCGCCTCTTCCGGGTAGCCGAGAAGGAAGGCTGCGTCGGGGATCGACGTCCGGTGCAGCACGGCCAGCTCGTACACCGCCCTCAGCGTGGGGAGCAGCATCCGGGAACGGACCTCGTAGGCGAGCATGTGGCCGCGCCCCCAGGCGGTGTTCAGGCTGGCGAGGATCGGTTGAAGTCGATCGTAAGACAGCGGTTGTCGATCTTCGGGTCGGTAGTTTGGTCGCGTAGCCATCGCGTGTGTCCTGAAGCGAAAAGAATCAGCAAACCGAGGGCTCGCAAGAACCGTGCCGCGCGCCGGCAGACGGATCGGACGCGCGGAACCTGGTAACTTTCGGGGTGAAGATCGGCTGGATCGGCACCGAAGCGGGTCGTCGAATTCCGGCGATTTTCGCGTCGGCGGACGAGTTTCGTGGCATCCTGAGTTCCATGAAGGCCCACACCGAGTATCTGTGGTTCGACACGAACCGTCGCGAGGAGATGGTCTGCATCACGCCCGAGGTGGCCCGCGTCGTCGCGGCGTCGGGCGTTGCCGAAGGGTTCGTGCTGGTGTCCGCCATGCACATTACGGCCGCCGTATACGTGAACGACCTCGAGTCCGGGCTGATCGACGACATCTCCGAATGGCTCGATCGCCTCGCTCCCCGCGGCGACTACCGCCACCACCGGACCGGCGAGGACAACGGAGAGGCCCATCTCAAGAACCTGATCCTGCATCACCAGGTGGTTCTTCCGATCACCAAAGGCGTTCTCGACCTCGGTCCTTGGCAGCAGGTTTTCTACGCGGAATTCGACGGCCAGAGGCGGAAGCGGGTCGTGGTCAAGGTGCTGGGGATCTAGACGCTTCGGGGAGTTCCATGCGATTCGACGTTGCCGTTGCGGGTGGGGGGGTGGTCGGATGGAGCGTGGCGTGGCACCTCCTCCGCCGCGACCGGAGTCTGTCGGTGGCCGTGTTCGACCACGCTCCCGCGAGGGGGGCCTGGAACCACGCGGTGGGCGGCATCCGCACCCTGTTCGAGTCGCCGTACCACGTCGCGATGTCGCTCTACTCGCGCAAGGCCCTGATCCGCGCCTCGGCCGAACTCGGAGCCGTCCTCGATTTGCGGCCCAACGGCCACCTGGTCGTGGCCGCATCCGACGATCGGGCCGCATGGCTGGAGTCGATGGTCGGAACGTGGGACGGCTTGGGGGTCGACGTGCGCCGCGTCACCTCCGGTCAGGCGTTCGAGCTCTGCCCGGTCTTGAACGTCTCCGATCTCGCGTTCGCCGTCTTCAGCCCCGGAGACGCCATCTACCGGGCACCCCGGGTGCGCGATGCGTTCCGAAGGGCGGCGAGGGCGCTCGGGGCCCGAGAAGTCGCGGAAGAGGTCGTGGGCTTTGCCGAGGGGGTGGTTCTGACGAGCGTCGGGGGTCACGCGGCCCGGCATCTCGTGGTGGCGACCGGCCACCTGTCCCGGGACCTCTCCGCCGAACTGAACCTCGATCTGCCCATCCGCGCCGAACCCCACCAGGTCGTCGAACTGCCGCGGTCCCGGAGACTCCCGATCCATGCCCCTCTGACGATCGACGCCGACACCAGCCTGCACTTTCGCCCGGTCGAGGACGGGGCGGTGGCGAGCTTTTACGACCGCGATCTGGAGTTGAGCCCGTCTCGAAGCGCGGTCCGGCCCTCCTTCGATCCGCACGCCGGCGAACGGCTCCGGGTGTTGGCCGCCCACCGGGCGCCGGGCCTCGTGCCGGAGGGTTTTCTTACGGGCCGGAACGGGTTCTACGCCGTCACCCCGGACCGCCACGGAATCATCGATCGGGTCGGCGACGTCTTCGTCGCGACCGGGTTCGGCGGCAACGGTGTGATGCACGCTCCGGCTGTGGGGCAGGCCGTTTCGGAGCTCTTTTTCGGAGGGGAGTGTCGAACGTTCGATCTGCGGCCGTTCCGGATCGGCCGGTTCGCCGAGGGAGGCTCGTTGTCCGAAGGATTTGTCTATTGAGCCGTCTCTTGAAGGGGACGGCGGGCATCCGGACGGGCGGCCCCGTCAGACGGGCCCGACTCCTTCGCCAGCCATAATGGCAACATGTCCCACCTGATCGCAGTTCTGCCCGGCGACGGGATCGGCCCCGAAGTGATGTCGGAGGCGGTCTCCGTTCTCGGGGCGGTGCGGCCCGACCTCGAGATCGTCGAAGCCCCCGTCGGGGGCGCCGCCATCGACGAGACGGGCGAACCCTTGCCGGAACAGACGCTGGAACTGTGTCGAAGGGCGGACGCCGTGCTCCTGGGTGCGGTCGGGGGACCCAAGTGGGACAAGATGGAGCCGGTCGCGAAGCGGCCCGAGATCGGAGGGTTGCTGGCGTTGCGGCGGGAACTCGGTCTCTACGCCAACATCCGTCCGGCGAAAACGATGCCCGCGCTGAGAGAAGCGAGCCCGCTGAAGCCGGAGATCGCTCTCGTCGACCTCGTGGTGGTCCGCGAGCTGACCGGCGGAATCTACTTTGGCGCTCCCCGGGAGCGTCGGGACGGCGGTCGGACGGCGGTCGACACCTGCGTGTACTCGGTGCCGGAGATCGAGAGGATCGCCCGCCGCGGCTTCGAGATCGCACGGACCCGGCGCCGCCGAGTCACCAGCGTCGACAAGGCCAACGTCCTCGAGACGAGCCGTCTCTGGCGGGAGACGGTTACCCGGATCGCGGCCGACTTCTCGGACGTGGAGCTCGAACACATGCTGGTGGACAACTGCGCGATGCAGCTCGTCCGCAACCCGCAGACGCTGGACGTGATCCTGACCGAGAACATGTTCGGCGATATCCTTTCGGACGAGGCGTCGATGCTCACCGGGTCGCTGGGCCTGTTGCCGTCCGCCTCGCTGAGCGACCCGAGAGACGGTCGGGCCTTCGGTCTGTACGAACCGGTCCACGGAAGCGCGCCCGACATCGCCGGTCAAGGCAAGGCCAACCCGCTCGCCGCCATCCTGAGCGCGGCCATGATGCTCCGTCTCACTCTCGGCGACGCCGAATCGGCGGCACGAATCGAAGACGCGGTCGAGGCTGTCTTGGATTGCGGTCTACGGACGGCCGACCTGGCGCGCGGGGGAGAGCCCGTCTGTTCGACGCGGGAGATGGGAGCCGCCGTCCGGGAGCGCGTTGCGGCTTGATGGGTGCCCGCGGACGAGCCGAAGTCACGGTCGTCGGCGCCGGATTTGCCGGCGTGGAGGCGGCTTGGGCGTGCGCCCGGCGCGGCTTGTCGGTCGAGCTGTTCGAGATGCGCCCGGCGGACACCACGCCTGCCCACAAGACCGACTACTTCGCCGAGCTCGTCTGTTCGAACTCGTTCAAGAGCGACTCGCCCGCCTCTCCCGCCGGGCAGCTCAAGAACGAGATGCGCGCTCTCGGTTCGCTGGTCTTGGAGGTGGCGCGGGAGCACCGCGTTCCCGGGGGCGAGGCCCTGTGCGTGGACCGCGATCGGTTCGGCGAGGCGGTGACCCGTCGGATCGAAGCCCACCCCTCGATCCACGTTCGGAGAGAGCGCTTTACGGTCGCCATGGCCCGAGACCGTCTCGAGGGGCCGGCGGCCCGGCCGGTCATCCTCGCCACCGGTCCGCTCACCTCCCCCGACCTGGCGGAGTGGCTGGCCCGGCTGACCGGTCGGCGCCACCTGTACTTTTACGATGCGGTCAGTCCGACGGTCGACGCCTCCAGCCTGGATCGAACCATCGTCTTCGCTCAGAGCCGATACGACAAGGGGGAGGGCGACGACTACCTGAACTGCCCCTTCGACAAGGACGAGTACGAGGCGTTCGTGCGCGAACTGGTCGCGGCCGAGCGGGCTCCGATCCACGCCTTCGAGGCCGGCGGCCGGCGCGATCTTCCCGGCGACGCGCGTTCGGAAGAGATCGAATCGCAGTTCTTGGAGAAGATCCGGTACTTCGCGGGGTGCACCCCCATCGAGGCGATCGCCGAGAAGGGCGAGCGTTCGCTTGCGTTCGGCAACTTCAAGCCGGTCGGACAGATCGACCCCCGGACCGGGCGCCGCCCCTACGCCGCGCTGCAGCTCCGGCCCGAAAACCGAGAGAAGAGCCTCTACAGCCTGGTCGCCTGTCAGACGCGCCTGCGTTGGGGCGAACAGAAGCGGGTCTTCCGCATGGTGCCCGGACTGGGCCGCGCCGAATTCGTCCGGTACGGGGTGATCCACCGGAACACCTACCTCGAGGCTCCGAGCGTCCTCACTCCGGAACTCGAGCTTCGTTCCACGCCGAATCTGTTCGTTTCGGGTCAGCTCACCGGCGTGGAGGGGTATGTCGAGAGCGCGGCCATGGGGATCTACTCGGGAATCGTGGCCTCCAATCGAGTTCGGGGGCTCCCGACGCCGCCGCCTCCTCGGGCGACCGCTTACGGAAGCCTCCTCGCCCACCTTCAGGACGCGACCCCGCGCGAATTCGCCCCCATGAACATCAACTGGGGTCTGTTTCCCGAACCCGACGAGCCGGTGCGGGACACGCGGGTCCGCCGTCAGAGGAAGCTTCAGGCGGCGGCGGAAGGGTTGCGGGAGTGGCTCGACGCGCTCGGTCAGGCGTCTTCGGTCGGAGGAGCGGGCGAGTAGGTGCAGAACGGGTCCGGCATTTCGATGTATGTGTTTCGGTTGACCGCCACCCCGTTCCAGTCGAACATGTAAAACCGCATCTGCTTCTTCTGAACGATCCGGCGAACCAGCTCGGCCCGCCCCTTCGCCCGCGTGTCGGCCGGCGGCTCCGTCATCGCCTCGACGATGTCGAGTTCGTCGACCACCCTCTGCATCTGTCCCATCTGCTGCAGAGCGTGGAACAGGCTCTTCTGGGGATCGATGTTGTGGTACTCGAGGTCGACGGAATGGAGGGAATCGTCGTCCCAGCCGACCCCGGTTTCCTTCATGTACTGTTCGACGACATGGAGTTTCGCGACCCAGTCGAGGCGATCGGCCATCTGCATCGGGTCCCGCTCCAGTTGGTCGAGGCAGGCCTCCCACTCCCTCAGGACCCAGTCTACGTCCGGGTTCTGTCCTAAGAATCGCTGAGCGGCGGCGAGATATTCGCGCTGAACGTCGACCGCCCCGATCGTGGTGCCGTCGGCCAGTTCGACGAGCCACCGGTAGTCGGCGTCCCGGCTCACCCGGCGCAGATCGAGGAGCGGGTTGGCCAGGCGGAGCCGGTCCGGCAGCAAACCCAGCTCCATCAGGCTGAGAACCAGGGACGTGGTTCCGATCTTGAGCGCGTAGGCGTACTCGCTCTGGTTGGCCTCTCCGAACAGGAGGTGCAGCCGCGTCATGCCGTTGTGGGAATAGTAGTGCTCCCACTTCGGGTTGATCAGCGCCCGGTTGAAGCGGACCCGACTGGCGATCGTCTTGAGGATGTGGTCGGCCCGCTGGCTGAGCTGGAATCGAACGTCGCGGTCCGGAAACACTCCGTAGACATGGCTCACCCAGATGTAGTCGACGGGGTTGGCCATCACGTCCTGGTAGCTGGGTCGGTAGTTGCCCGCGGTCAACCGGTGGCCGCCGACGCGGCCGACTCCGGCGAAGATCTGGCGCGTGATCAGGAACGGGTAGAAAGCTTCGAAACCGTCGGCGGTGGGATCGAGTCCGGGTCCGACGAGGTAGTTCTCGTGGCAACCGAACGTGTGTCCGCCGAAGTGGTCGACCGAGTTGTTGTAAACCTGGATCCGGTCCTGCAGGTCCATCTCGCGAAGGGCGCGCACGATCTGGCGTTGCCCGGCTCGGTCGTTGGCGACGAGGTCCCGAATGTTGCGGCACTCCGCCGTGGCGTACTCCAGATGGCTCCCGACGGCGTCGATGTACAGCCGTCCTCCGTTGATGAGGAAACCGCCGCACCCCGCCGGCTCAAAGACGTCGTCGCGCGAGTGGAGGTCCAGGGCGCCGAGGCGCATATCGAGGAAGATGCAGTCGCGGATCGCCTCGACCGCGGCTTCGGGCGTCCCGAGGTCGTCGTCCGTGACGAGACACCCGAACTCGGTCTCAACGCCGAAAATCCGCTCCCAAGGCCGCCGGTCCATCCCTCTATCCTACGCGTCGACCGTTCGCCGCGTTGTGGGCACGCCCATCTCCCGCGTCGTTCCTTTCCCGGCGCCTGCCCTGGGAACGACAGCCGCGTCCGCGCCGCCGATCGGGAGGGCTTCCAGCAGAGTGTGTATGCTTTGCAGTGTCGTCAGGGTAATGGCCCGCGCCCCCATCGCCGACCCCTTTTCCTAAGGGAGACATCCATGCGCGTTCAAAGATCCGGCCGGCATCGAGGCCGATCCCGTGGGCAAGGCTGTTCTCGATTTGAGCTCAGCGCCCGATTGCTTTTCAAATCGAGGCTCCTGAACACTGAAGAGTTCCACGACCTGTTGGCCGTCGACCGCGGAGAACTCGATCCCGTTCCGTCCGTCGTTCTCCGTTTGGGTTACGCCACAGAAACGGAGATCTGCTTCGCCTTGGCGAAGGCGTCCAAGCTGAGGGTGAGGAGGATTTCCGGTTTCACGCCCCCGGCCGATGTCCTGGGGCTCCTTCCCGACATCTGGGCGGTCAAACATCGCGTTGTGCCGATCCGCTGTCTCGACGACACGATCGAAGTGGTGACGGACGAGCCGCTCCCGCCGAACCTGATCGACGAGCTGTCGATCCTCACCTGGCACCGTCCCGTCGTGCGCTTGGTGCCGGCGTCGGAAATGTCGAGCCTGCTGTCCCGGACATACATGCTCGACCGAAAATGGGGAGGAATCTGAGAGATGAACGCATGCGGCGGGCGCGGTGAGACGAGGGGATGGGCGCCCGACACCGCCCGACGCGTCCCCAGAAGCGCGCTCGACCCGGCGGCAAAGGGATTCGTTCATTTGCCGTCGAGCGATCTGGATCATCGGGATCGATTCTCCGATTCTAAGAAATAGTCCGGACGGCGTCGGTCTGGTGCCTTCCCGGCATCGACCGATCTGCCGCCGGCCGGCAAACGAAAATGAAAACGCGAAAACGGCTCGGCGAGATTCTGATCGAAGAGGGGTACCTGACGTCCAGCCAGCTCCAGAGGGCTCTGGCCTGGGGTCATCGCCCCGGCGAGCGGTTCGGCGACTTTCTGGTGCGCATATCCCTGGTCACCGAAAGACAGGTGTGCCTTGCTCTGGCCCGGCAGTTCGGATATCCGGTCTCCAACGTGAAGTGGCTGCGGCCGCAGATCGAGGCCGTCGCCCTCGTCGACGGGGAGTTCGCGCTCGCCCACCGAATCCTTCCCGTCAAGACGGTCGGCGGCGCCCTCGAGGTGGTGCTGGCCGACCCGCTGGACACGTTCGCGACCGACTGGTTGCGCCAGAAGACCGCTCTGCGTCTCCTTCCGCGGATCGCGCCCGCGTCCGATGTGGAGCGGGCGGTCCGGCGGGCCTACGGATACCAGTCGCCCAACCGGCCGGCCGCCGCCAAGGGGCGCCGAGGACGACGCAACCCGGATGATCGGAAGCGGTTGCTCGAGATCGTGGATGCCCAGAACGCGGCACCCGCGTCCGATCCGGCGATGTCCGGCGACGCGACCCCGAACGATCGAGGTCGGGCGGCGTGAGAACGATCGCCCTGGCGAGCGGCAAGGGCGGGGTCGGCAAGACGGCTCTGGCGCTCGGGCTCGCCACCGCCCTCGCCGAAGCCGGCCGCAGCGTGCTCTGCATCGACGCCGATCTGGGACTGTCGAATCTGGACATCCTCGCCGGCATCGACCCCGACGCCCATCTTGGGCACGTCCTGGCGGGCCGCCGACGTCTCGAGGAGATCCTGCATGTCGGGCCGTTGGGGGTGCGTTTCGCCTTCGGCGCACCGGCCGGCGGACGTTCCGGATCGGGTCTGCCCAAAAAGCTGGGCGACTTTCACCTCCAGCTCGCCGAGTTGGGCCCCGACTTCGACTTCGCCGTGCTCGACACCGCTTCGGGGAACGGGGCGCGCTCGCTGCACTCCGTGCAGGCCGCCGACGAAGCGGTCCTGGTCGTCACCCCCGACCCGGCCAGCATCGCCGACGCCTACTCGACCGCGAAGATGCTCTGGCGGCGCGACTTCTCGGCCAAGGTTCGCGTTCTGGCCAACCAGGTGACTTCGGAATCGGAGGCGGAGCGAATCGTGTCCGCCATAGGGCAGGTGTGCGAGTCGTATCTGGGGACCCAGGTGGACCTCCTCGGAAGCGTCCGTTACGACCCGGCCCTGGCCCGATCGGTCCGGGAACGGGTGCCTCTGATCGCCAAGTATCCGAATTCGGCCGCCGCCAACGACCTGAGGCGGGTGGCGGGCGAGTTGATCGGGGAGATCCGGGGCGAAGTCGTCGACATCCGGACCTTCCTCGGCGCGCCGCCGAGCCGGCCGCGGGCCGCCAACGGGTAGGTACGCTCGGAAGATGGGTCGGGACGGTTCGGAACTTGCGGTCCGCCATCTTGTTCAGGTGGAACCGCGCTTCTCTCGGGTGGTCGATTCCGCTGGACCCTGTCCGTTGGGGAAGGAGACCGCCGGATGGGAGGTCTTTCCCCGGCTGGCCAGCCACATCCTCCATCAGCAGCTGTCGGCCCGCGCCGCCAAAGCCATCGAGGCCCGCTTTCTGGGTCTCTTCCCGGGACGGTCGTTTCCCGACCCGCGCGAAGTCCTCGACCTCGGCGAAGAAACCTTCCGGTCGGTCGGAGTTTCACGACGAAAGAGCGCCTATCTGAAGGACCTGGCCGCCCACGCCCTCGGGGTGGACGGGCGATCCCTGCCGACGGTCGCCGAA
>JBDNCL010000130.1:0-8458 GCA_046719655.1 Fimbriimonadaceae bacterium
GCCGGAACCGCCGACCAGGATCTTCCCGGCGTCGGAATCGAGGATCGTCTCCGGGCCGATGGGCACGTCCGGACTCGGAACCGCCACCCGGATGTCGCCGTAACGCTCGCCCCCGACCCCGAAGATTCCCTGCACCATCGCGCCGCGGGTCTCGACGACGGCCCCCTCGCCCTCGAGCACCTCGACGATCTTCCCGTCGATGTAGGCCTCGACGTCCACCGGAATGCCCGGCTCCCGGACGAGGACGTGGCCGGTGACGTCCGAAATCGACTCCACCGTGCCCGTGTAGTCGCTCGTGACCGACGACTTGAACAGGCCGAAGAAGCCCTTCGTCTCCGCCACGAGCTGACCCTTCTGGATGGAGTCGCCCTCCTTGAGCATGAAGAAGCTGCGCGCGTCCTTCGGTTCGACGCCCAGCTTCTCCGCCAGCTTGACCGTCTGCAGGACTCCGGGCAGGATCGCACGGGCGACGACCTGATCTGGCTTGACCCGATCCCCCACCTTGACCAAGACGTCTCCCTTGATCGGCAGGCGGCGGATCCGCCGCACCACGATGTCGCCGCTAACCGTCAAACCAGGGGTATATGCACTGCCCAAAAGTCCATCCTCCAATCCGTCGCCGCCGGCGTGCGGTCGCGTTCCGAGCGACGGCGCCGGCGTGAGGCGGAGTTTACACCGTTCCTTAACGGTTGCCCCACAGAAGATTAGACCCAGCATTGTTAAGCCAAGCGCATCCGGTCCGTTAAGCGCCGGTTAAGGAATGCCGGGCCGGACGCGGAGCGGGACCACCATCGGGACCGAACCGTCTCGGCCGTCCCGGTCACCCCCACATCTCGGTTCGCTCGCGGTACTGGACCGCCTCGGCCAGATGCACCTTTTCGACCGCGGCCGAACCGGCCAGATCCGCGATCGTCCGGCTCACCTTGAGGATCCGGTCGAACACCCGGCCCGAGAGATTCATCCGCGACGCCACCATCTTCAGGAACGCCTGCGACTCGGGGGTCAGCGAGACCTGCTCCCGAATCTCGCGCGGCGTCATCAGCGCGTTCACCCTCGAACCGCCGAGTCGGGCGTGTTGGGCCGCCCGCGCCTGCTGCACCCGGCGTCGGATGACGTCGCTCGATTCGCCCGTAGGCGCTCCGAGAAGCTCTTCCGGTTTCAGGCGCGGCACGTCGAGATGGAGGTCGATCCGGTCCAGCAGCGGACCGCTGATGCGCTGGGCGTAGCGGACGCACATCGCCGGGTTGCTCACGCACTTCTGCTCCGGGTAGCCCCGGTAACCGCACGGACAGGGGTTCATGGCCCCGACGAGGATGCACTCGGCCGGAAAGACGAGCGTCGCCTGAACTCGCGAGACGGTCACGTGCCCGTCCTCCAACGGCTCCCGCAACGCCTCCAGGACGGCCCGATCGAACTCCGGCATCTCGTCCAAAAACAGGACGCCCTTGTGCCCGAGACTGATCTCGCCCGGCTTCGGCACCTTGCCGCCCCCGACCAGGGCCGCATAGCTCGCCGAGTGGTGCGGAGACCGGAAAGGCCGCTCGAACATCAGCCCGCGCTTGCCTTCGCGCGCGCCCGCCGACGAGTACACCCGGGTCACCGCGATCGCCTCTTCCAGAGTCAACGGCGGGAGGATCGTCGGCAGGCGGCGCGCCAGCATCGTCTTCCCCGAACCGGGAGGCCCGACCATCAGCACGTTGTGCCCGCCGGCCGCCGCGATCTCCAGCGCCCGAACCGCGTGCCGCTGCCCCTTGACGTCGGCGAAGTCCACATCGTAGACCGGCTCGACGCCGTTGCCGGGCAGGCTCAGCTTGGTCGGCGCGTAGCCTCCCGCCCCGTTCAGGAACTGCACGACGTCGAGGAGGTCGCCCATGCCGTACACCTCGACCCCGGTCGCGACCGCCGCCTCGTCCGCGTTCGCCTCGGGCAGGATCAACCGCTTGAACCCGTGCTGAGCCGCGGTCAGAGCCACGCTCACCGCCCCGAAAATCGGTCTCAGCCTCCCGTCGAGACCGAGCTCGCCCAGCACCATCGTGCCCTCCAGCGACTCGGGCGCAACCGAGCCGTGGGCGGCGAGGACCGCCACCGCGATGGCGAGGTCGAAGCCGGTGCCGTCCTTGCGCAGGTCGGCCGGCGCCAGGTTGCACACGATCATCGCCGACGGGAACGAAAGCTCCGAGTTGGCGATCGCGCTGCGCAGGCGAACCTTGCTCTCCTCGATCGCCCGATCGGCCAGCCCGACGACGAGGAAGTTGGGAACCGACGACGGCCGGATGTCGACTTCGACCGTCACCGGAATCGCGTCGATCCCCACCAAGGCGGCGGCATGGACCTGCGCGATCATAGGAATCAGGTACGGCGCCGGACAGCCAAGGTCCTGCTGCCAGGATGGGGATTCCGACCGAACGCGGCATCGACGGCCCAAACGTCGGTGAACAGGCCCGGCGACCCGATCGTCTCTGCCGACATGCTCGCCGCCATTCTGACCTTGGTCGTCGTCCAACCCGCGACCGCCCTCCAAACGGCCGACCTCGAAGCCGCTTTCGCCTACAGCCAGAGCCGGCGCGGCGACGCCATGATCGTCCGGCAGAACGGCGAGACCGTGTTCGAGAGGTACGGCCCGCGCGGCGGACCCGACCGGCTTCAGGCCCTCGCCAGCGGCACCAAGACGTTCAACGGGCTCGTTCTGCTCGCCGCCGAGATGGACGGCCTCGTCCGGAGGCAGGACCCGGTCGGGAAGTACCTGCCCCAGTGGAGCACCGGCGCCAAGCGCCTCGCGACTCTCGAGCAGCTGCTCAACCTCACCAGCGGACTCGGAAGCATCGGCGGAGGCTTGACCGGACCCGCCTGGGCCGACGTCCTCGACGACCGCCTCACGAGCCTGCCCGGAAACCGCTTCCAGTACGGTCAGGCCCCCTTCAACACGTTCGGCGCCGCCCTCGAGACCGTCCTCCCGAACGAGTCGTACGAGGCCTACCTTCAAAGGCGGATTCTCGACCCGATCGGCGTCAAGCTTGTTTGGACCGGGAGGTGCCGGGACGGGCGTCCCCAGCTCGGGGGCGGCGGCAGCATGACCGCCCGCGACTGGGCGACGGTGGGCGAACTGATTCTCGGCGACGGGGAGTACCGCGGACGGCGGGTCCTGCCCGAGGGCACGATCGCGTCGCTGCGTACGACGACCCGGGCCAACCCGCGCTATGGGCTGAGCTGCTGGGTCGGCCTGCCGCCCGAAGGCGTCCGCGGAGTGGGCAACCAGGACCCCATCCGCGTGCCCGGCGTTCCCGACGACGTCTTTATGGCCGCGGGCGCGGGCTACCAGCGCCTCTACCTCTTTCCGAGCCGAAACTTGGTCGTGGTGCGCCTCGGCACCCTCCTGGGCGACCCGAGCTGGAGCGACGCCGAGTTCCTCCGCCTCGTGTTCAGCGCCCCCAAGGCCGACCGCTGATCCTCCCGCGCGAGGGGCGGAGGTCGGGTTGCCAGTCGGCGCCGGGACCCAACCGGACGCAGGTAACCTGAACGCACATGAGCGACGTGAGGATCATCGCCCTCGGGGGAGCGGGGGAGATCGGCAAAAACTGCACCGTCATCGAACAGGGCGACGACATCGTCGTCGTCGACTGCGGTCTCTCTTTCCCCAACGAGGAGATGCTCGGAGTCGACATCGTCATCCCCGACTTCACCTACCTGGTTCAGAACAAGGACCGGGTCCGGGGCGTCTTTCTGACCCACGCCCACGAAGACCACGTCGGCGGGCTCCCGTGGCTGCTCCAGCAGATGCGCGTGCCGATCTACGGATCCGAACTGACCTTGCTCATGGTGAGGAACAAACTCGAGGAGCGGCACAACATGCGCGACGTCGATCTCCGCGAGTTTCGGTTCGGGGAGATCGTCGAAGCGGGGAGCATGAGCGTCGAACCGATCCGCGTCACCCACTCGATCCCGGAGAGCGGCGCCATGGCGGTTCGAACCGGACACGGGATCGTCCTCGTCACCGGCGACTTTCGATTCGACTTCAGCCCGGTGGACGGCAAGCTCAGCAACATCGGCCGACTGGGCGAACTCGGCAAGGAGGGCGTCGTCGCCCTTCTGAGCGATACGACCAACGTGGAACGCCCCGGCTGGGGACCGAGCGAGAGCGAGGTCTCCGAGGGTCTCCGCCAGGTGTTCTCGGAAGCGGCCGGCCGGGTCCTCCTGACGACCTTCTCCAGCAACATCCACCGGATGCAGCAGGTGTATTCGGTCGCGGCCGAGACGGGTCGCAAGGTCGCCGTCGTCGGGCGTCGGATGGAGACCGTGGTCGACATCTGCAGCCGATTCGGATATCTCCAGATCGATCGCGGCGTCCGCATCCGCCTCGACGAGATGAACAAGTTTCCCGACTC
This sequence comes from Fimbriimonadaceae bacterium, assembly GCA_046719655.1. Classification (GTDB taxonomy): domain Bacteria; phylum Armatimonadota; class Fimbriimonadia; order Fimbriimonadales; family Fimbriimonadaceae; genus JBDNCL01. The sequence goes on from JBDNCL010000130.1 coordinate 4,383, forward strand.
GCAGATCGCCATCCTGACGACGGGCAGCCAGGGCGAGCCGATGTCGGCCCTGGTCCAGATGTCGAAGGGCGAGTACGGGCGCCTCCAGATCCGCCCCGGCGACACCGTGATCTACTCCGCCCGCCCCATTCCCGGAAACGAAGCCGCCATCTGGCGCACCGTGAACCGCCTGTTCCGCCTGGGCGCCGAGGTCGTGTACGAGCACTACCCCTCGCCGGTCCACGTTTCCGGACACGCGTACCAGGAAGAGCTGAAGATGATGATCAACCTGACGCGTCCCTACTACGTGGTTCCCGTTCACGGGGAGCCGCGCCACCAGCGGCTCTACGCCAAGATCGCCAAGAAGATGGGTTGGCCCGACCACCGGATCTTCGTGCTCGAGGACGGGCTTCCCCTGGTCATCGAAGAGACGCAGGCACGCTTCGGCGAGAAGGTCCCGTCCGGCCGGGTGCTCGTCGACTTCGGCGGCACGCCCGGCGTGACCGACGAGGTCCTGCGCGACCGGTCGAACCTGTCGCGGGACGGCATCGTTACGGTCACGGTCGCCATCGACCCCGAAGCCGGCGACTTCGTCGGGGACCCCATCATCCAGGCCAAGGGCTTCCACGACCCGGGCGGCGTGCTCGAGTCCGCCACCGAGGTCCTCGCCGACGGTCTCGCCGGCATCGACCCGGCCGAGTTCCGCGACGTCGACAAGATCCGGCACCAGACTGGCGACCTCGTGCGCCGCTACATCCAGAAGCGCACCCAGCTGAGGCCGCTCGTGCTGCCGACCGTGGTGGAAGTGTGAGGCCGGCCGGGGACCGGCCGGTCAGTTCGCGAACGCTTTCACGATCTTCAGGGCGTCCTTGAAGGCCGGGTTCTCGGCGCTGAGGAGCCACTCGTAGGCGATCGACTCGGAGTGGGCGAGGGTCACGCCGGCCGCGCGGAGACGGTCGAGCCCGATCTCGTGCCGGTCTCGCGTCCTCGCCGCCATCGTGTCCACCGCCGCCATCACCTCGTACCCGAGGGCCCGCAGGTGGAGCGCGGTCTGGGTCATGCAGATGTGGGTCTCGATGCCGATCAGAACCACCTGCGGTCGATGGGCCTTCTTCAGCCGGGAGACGAACTCGCCCGACCCGGCGCAGGAGAACGTCATCTTGCCGATCGGCGGCTCGGGCAGCAACGCGGCCAGGTCGGGATGGGTGCCTCCCATCCGCTCCGGATACTGCTCGGTCGCGATGATCGGAATGCCGAGAAGGGAGGCCATCCTGATCATGAACTCGCTCCGACGCACGGTCGGCTCCACCCCTTCCATCCCCTTCATGAAACCGGGTTGGATGTCCACGACCACCAGAACGGAGTCAGATGCGGTTGCGAACGCGTTAGGCATTTCCCGATTATCTCCGAGTCGGGGCCAACCTCGTTTGACGAAGGGAACGGCAAGCAGTAAAATGGAATCGCTCAAGGAATAGAGCGAATGCGCTCGGTTCCCTATACGGAGGTTCATCAGATGAAGCGATTTCTGATCGGAGCGGCCGCTTTGGCCGGCATGTCCCTGAGCGCACTCGCGCCAGCGCAGGTGGATCGGATCACCGACGCCACGCCGTACAACTTCTCCTTCCGCGGGGGGTGGGTGTTGCCCATCGACGACGATCTGAGCGACTTCGCGGACTCGCTGATCGGCGTGGGCGTCGACTACATCTTCCCCAGGCAGTTTCTGCGCGGTTCGGAGACGTTCTTCTCGGTCGACTACATATTCAAGAGCAGTTCCGGCCAGAAGGGCTCGATCTTCCCGATTCTCCTCAACCAGCGCTTCTACACCGACCCGTCCACCCAGATGGGCACCTATTGGCTGGTCGGCATCGGCGCGACGGTGGTCGACATCAGCAGCACCCAAACCGGCTTCGGCGGCCGCTTCGGTCTCGGCGTCCGCATGAGCGAGCAGCTCTTCCTCGAAGGAAACGCCTTCTTCAGCGAGGACGTGAACAACGTTCGCAACATCAGCGTGGGCGTCTACCTCGGCTACCGGTTCTGATCCGGCCTGCCCCAACCCGAAAAGCTCGGCGCGCCGCCCGGGGACCGGGCGGCGCGCTCCTTCGTCGGACGGGGTTCAGAATAGGTCCCGACGGTTCACAAACGGATCGAGCTTGGGTTTCTCGCCCCCGATGTGGGGCACAAAGCGCCCCAGCCAAAGGCCGTCCACGCTCGCGGTCCCCCGCATCCCGTCCCCGCACCCGGCGTGAACTTCGGGCGAGGTGCGGAACTCGCGAACCCGCCCGTCCGGCAGCCGAACCTTGACGTACCGCTCGACGGATGGGTCGTCCTCCCACTGCCAAGGCTCGGTCAAGATCGCCCCGTCGCGGTACGCGAAGCGCATGACGATCTGACAGTCGGGGTACTCGACGACCCGCCCCGTTTTCGATCCCAGCTTCTTGGACTCGCGCAGACCCCACGCCAGGCCGACGAGCGCCGCCGCGAGCCCGACCAGGACCAGAGCCGGACCGATGCCGCGGAACACGAGGATGCCGACGTCGGGAGCCCGCTGGCCCGTCGAGTAGCTCAGCCGGACGAGTCCGGCCCCGTAGAGCAGAACAGTCGCCAAAACCCCGAAAATCGACGTCAGGAAGCCGCCCCAGATTAGGCAACCGATCAGGCTCTCCTTCCCCGCGCCCGGCGACCAACCTCTCGGAGTCATCGCACCGAAACCACCACCGACCCCGCGCCGCCGACGGCGCCGCCCAAACCCATGATACGGCAACCCGAGCCGGGTCGGCCTACGGGGTCTCGTTTCCGGCCGGACGCAGCTCGTCGACCCGCACCGCGACCGCCGTGCAGTTATCGCTGCCGCCGTCGACCAAAGCCCGGCCGACCAGGCGCCAAACCGCCTCGCTCGGGCCGTACTCGAGCAGGCAGCTGGCGATCTCTTCGTCGGAAACGTGGTTGGTCAGACCGTCGGAACAGATCAAGAAGATGTCGCCGGCCGCCAGATCGAACCCCAACACGTCGGGCACGACGACGTCCTCCGTTCCGATCGCCCGGGTGATCACGTGCCGGTACGGGTGTCGCTCGGCCTCCTCGCGGGAGATGCCCATGGTCCGGACCGCGTCTTCGACCCAGGTGTGGTCGACCGTGATCTGCTCCAGTTCGTCTCCCCGAAGACGGTAGCACCGCGAGTCGCCGACGTGGGCGACCCAGGCCCGGTCTTGGACGAGCACGAGGGCGGTGAGGGTCGTCCCCATTCCGCGACGGTTGGGCATGGCCCGGGCCACGTCCAAAACAAACCGGTTGGCCGCCCGGACCGCGGCGACGAGCGCCGCCTCCACATCGTTGGCGGGATGTCCCCGATACACGTCCAGAAAGGTCTTGCAGGCGAGTTCGCTTGCGATCTGACCGGCTTCGTGCCCGCCCATCCCGTCGCACACGACGAAGGCGTGCCCTCGAAGCGCCACGTCCTCGTCCCGATCGGCCAGGAAGTACTCGAACTTGTCCTCGTTGTTCTCGCGGACCCGGCCGAGATCGGTCTTGCACGCGACCGTGACGACCGGCCGCAACCGCAGGGGGGCCGCTTCGACGAGGGAATCGACGGCGTATTCGGCGGTGATCTCGTCCATGGCGGGGCAGTCCGACGGCACCCCGTCGGCTGACGGGATGTTACCGGACCCGGTCAGCGGGCGACCGCCGGTCCGAAATGGGTGCGGAGATGCTTGGTGATCTCGCTCGCTCGGTCCGCCACGTGCTCGAGAGCCTGGAGACACTCCATGGTCCGCACCGCGACTTCGGCCGACTGAGGGTTGGCCCGCATCGTCTCGACCAGATTCTGCTTGGCCTTGAAGTACACGTCGTCGGTCTGACGCTCGAGTTCCACGATCTCGCGGTCCAGATCTCCAGAGTAGTCGTCGTAAAGCCGCAGAGCGGCGCCGAGCATCTGACGGCCCGTCTCCCCGAGATCGCTCAGCGTGATCTTCATATCGACCGGAATCTGACCGCCGAGCTTCGCCCCCCTGCGGGCCAGCTTCACGGCGTCGTCCGCGATCTTCTCGATTTCCCCGATCACGCGAAGCGTCGAGGCGAGGAAGCGGAGGTCGTGGCCGACC
>JBDNCL010000131.1:0-8433 GCA_046719655.1 Fimbriimonadaceae bacterium
ATCGGCGGACCGTGGTCGTACTGCTCGTCGACGAGGTGAACGGTGCACCCGCTCTCCGTCTCGCCCGCCGCCAGCACCGCTTCGTGAACGCGGATCCCGAACATCCCCTTGCCGCCGAACTTGGGCAACAGGGCGGGATGAATGTTGAGAACCCGGTCCGGAAACGCCTCCAACACCTCGTTCGGCAACAGCCGCATGTACCCGGCCAGGCAGACGAGCGAGCACCCTTCGAGGGCCTCGACCAGCGCCTTCCCGTAGTCCTCCCTCTTGACCGAAACGACCTTCACCTCCAGGCCGTTCTCGGCCGCCCATTCGGCCGCCGGCGTCCCCGCCTTCGGACTGACGACGACCCGCACCTCGGCCGGGACGTCCCCTCGGGCGCACGCCTCCGCGATCGCCCGCATGTTCGATCCCCTTCCCTTCGATCCGACCAGGATGCCGAGTGCGACCATGCCCAACCCTCCGCAACTCTTTATACTCCCGCCCCGGCCGCCGACGTCGAACGCTCCGGCCGCGACCCCAAAAGACGAGCGCCCGCCGCCGGCTCTCGGCCGGCGGCGGGCGGGGCTCCGGCGTTTGACCGCGCCCTATTCGGGAACGTTTACGCCGAGTCGGCGCAACTCGTTTTCGAGCCGGTTGTCCGACTCGCCCTGGAAGCCGACGAGCGAGGCCGCAACCTTCCCGTCTCGGCCGATGACGAACTCGGTCGGGATGCCGGAAACGTTGAACAGCCGACCCGAAATGCTTTGACCGGGGGTGCGCCCCGCCGGATCGTAGTAGAACGGGAAGGAGAAGTTCTGGCGGTTCGCCTCGACGAACCGCCGGAAGGCGTCGCGATCGTCCGAGACGCAGACCGCCATCACCTCCACCCCCTGGTCCTTGACGGCGCGCCAGGTTCGCTCGAACTTCGGCATCGACGCGCGGCACGGGCCGCACCACGTCGCCCAAAACTTTACGATGACGATCTTGCCCTGACGCTCCGAAAACTTGGAAGTCGAACCGTCGGGCCGTTCGACCGTGAAGTCCGGAGCGGTCGCGCCGACGGCGAGCAGCGGCGGGCGAGGCGCCGCCTCGCGGGCGGGCGGACGGATCGAGGCCGTGGACGGCGCGATCTGGACCGAACGACCGTCTGGCGACAGACGAGCGACGACGTTGTGCCCCCGGAACGAGAACGTCCCCCGCGCGTCGAACGCCTCGCCGCCGATCGTCATCTGAACGGGACGGGCGGTCTGTGGGCGCTCGATTTCGTTCCAGAGTCCAGAAAAGACCCCGTCGTTGTTGTTCTCGACGACTCGAATCGGAAAAACTTCGTCGCCGATGCGGAGCTCGCCGGTGGCGACGCCCGCCCGGTAGAACATCAGCGCCGTGCCCGAGGAAGGCCCGTAGAAGTTGAGTCCGTACGGCGAGCGCCAGGTCCGGTCGGCGTCGCGGTAGGACGCCGGAAACACCACCGTGCCCTGCATCGACGGCGGCGCATCCGCGCTCGCCGACGGCACCGCTCGCCACTGGTTGCCTCCGTCGTCGGTCAGATCGCCGTTCTGATTCAGATCGATGTACAGGGCCGGTGCGCCTTCCACCGCGTCCAGAACGAGGTGGAACAGGCTCTCGGGCCCGTTGCCGACCCTGACCGTGCCGTACTTCGGGGTTCCGCGGTAGACCGGCTCCCGCTTGATGGCGTCCGGCCTCGCGTCCTGAAGGGATACCCGCGACGGCGTGTACATGGCCGACGCCTGCCGGGTTCCGGCGAAGTCGAGTCCGGTCGGATCCACCGTGAGTTGAACCGTGGCTCGCGGTTCGGCTGATTGTCCGGCCGCGCCCACCACGAGCGCGGCCACGATTGCGGTCAGTGTCATCGTCCGTTCCACCAGGTGAACACGTTGCAGTTGAAGGATGGGGAGAACGGCAGCGGGCTGGGCGTCGCCGGCGTGCCGTTCTGATTCTGCGGGAACTGGGTCTGCTCCTCTCCGGACGGTCTCAGCGGATGCCAGAGGTTGTTCGGGAGCAGAGTCCTCTCCGGCCGAAGGTTGCGGGCGCTCGAGTCGGAAAAAGCGTAGTTCGCCGAACCCGTGTGCCGGATGTAGGGACGGGTCAGGTTGTTCTGATTCATGCCGGGCAGCGCGTTCACAATCGAACGGCAAGCCTGAAACGACTGTCCGACGCTCGTCGCCGTAAGACCCGACTCGCCGACCCGGAACGCGCTCGGCTGGACCGCACTCGCGACGATGAACTCGGACGGGTACTCGATCGACGTCATCGACCAGATGCGGTTGTTGGGCCACAGCGACCCGATGTCGACCGCCGACTTGTTGGTGAGACCGATGGAGCGCGGAGTCGTCGGCGTGTGGGTGGCGCCGGGATCCGCCCAGATCTCGCGGTTCTTGATGTACGGTTCCAACAGCCACTCGAAGTACACGAACCGGAACGCGGTTCCCTGCTGAAGGGTCCCCGGAACAAACGTGTCGTCGTAGTCGGTCGCGTACAGGGTCAGCGAGGTCCCGATCTGCTTGGTGTTGCTGAGGGCCGAAACGCGCTTCGCCGCCGACTTGGCTTGGGCGAAGACCGGGAAGAGAATCGCGGCGAGGATCGCGATGATCGCGATGACGACGAGAAGCTCGATCAACGTGAAGGCTTTTTTCATACGGATACCCTCCCGACGTCCACCCTGACGACGTTAAAAGAAAACAAACTTTACAACTATTTCCGAATTTCCGCTACCCCTATGCGCAATTCTTCGGCCGAACCGACTCGAATCCGCCGAATCTTTCCCTATCGCGGGCGACACCCTTCGAAAGGGAATCATCGCCCCGCAACGGCAGGAGTTCCGGGACGCGAAAGGACGTCTCGAACGCACCCCTACCCGAAGACTTTGGCGCGCATCGGCTTCAACTTCCTTTGGATGTTCTCGAGAGGCTCCCTTGAAGAACCTCGGCCCGCCGATGAAAACGCATCGGACTTTTGGGCCCGGCACCGATTCGATTTGGTTCGAGTTCCAACGGACTATTGTTTTTGGACGGAGGCACCGACTACCTCCATCCTCGAGAAAAGGGGTTGGCGATCATCGACCGCTATGGGGAAGCGTTCGGATTTCGAGGCCTCCGCCTGGGCCTCAACCTAAACCGAGCACCTGGCTCCTGCATCGACGATAACCATCTCGAAACCCACGACCTTGGGTCGACGGAGCGGCGCTGGATGCATTCGAATACCTGTGGCAGATGTTTGCCAAGCATTACCGAGGTATCCCAAACAATCGGCCCGGCTTCGACCTCGGGAACGAGCCCCCTCGAATCGGTCCGTACGATTTCGACCGCGAGGCGCACCGACGGAAAGACCGCTCCCGAGGCGAGACCCCCGTGTGCCTCGGAAGCGACCGGGACGGCATCGCCGGGAACCGAGACGCCCGGCGGGAGTTCGACCGTCCTCGGCGCGAAGTGGAGGCACTCGGCGTGCCCGTCCGCATCGGCGGGTCGGCTGCTTCGACCGGACGCCCAACGACGTGGCTCGGCGCTGGTTCGAGGACCCGGTCTCGATCGACCGGGAGTTCGGATGGGGCGGTGCGTTGGGGGAGTTCCGCAGCCCGTTCGGGATCGTCGGGCACGGGCGGCCGGGGCCCGGTTCGAAACCATAGACGGGTACGCCGTCGACCGCGATCTGTTCGAGATTCTGAAGCCGCCGTAGGGTTGGTTCGGGCCCGGCGGTCGTATCCTGAGAACATGCTCAAAGGGCCGCTCCTGCATCCCGAGATCCTCGCCGCCTTGGCTGCGGCCGGGCACGGATCGAAAGTCCTCATCGCCGACGGCAACTACCCGCACGCCACCACGGCCGGACCCAACGCCTCCGTGGTCTTCCTCAACCTCGCGCCCGGAACCGTCACCGTGACCGAAGCGCTCGACGCCATTCTGACCGCCGTGCCGGTCGAGGCGGCCCACGTCATTCAGCCGCCTCCAGGCATGGATCCGCCGATCCTCCGGGAGTTTCGGACCCGGCTCGGAGACCTACCCCTCCAACCGCTCGAGCGGCACGCGTTCTACGAGGCGGTCCGGAGTCCGGACACGTGCCTGGTCGTGGCGACCGGCGAACAGCGCATCTACGCGTGCCTGCTGCTCACGATCGGGGTGGCGATGCCCCCCGCATCGAGCCAGCGCGATCCCGAACGCGCGCCGGGCCGAGCCTAGACGTCGAGAACCAGCTCGTGCTCCCCGGCCAAAGATCGGGCGGTTGGCCGGGAGAGCGGCCTCTCGGCGGCGAACTCGAACGCCCAGTCCCCCGCCTCGAGAACGGTCGTCCAGTTGGGTTCGAGCGACGCCGACCCGGGATCGTGGAGGAACAGATCGAGCACCGGTCCCCGACCCGAAACTTCGTACCGACCCTCGCCCACCGACCGCACCTTCAGCCGGCCTGGCGGAGGCAGGACCACGTCTTTGGGCTCGGCCAAGAGCTTCCACGCCTTGAGACCGCCGGCGTCGAAAACGGCCACGGCCGTACTCTCGGCCGCAAACGCGGAAACGTCCAACGCCCCCGATTCGGCCCGCACGCCGGAGTCGATCCGGGCGGAAACGGCCTCCGACGCCAGGACGGTACCGTCGGAGAGGGAGACCGCGCGCAGCTCAAGGTCGAGGGAGCAAGCGTCGGGCGAATCGTTCGCGATGCGCACGAAGGCCCTTCCGTCGGGTCCGACCGCGGCCGACACCAGAACGGGGGCATAGGCCCGCTGCAATTCGCGACCGGCGGGCTTGATCACGCCATGCGAGTCGATCAGCGCCCAACTCTGCACCGGCCAGCAGTCGTTCAGCTGCCAGATGAGGGTGCCCCGGCAGCGCGTCCCGTGCCGATAATGCTCGACCGCAAACCGGATCGCGTCGCGCTGGTTGAGGCTGCTGCCGTAGTGCAGGTCCTCCATCGTTCGGATGGGCGGGTAGTGCCGTTCGACGAAGCCATGGTAGACGGCGGCCGTTTTGCCCGTCTTGTCGTGCCAACGCACAACCGGGCCGACCGGATCCCAGTCGATCTCCGGGTCGATCGTCTTCTCCCACAGAGAAAGCGACGGCGACGCCGAAAACCCGAACTCGGAGGCAAACCGCGCCGTCGAGTCGGCGTAGAACGTCCAGTCGCCTCGGCCGTGCCAGACATCCCAGTAGTGCTGGTCGCCGCGGTCCCCTTCGTTGCAGCCGCGGGCCCACCGTCCTTCGGGGGTCGTGATCGGGTTCGACCCGACCGGGCTCGACACGACGTAGGCGACGTTGGGCGAGAACTTGGCGACCGTTTCCGGCAGGACCCGATCGTAGATGTTTTCGCCGTAGTAGCGCGGCGGCCGGCGTTCCCAGCCTCCCCACGACTGGTGCCACAACATCAAGTTTTCGTTGTTTCCGCACCACAGGGCCAGGCTCGGCCGATTGGCCAGCCGTTTGACGTGGTGTTCGGCTTCGCGTCGGGCCTCCTCCTGATGGGGCTCCCGGTCCGGGTAATAGGCGCACGCGTACGCGAAGTCTTGCCAGACCATGATTCCGTACTCGTCGCAGAGATCGTAGAACGCGTCCGACTCGTAGTGGCCGCCGCCCCACACCCGGAGCATGTTCATGTTCATCGCGACGGCGCGTTCGATCTGGGCACGGAGCCGCTCCGGCGTCGTGCGGGTGACGAAGGTGTCGTCGGGGATCCAGTTGGCGCCCAGGGCGTAAATTCGCCGGCCGTTCACTTCGAACTCGAACGTGGCCCCGTTAGGCTCGTTCGGATCGGGAATCTGAAGCAGGCGGATGGTCCGGAAGCCGATCGGGCGCACCTTCGATTGTCCGTCGAAGACGGTTTCGATGCGGTAGATCGGCTGTTCGCCATGGCCGTGCGGCCACCAGAGGCGGGGCTTCTGGACCCAGAATTCGCCGTCGCCCCGACGCTCCTCGACCGTGCCGTCGGGGTGATGCAGACGGTGCACGGGCACGCCGGCCCCGAAAATTTCGGACTGGACCCGGACCATCCACGGCTTGTTCTCCAGAGTCGGAACCACGTCTTTCGGGATCGGCGCGGTGGCGTTCGGGGGCAGAATGACGGACGGCAGGACGGCGACCGCGGTGTCGATCAGCCGGTTGGCGAACTCCAAAAGACGGACGGGCTGCCAGATGCCGCACGACACCAAACGCGGGCCCCAGTCCCAGCCGAACATGCACTGAACCTTTCGGACATAGGACCTCTCGGGAAAACGGGCAACCTCGTCGCCGAGCCCCTCGGCCCTCCGGAACTCGGCGTCTCGCTCGCGTCCCACCCGCGCCGCGCTGGCGAACTCGACCGTCAGTTCGTTCTGCCCCGGCCTGAGAATCGAAGCGACGTCGAACTCGACCGGCAGGAACATGTTGTCGCTGGCCCCGATCGCCGACCCGTTCAGACCGATCTTCGCCACCGTGTCGAGCCCCTCGAAACGCAACGCCCGGTGAGGCAGCGCTGCGGTCGGATGCCATTCGAACCGGCACCGGTAGGTCCAGTCCGTCTCGTCCACCCACTGCACCCCGCGCTCGAACATGCGCTCGTGAGGGTCGGGAATCACGCCGTTGCGCATCAGGTCCAGGTGCACGAATCCGGGGACGGCGGCCGGCAGCCAAGGGGCGAGGGGGGAAGCGGACGTTTCGCGGAACTCCCAGCCGGTGTGAAGCAAGGTGACTTTCATCAGGTCGAATCCGTGGACGTCGTCATTGTGACCACAAGCAGACCGCTTCGCCATCCGAACTTTTTGCAGAACGACCGTCAAGAAAGAAAAGCCGGCGCCACCCGCTTCCGGTTGGCGCCGGTTCAAACCTTCCGCGTTGGGCTCAGGGGAGCTTCGGCGGTTTGTTCCAGTGCTGGCGCTGAACCTGTCCGGCCGCTCCCTCGGTGGGGAGTTTGGCGCCGGTGATCGGGCTGATCGCGCTTTCCTCCCACGCCGCCACCGGTTCCCACCGGCGGGTGGCGTAGTCGCAGAAGGCGATGCCGATGAGGGTGACCCACACGAAGCCGCAAAGCGCATACATCTTCGTCAGCTTCGTGCTCCACTTGACCCCCATGAAGATGAGGATGACGAGAAGGGCCTTGGCGACGGCGATCGTCATGGCCACGAAGTTGTTGATGAAGGAGGCTATCGGAGCGTCCGGGAGAATCAGGTAGGCGATTTGGGCCCACCCGACGGTGAGAACCATCAAAACAATCAGCGCTCCCCCGGTGAGGACGAGCGTCTTGATCGGAATCACGTGGTGCCCGGCATGGGCGTGCGGATCGGTTGCCATGACGTCTTGAGATTCGAGCCTATTTGGGCATCAGATAGAACAGCGGGAACAGGAAGATCCAGACCAGGTCGACAAAGTGCCAGTACAGCGCGACCATTTCGGTCGGAATGTACGAGGCGACCAGCTCGCTCTTCCGAACGATGAGGAGCATCAGCGTCCCGATCGCGACGATGCCGACGACGACGTGGATCGCGTGGAGTCCGGTCATCGCGTAGTAGATGCTGAAGAACATCTCGGCGACGCGGGGCGGCACGGCGGCGACCTCGGGATCCAGGTTCTTTCCGCCCCATTGAAAGTTCACGCCCGGAACCATTCCGTACGAGAACTTCTTGCCCCATTCGAACCCCTTGATCACCAAGAACCCGAAGGCGCAGGCGATGGTCGTTCCCAGCATCAGCAGTTCCTTCTTCCGGTCCTTGACCTGGGAGAAGTGAACCGCGAGGGCGATGGTCAGGGAACTGATGAGGAGGACGGTCGTGTTGATGCCGCCCAACAGCCAGTCGAGCTCCTTGTGCACCAAGTAGAACTCGGGTTGGTACTGCCATCGGTAGATGATGTAGATGAAGAACAGCGGACCGAAGAACATGACCTCGGTGACGAGGAACGTCCACATCCCGACGATGTAGGACTCGTTCTGCTGCTCGATATCTTCGAACTGATGGAATACGCCTTCCGCGTGTTCCTTCTCGGGGATCGTCGTTGTCTGTACGGCCATCAGTATTTCCCACCTTTGACGACCTCGCCCAGTTCTTCTTCGGACGCGGCCCGCTCCAACTCTTCCTGATAGAAGTCTCGTTCGTCGTCGGCGATCGCGTCGTAGCTGTACGCCTCTTCCGTCACGATGGGCGTCTTCTCAAAGTTGGTCGTGATCGGCGGCGATGCGGCCTGCCACTCGAGACCCTTCGCCCCCCACGGATTGGGGCTCGCCTTCGGGCCCTTGAACAGGGAGTAGGTCAGGTAGAGGGCGGGCAGCAGGTAGCCGATGCCGAGAAGCCCCGATCCCAGCGACGACATGATGTGATACACCTGGAGTTCCGGCTGGAGGTAGTAGTAGTGGTAACGGCGCGGCATTCCGAGGTAGCCGAGGATGAACTGCGGGAAGAACGTCGCGTTGAACCCGAGGAAGACGAGCACCGCCGTGACGCGTCCCCAAACTTCGTTGTACAGGCGGCCCGTAATCTTCGGCCAC
>JBDNCL010000132.1:0-8384 GCA_046719655.1 Fimbriimonadaceae bacterium
CCGATCTCCGCCTTCTTCGCAAACGCCATCGACTCGCAGAGGCCGATGAGCGCCCCCCCGACCGCGATCTGGTTCGCCATCTTCATCATCTGGCCCGCACCGGCGCGCCCGACGTACGCGGCCCGCTTGGCGTACGCGCTCAGGACGGGCGCGATCTCGTCGAAGTCGGAGCGGTCGCCCCCGCAGAAGATGGTCAGCTGGCCCTTCTGGGCCCCCATGCTTCCGCCCGTGACGGGAGCATCGACGAAGCGAAATCCGCGGTTGTTCAGGTCGCGGTAGATGTCCTGGGCGGCGGCCGGAAGAATCGTCGAGTGGTCCACGTAAAGAGCGCCCGGCGGCGCGTCCACGGTCAGACGATCGAGAACCTCCCGGACGTCCTCCGAGCCCCGAACGCAGACAAACACCAGGGGGCACTTTTCGCCGAGGAACTCCAGCGACTCGGCGACGTGGCAACCGAGCTCGCGCCACGGGCCGATCTTGGTCGGAGTCCGGTTCCAGACCCACACGTTGGCGAATCGCGTCCGAAGATGGCCCGCCATGGGCCCGCCCATCACGCCCAAGCCGACGAATCCGATCGGCGACTCGACCCCGTACGACATACGGGAAACATCCTACTCGAACGAACCTACCGCAGAATCCGCGCCGCGACCACTTTGTCGCCTCGCTCGATGGAACGGACCACGTCCATACCCGACACCACCTGACCGAAGATCGTGTAGTTCCCGTCGAGGAACTTGGCCGGCGCGAGCGTGATGTAGAACTGGCTGTCGCCGGAGTCGCGATCCTTGGGCAGCGTCGCCAAGCCGACCGTTCCCGCTTCGTGGGTGAACCGGTTCGGCTCGTAGGGGATCCGCGCGCCGCTGCCGCCCGAACCCATCGCCGGGTCGTCGAGCTTGGACGCGTCTCGGCTGGCGGGATCGCCAATCTGAACGAGGAACGGACGGGGCGATCGGATCACCCGGAAGAATCGCTGGCCGTCGTAGAACCCGCTCCCGACGAGCCGCACGATGTGCTCGGTCGTTCGGGGAGCCTCCGCGGTGTGGAGCTTGATGTAGACGTTGCCGCGGGCCTCGATCTGCAGCTGCAAGATCGTTTCCCCGGGTTGCGGCGTGTACGTTTGCGCGGGCCGAAGGCCGGTTCCCACGAGCATCGCCACCCCCACGCCGGCCACGGCGAACAATCGATGCCAGTTGTGCTTCACGTCGTCAACTCCAATCTCTTGTAATCAGACGCGCGACGGCGCCGATCGGCATCAGGACATGGGTCTCAGCGAGGATCGAGAATCCGACCGTACCCGTCGACCTTGGGAGTGCCCGCCAAAATGAGGAGACCGTCGACAAACGGCCAGACCCACAGCAGACCGCACGTCAGCACGGTCCCCACCAGCTGGAGCACGCCGATCGCGCTGTAACCGAGGTACATCCGCCCGATTCCCGGCACCATGACGTTCAGAATGCCGCCCGCCACCCGGCTCCGATCGCTCTTCACGACCCCGGAGAGGTGGCCGCCGTAGGCATAGGGGGCCGTCGGCGTGAGCGTCGGCTGACCGTAGGCGCCCGTCGGAGGCGACGGCGGCTGAGAAACGGAACCCGAACCGCTCCCGGTCCCGAACGTCTGCCCGGAGGTCCGCGGCGGAATCGGGGGTGGAGCGGGGGGCGTCTCGAGGAGCGGCTGAAGCTGTCGGATCTGGGCCAGCAGCTCCGGAACCTGACCCGCCGGAACCCACTCCGGCATTCCCGACCGCCAGACGTAGGTGTCGGTCTCGATCACGCCGCATTCGATCAGTTCGCCGACCTGATCCTCGTCCAGCGGCCCGATCTGCCCGTGAAGTCCGATGTAGTACCACTGCGCCAAAGCCAGCCTCGCTCCGTCCGGTCAACGTCCACTTTACGCGAGGAATCGGCCCGAACCGGACCTGCCCACACCCCTTTGCCCGAAAACCCTAGGACCGGACTTATCGATCTTCCGCCGGGCGAAGGTCCACGACGGCCGCGCTGTAGGCGGCATGCATCGCGATCCCCTGGCCCGCCTTGAGCCAGTCGGCCCCCAGAAATTCGCCCAGCTCCCGTTCGCTCAGCCACTCGCAGCCCCGATACCGACGCGCGGGATCGAGCCCTCGGAGCGGCGCCATCTTCTTCGGAAAGAGGTTCGGGACGATGGGGTCGATCATCGCGCGCGGGTCGGCCTGCGCGGGACCGTCGGGGCCGAAGACGAAGACGACCGATCCCTCGTCCGGAACTTCGCACTCGACCACCGCCCAATCGGGCTTCTGTCCGATGCGGTGTTGGGGCGTCAGCAGGTGTACGACCGACCGGCACAGCCGCGGCTGAAGACTCTTGTAGAGCGCGACCAGTTCGCCCAATCGCGCCCGAAGGCGGTCCGGCATTCCGGCCAGGTCCCCGCCCAGCCCGAACCGACCCAGCATGGCGGTGGCGACGTCCCGATCGAACTCGGAGCCCGGTAAAGCCGGAAGCGGGTCTCGCGCGGCCCCGGGCTTCTCGTCGGACGGCACGAACCAGTACGTCAGACGCTGCGGATCGAGCCGGACACACGAGCCCTGGTAGATCGACAGCTTGTCCCACACCCCGTTGTTGTCGGAGAGGTACTGCCCGTCGGTGTGGGTCTGCACCTCGAGATCGAGGCGCATGGCGCCGCTGGAGCACCCTTCGAAATAGACGTCGGGGTAGTCGCGGCGAAGGCGGTCCAAAAGAGCGTGCCAACGCCCGAAGTAGCCACGGAGGGCCAAGCCCCGCCCGTCGTGCCCCGGCTCGAAGTTGCTGTCCAGCTTGATCCAGACCGCGCCGTAGGTTTCGATCACCCGGGCGATCTCCGAGCGCACGTACTCCCACACCTCGGGGCGCTCCAGGTCGAGGCGCGCGCCGGCGACGACCCAGTCGGGGCGCTCCTGCCGGATCGGGGCCTCGGGGCCGACGCGCTCCGGCTCCATCCAGATCCCGAACCCGAGGCCCGCCGCCCGCACCTCGCCGGCAAAACCCTTCAAATCGCCGCGGAACGCCCGGTTGCGGGCCTCGCGCCAATCGCCCACCCCCGACCGCCAATCCGGGCTCTCGCCGTACCAGCCCGCGTCCACCACGAACACTTCGGCCCCGATCTGGCGGGCGGCCGCCAGCTGCCGGCGCAACCGGTCGGGCTCCAGCGCGTCGAACCGGTCCACCCAGGTGTTGTACACCACGGGCGCGGGACGAACCGGCGGCCACAGACGGCGCAACGCCCGGTGCAGGCGCGGAGCAGCCTCGAGCGGGTCGCTCTCGAACGGGAACAGCCACGCTTCCGGCAGGGCGATCCGGACCGGTCCGTCGGCCGCCTCCAGGAACAGATCCTCTCCGATCAAAATACTCAGCCGAGTCACGGCTGGCTTCAAAGGGGACGTCTCCCGGAAGACGGACAGCTGCCAGTTGCCCACCTCTACGACGTGACACGCGAATCCGTGTGCGCCCGGTTTCGGGCGCAACGCGACGAACGGGGTCGCGTTTTCCGACTTCCGGCCCGCCAGGTGTTTGAGATGGAGTCCGCCGGGAGGGAGAGTTGTCCAAACCCCCTGGTTCTCGAGCGACCAGACCGAGTGCTGGCTGTAGACGTCGACCGAGTTGCCCTCCAACTCCAGTTCGATGCCGAGTTCGCGAACCGCGACGCCGGCCGGAATGGAAACGGTCCCGCCGATCCGCCATCCCGGCCCGGGAATCGGCGTGCAATCGATCCGGGCCTCCACCCTGAGATCCGGGTCGCGGGACGCGAACGAGCGCACCGCCCGGCCGTCGGCGTCCGTCGCCGTCGAGGACTGGGTCGATTCCGCCGAGAACCTCCCCTCTCGGGCTCGCAACCGGACGAAGGGCTCGCGAGCCAACCGCCAGCCGAACAGCGGGTCGCCCGCTGCGAAGGCAAAACCTTCGGTCCCGTCGATTTCCATCGGTTCCTCCGTCGACACCGGCCCTGATTCGCGACCGCGAGTTCTCGATCCTGTGCCCGATCCAAACGATTCGATGAGAGCCCCCTGCTTTTCCCGGACAGGCGGGCCCATCGGGGCGAAGAGGCTTCTCACGTGCGGCCCCGGTCGCTATCTTGTCCTCACCCGATTTTCTGGTCGGACCGTTTGTTTGGAGGTTGTGAATCTGGACTCGATCGATGTTGGTGTTTGCGGCTGTCGCCGTCCTCGCCGGGGCCGACGCCCAGCTTCTCTTCCGCAACGGACCGCTCGTCACGCACCCGGGTCAAGGCGCCGGCGGCGCCGACGTCAGCATGGCGTCCGCGGTGCCCAACACGGGCGGTTCGAACGTGACGGCGGTCGTCTGGCGCGCCGACGACTTCACGGTCGACGGGCCCGGTTGGATCGTCAACCGAATCGACACCTACGCGTACGACACGAACTTTGCCAACCCCCGCTTTGCGAACGCGCAGATCCAGATCCGCGGCGGTTCGGCCGAAGGCGAGGTGGTGGCGTCGGCCGACGCGACCTGGACTTACTCCGGAATCAACCGCATCTTCAACGGGGTGGCCAACCTCGCCAGCACCGCCCGCCAGGTCCAGCGCGTGACCGGTACGTTCGCCGACATCGTTCTCCACCCCGGACTCTACTTCATGGTCTTCAAGGTCGAGAACACGGCCTCGACTCCCACCGCCGTCGTCAACAACTGGGTGCCGTACGTCATGGACATCAACCCGTCCGACCCCAACGACCCGATCACCCGCGTCGGCAACTCCCTGACGAGCACGAACAGCGGGGCGACGTTTGCCCCCACCGTGGTGTCCACGGGAGGTTGGAATCAGGACCCCGAACTCCCGTTCCGGGTCGATGGCCAGCCGGTGCCGGAGCCGGCGACCATGGTCGCGCTCGGCGTCGGCCTCGCCGCCGTCGCCGCTCGCCGCGCCGGATAGCCGAAAGGTCGCGTCCCGGGGGCCTACAGACCGACTCGGTCTGGGGGCCCTTCCGCTTTTCGAGCGGCCGGTCCGGAGGGAGCGGAGGGTCGTGCGCCGGAAAGGACTCGAACCTTCACGCCTCTCGGCAATGGAACCTAAATCCATCGCGTCTACCCGTTTCGCCACCGGCGCCCGAACCGTCCGCAATGTACCCCAGCGCCCGTCAGCGGGCGGCCAGGAGTTCGTCGATCGCAGACAGGACGGTCGGCGGCTCGAAGGTGTTCATCTCCCGGGCCGGCGCGACGAGGACCCGGTTTTTCGGTCCGCTCCAACCCCAACGGCCGGGCGGCGTCTTTCCGAACAGCTGGAGAGTCGGGACGCCGAGGGCGGCCGCGATATGGGCCAATCCGGTGTCGCCGCTCACGAAGAGGTCCAACTGGGCGACGGCCGCCATCGACTGCCGCAAGCCCAGCTTTCCCACGAGATCGATCGGCCGCACGTCGGTTCGTTCGGAGAGCGCTTCGACCGAGTGACGCTCGGACCCGGCCCCGAAGAGGGCGACTAAGATCCCCTTTTCGGCCAGGTGCTCGACGATTCGGGCCGATAGGTCCGCGCTCGGACGCTTTCCCGAGAACCGTCCGCCCGGCTGAAGCCCAACCCGGGCGCCGCCCAAAAACTCCTTGACGGAGGCTCGCTCCTCGTCGAAGACGGCGAGCGTCGGAATCGATTTCGAGACCGGATGTCCCAGCAGCCGCAACAGCTCGGACACCGAGTCCGCCTCGAACATGTCGAGATCGGGACGGACCGACCGGTCGAGAAGAAAGCCGCGGCCTTCGGTGGCGTGCCCCACCCGCATGTCGGCCCGCACCAGTCGCGCGTAAGCCGCCGACCGGAACGAGCGCTTGAGCACAAACACGACGTCGGGCCTCAGCGACCGCACGAACCGGGCCTCGGCCAGGGACCCCCGGATCGTGCGCGCCGGCCGCGCCTCGACCAGCGACACCCGGTCGGCGAGGTGCCCGTAGAGTTGGAGGATCGCAGGCCCCGCGTAGACCACCACCTCCGTCTTCAGCTCGACGAGGCTCTCGACGAGGGGGGTCGTCAACACCGCGTCTCCCAGAAACGTCGGGTTCATCCACAGAAGAACCCTCCGCCCTTCCAGCGGATACGGACGAACTCGAAACGACAGAGCCCGCGACGGGAACACGGTGACGATGATGCCGGACGAAAGTGGTCCCTCGCCGCCGTCGACGGCCAAATGAGGCGAGATTCCCGCCCGCTTCCGGGACGCCCGTTTCGGACCCGAAACGCGATCATCCGGGAATGGGCGGCCTCAGTTCGCCGCGCAGCACCAGCACCCCCGAATCCACCAACGCCTCCTCGATGGTCATCGGGAACGGCACGTCGGCCACGTCGAAAACGGGGTTGATCGCGTCCAGCCGCTTCTGGACCATCTGGGCCGGGCCCGTTCCGAGCACGTCGATCGACCGCACGTCGAGTCGAAGCTGGCGCTGTTCGACGACGACCAGCGCCAGGGACGCCCGGAACGGAATCTCGACCAGGAGCCGAAACTTCCCCGTCACCAAAATCTCCCCCGGCAGCAGCGAGAGGGTGGCCTCGCGCAGGTTGTCGGGCAGCCTCGGCGCGACGAACTCCACGACCGACGCCTCCGAGATCGCGGTCTGGTACCGGGCCGGGTGGTCGAGGACGAGCGAAACCGGGTCGGTCGCCAAACGGGCCGATCCCGCGTCCACCCGAACCGAGTCGAGAACGAGGCCGACCGGAAGAACCATCCTGCCCAACTCGATATGCAACCGCTCGACCGAAACGTCGTTCTGTCCGCGACTGTGCTGTTCCGACATGGCGCTCGACTCGTTCTCCAAATGGAAACGGCCCCACTCGCCGCGCGAATGAGGCCGACTGGAGGCAAATGGGTTGGAGCGGGAAACGAGATTCGAACTCGCGACCCTCTCGTTGGCAACGAGATGCTCTACCACTGAGCTATTCCCGCTCGCGAGATATAGATATACCTCCGAAACGCGCCGGAAGCAAGTCCCGGTGGTCCCACCGACCGTTCTTTGCCCCGCCCGCCCCATGTCGGGGCGAGACGACGCTCCATAATCCTTTTCGTGACCTCCCCCGACGCCTGGATGCGCGAGTTCGAGAAGCTCATGATCGAAGCGGGCCGGATCGGCCTGGCCGCCCGGGCCGACCTCGGGCGCGAGCTGAAGCCGGACGGCTCCGTGGTCACCCACGGCGACCGTGCCGTCCAGGAGTTTCTGGAGCCCCGCCTGACCGAGTTGGTCCCGGCCGCCTTTTGGGGAGAGGAAGGGTCCCGGTCCGAGCCCAACGACGAGGGTCTGTGGGTGGTCGATCCGATCGACGGGACCTCGAACTACGCCTTCGGGTCCCCGATCTGGGGCGTCAGCGCCGGCCTGGTCCGAGGCGAGAGCGTGCGCATCGGCGGCGTCTACCTGCCCGAGCTGGGACGCCTCTTCGCCGTCGACTCCGAGGGCCGGGCCACGCTGAACGGCCGACCCATGGAGCCCGTCCCGGCGGGCCCGATCCAGCCTTACGAGCTGGTCGGCATCGGCGAGACCGCCCGCCGCGCCGCTCCCCGCTTCCCGTTCCCCGGCAAGCCCCGTCTTCTCGGCTCGTTCGTGGTCGAGGCGTGCTTCGTCGCCGAGCAGAGTCTCCGCGCGATGGTCGGCATGCGCGAGAAGCTCTACGACGTGGCCCCCTCGGTCGGGATCCTGCGGGCGCTCGGCGCCGAGGTGCGTTACCTGGACGGCACCCCGTTCTCCCTCGCCGAACTCGCCGACGGACGACCGATCGACCGGCCCTGGATCATGGCGCCAAGGGGCTCGTTCGACCGTCTCGCCGAACCGACCGAAGCCTGAGGAGACCGACCGTCTACCGGAGCTCCCCGACCAGCAGCGCGTCCCCTTGTTTCGTCGGCGGGGTCAGACGCCCCATCCCCTCGAACGGGAACCCTCGGCCGTCGCTGGGGTCGACGGCCCGCCAGCGATAGGCGCCGCCGTCGACGACGTCCACGGTCTGAACCGTGGGGCTGTAGACCACCACCAGGGAACCGTCGCGCGTTCGGGCCGCGGCCAGCCAACGGCGCACATCCCGATTCCCCGGCTGATCCGCCACCAGTTCGGGCGCCGGGCGAAGCTCGGTCCAAGGCAGCGACTCGAAGAACCGCCTCAGCACCGTCATCGACCGGGTGCCCGGCGTCGACATCTTCGCGCTCCACGGCTTGCCGACCCAGCTGTCGTCGTGGTTCTCGGCGACTTCCCCCTCCCGCTGGGCCCACATCCACACCGAGCCGTTCCCGTACGTCACGCCCGCCGGCGGCGCGACCAGCAGCGACCAGTACGAGGCCCGGCGCACGTGGTACGCCTTCAGGTGGAGGCGCGCTCCGTAGGAACGGGCGTCCTCGTAGTTCGGCTCGAGGTTGAGGAACGGCATCTGCAGACGCTTCCACGCGTGCGCGTAATCCTCGT
>JBDNCL010000133.1:0-8349 GCA_046719655.1 Fimbriimonadaceae bacterium
GCCGAAATCGAGATGACGATCGACGTCTACGACACGGCCCACCTCGGGCAGATCATGACCAAGATCGGGAACTTCACCGACATCATCAGCATCCTCCGCAGCTTCGGGAGGACGGCCGGTAAGTGAGGGGGATCGTCCAGAGAGTGTCTCGTGCCCACGTCACGGTAGAGGGCGAGCGAGTGGGCGAGATCGGATCGGGCTTGGTCGTGCTGGTCGCCGCCCACCGCGACGACACCCCGAAGGAAGCGGCCAGACTGGCCGACCGAGTCGTCGGGTGCCGCATCTTCAACGACCGACAAGGCCGGATGAACCTGTCTCTCCGAGACCTCTGGGCAGCCGGCGACGAGGCGAACGGGGCCCGTCGACCGGGCGTGCTCGCCGTGTCGAACTTTACGGTGTACGGAGATACCACGCAGAGACGACCGAGCTTTGTGCTGTCGGCGCCGTACGAGCGCGGAAAGGAGCTTTTCGAACGGTTCGTCGCCGAACTGGCGAGCATGGGATGCCCGGTGCAGACCGGGATTTTTGGCGCCCATATGGACGTCGAGATGGTGAACGACGGCCCCGTCACCGTGATCGTGGAGAGCTGACCTTCCCCCGGGCGGGCGCGGCGGCCGGAGTCCCCGTCCCGAAGGTCCTCATCCCAGACGGCTTCCGCTACAATAGGCGTAACTCGAACCCGACCATGGCGTCCGACCAGAGAGAACCTCGCAACGAGGACGACGCCATGCAAGCCGCCGCCATCCTAAAGATGACCCAGACGACCATGACGCGTACGATCGAGTCCGAATCGGACGAGGCCTTGGTTCGCCGGGCCAAAGCCGGGGACTTCGATGCGTTCGAAAAGCTGTTCGAACGACACCGCACCATGGTCTTCCGGTTCGCCTACCAGATGGTGCCGCGGCGGGACGACGCCGAAGATATCGTACAAGAGGCGTTCATCCGGGCGTATAAGAACCTAGAGCGGTACCGAGACGAAGCCAAATTCACGACGTGGCTGCTTCGGATCGTGAGCAACCTGTGCACCGACCAGGCGAGGATGTCCACCCGGCGTCAAGCCCTGGAGCAGCAGGAGGCTTCCGGCGCGCTCGCCTGGATGACGACCGATGTATCCGAAGACCCGATCGACAATCTGGAACAAGACCGGCGCGTCGTCGCCCTGAGAAAGGCTTTGCAGGCCCTGCCGACCCACCACCGAACCATGATCGTCCTGCGCGATATCGAAGAGCGGGAGTATCCCGAAATCGCGTCGATCTTGGGCTGTACGGTCGGCGGGGCCAAACTGAGGGTCCTGCGCGCCCGCCGCGCCCTGAAGGACCGAATGATCCCTCTCCTCGGGGAGGAATCGTCATGAACAAGAGATACGAAGAAGATGTCATCCGATTGGCGTTCCAGGACTGCAGCGAGGCCGAGTCGAAAGCGATTCGAGAGCGAGTCGGGAACGATCCGGAAGCGCAGAAGCTGCTCGAAACCTATTCGAGGATGCGGGAGACGCTCCGGGAGATGCCGATTGTCGAGCACCAGCTGTCGACCGACCGGCTGCGCCAAGCGATTCTGAACCGCGGACTCACCCACGAAGCCCCTCCGTCCACTCCGTTTTGGCGCTGGGCTTGGATGCCGGCCGCGGCCGTGATCGGCGCGTTCCTGCTGACCAACTCCTTGTCCCGTTTTCCGGGAACGGGCGAACCCATCCTGACGGAGGCGGGTACGCCGGCGGGGTCCGCCCCGGTCGTGCTGAACGCGCCGGGCGGCGAACCGCCCTCCATTTCGGCCGCGCTCCCGGCGCCGCCGGCGGCCGAGCCGAGCCGTCCCCTCGATTCGGCCCCGGTCGGCCCGAGCACGGGACCGGTCGCCGCCGCGTCCAGAAACCCTGCCCCGGTCGGCCGGATCGCCTCTGGGACGAGGACGGCCGAAACGGCGGCCCGCCTCGAGTCGGCTCCGGCCGGAACCGCCAAGGCGTCGGCGGCGCGGGCGTCCGGCCCCGCCACCGATGCCGCGGTCAGCGCGATGGCGGCCCCGGCCGCGGCGGATCCTGCCGCAGATGCGGTCGCGCTGGCGGCGCGCTTCCCAGTCGAGGCGGTGGCGTCGTCCGTGCGCACGTATGTGCAGAACTCCGAGCCTATCGTCCTGGTCGGGACGGACGTCGATCGAGACACGGGTGCGAAACGGGCTATCGAGGTGACCTCTCCGAGCAATGTGGTTATCGGCAGCTAGTCTTGCGATCGCGACTTCGGCGGGGGGCGGAATCGTCTACGCCGTGCTGACGCCGGAAGAAGAGGCGGTGTGGAACCGACTTCGTCCGTCCGTCGTGTTGATCCAGACCGGGGAACGCTCGACCGCCCCGGCGGCGTGCATCGACGCGAGCGGCCTGTTTCTGGCCCATCGTGCCCACATCCGCTTCCCGGTGGTTCGTGGCCGGACGGCCGACGGTTCGACGATCCAACTCCGCTTGGCCGGCATCGACGAGACCACGCAGCTGGCGTTGCTGGCCGTTCAGGGGACGAGCAACCGGACGTTCCGGCCGGTCGAAACGCGCCCGAGCACGCTTACCGGCGCGCCGAACGCCCTGCGGGGAGGTCTTCGGATTCTGGCCGTGCTCGGGGACGGTCCGGTGCGGGCCGAACTGACGTCGGTCGACCGGGTCGGAATCGTGAACCCCTCGCGACGGGTCATGTCGTTTTCGGAGGTGAAGTTCGAATCTCCGCTCCAGCGGGTTGGCGGAGGTCTCGTTTTCGACCTCCAGGGCCGCCTTTTCGGCGTCATCAACGCGACCCTCGCCGACTCGCAGGCGTTGCCGCCGATGCCCGACCCGGTCTCCACGCTGGCGCCGACCGCCCCGCGGGTGGCGACGGGGCGGTTGCCGGCCCCTTTCCAGGTTCGGAGCTTCGGGCCGGCGGGTCTGACGGTGGCCTACTCCATCGGCCCGAACGTGATCGAACGCGTCGTGGAGGGCTTCCGCTCGCCGGAACGGCGCGTGAACCACCCGCGCATCGGCGTCAACGTCATCGACGCTCCGGAAGGAGGCGCCCTCATCCTCGAGGTTCTGCCGGGGTCGACGGCCGAGAGGGCCGGTCTGCGGGCCGGAGACGTCATCGGCTCCATCGCCGGGAGCAAGGTGACCAACCAGATCGTTTTCGCCCGCGTGATGATGGATCAGCGGATCGGGGCCACGGTCGAGATCACCTACCGGCGCGGGGCCGAGGAGCGGACCGTTCTCGTCGAGATCGGTTCGTAGACGACCGCCTGGGCTGAGCCGAGCGGGTCAAGACCGGAGCGGTGCGTCGTCCACCTTGTCGAAGTCCTTCAACTGCCACTGGGGTTCTCGGCGCCCGTTCCACTCGTTGACTCCGATCTGCACCAGGCAGTCCGCATACCACCCCATCGCCTCTTGGGAGAGCCTCGGCCCCATGCCGAACGCGGACGCGCGCACCGACGGCGCTCCTCTCGGCACGAGGACGACCTGGGGGTGTTCGGTATGGCGGGTCGGCTTGAGTTGGGCGAACTGGACGCCGCGGACGCAGAGAACGGGAGTCGGGTTGTCGTTTCCGAACGGTTCCATCCGCTCGAAAGCTTCGGCAAGAGCCAGGGTCAGCTCGCTCGCTTCCGCCTCGGCGTCGGCCCGTATCTCCTTCACGAGCATGTCCTCGGTGATGCGTTCCTTGGCGTAGTCGGTGAACTTCTGCACGACTTCTTCGATCTTGTCGGCGGCGGTGCTCATCCCGGCTGCGGCCGCGTGCCCTCCGCCGGACACCAGGCCATCGTGGGCTTTGATGATGTCGTAGAGGTTGAAGCCGGAGATGCTTCGCCCCGAACCCTTGGCGAGATTGGCCTCTCGGTCTACGGCAAGCACGAACGCGGGACGGTGGAAGTATTCGACGAGCTTGCCGGCGACGATGCCCACGACGCCGGCGTGCCACCCCTCGCCCGCGACGACGATGATGGGCGCGTCGCGCATCGGCGAACTCTCGACCTGGGCGATCGCCTGTTCGATGATCTTCTTCTGATCGCTCTGTCGCTGGCGGTTGAGTTCGTCGATCGTTCGCGCGAGTTCCTCCGCTTCCAGCGGATCGGAGGTGACGAGCAGTCGGTACGCGATGTCGGCGTCGTCCAGTCGGCCGGCCGCGTTCAGCCGAGGCCCGAGTTGGAAGGACACGTCGTAGGCGCGGAGGCGGTCCCGGTTGCGCGGCTCGACGGCCGCCGCCTTCATCAGCGCTTTGAGCCCGATCTTGTTGGTGTGCGGGAGCTGGGCCAGACCGTGTCTCGCGATGATCCGGTTTTCTCCGCGCAGAGGCATCATGTCGGCGATCGTCCCGAGCGTGGCGAGGTCGATGTACGCGCGGTAGTACTTGTTCAGGGGCAGGCCGATCTCTTCGGTCAAACCGGCGCACAGCTTGAACGCGACGCCGACGCCGCTCAAATCCTCGAAGGGATAGACCGAGTCCTTCCGATGGGGGTTGATGACGGCGGACGCTTCGGGCAGAGCGTTGCCTACGGTGTGGTGGTCGGTCACCACAACCCGCATGCCGGCCTCTCGGGCGGCCTGAACCTGCTCGTGGGCCGACACCCCGCAGTCGCAGGTCAAGAACAGCTTGGCGCCCGACTGCCGGGCCTTTTCGACCGCGTCGAGATGGATGCCGTAGCCTTCGCGGATGCGGTGCGGGACGTGACCCACCACGTCGCAACCGATCGTTCGCAGATACCGGAAGAAAAGAGCGGCGCTGGTGACGCCGTCCACGTCGTAGTCGCCGTGAATGAAGATGCGCTCCCGCCTCTCGCGTGCCCCGAGGATCTCGTCGCAGGCCGGTCGGAAGTCGGGCAGGAGTTTGGGGTCGTGAAGATCCTCCAGCCGAGGGTCGAGAAAGGCCCGGATGGCGTCTGGCTCCGTGAGACCCCGGCCGAGCAGGACCCCCACCGCGAGTTCGGGAAGACCGAGTTCGGCCGCCAAGATCTTTTCCCGGTCTCGATCGCGAGGCAGGACGTTCCAAATCTTCTTGAGCGGTTTCTGACCGAGGCCGGGCATGAGGGGGTTGTACCCCGGTCCGGTCCGGAACCGCGGACGCGCCCGGACGGCCTCTTCGATCGGCCATCCGAAAACAAGGAGGCCCCCGACCGGACTGTCCGTTCGGGGGCTTGGGGAGAAGGTATGGCCGCGATCAGCTCTTTCGGCGTCGCCGCATGAGGGCGAGCGCGCCGAGAGCGAGCGCGGTCATGGTGGCCGGCTCGGGCACGACGGTCACGTCGAACGCCTGGATACCCTGGTTGGTGCTCATGGCGTACAGGGTGGCGTTGGCGCCGCTGATGTTGCCGAAGGCGAGAGCGCCGACTCCGTTGCCGTTGCTGGCCAGAGTGCCGGTCGTGGTCGTCAGCGAGGCGAGCAGGGAAACGTTGTTGATGTCGGTGACATCGTACAGTCGAACGACGCTGCTGTTGACGTCGATCGAAGCCAGGACGTCGACGCCGTTGATCCGCGCGAACGTAATGGGCCCCTCGCCGTTGGTCGTCGCCGCGACGTTGCCGAGAACCGAACCGCCGCCGTCGAACGAAGTGCCGACGAACGGCTGGTTCGTCTGCTTGCCCCAAACGCTGTTTCCGGCCCCGAAGGTGATGCCCAGGCGGAAGGCCCCGTTCACGGGACCGGTGAAGCTGAGGCTGCTCCCGGTCAGGGTGGATCCCCCGGTGAACAGAGCATAGCCGTTGAAACCGGACGGGTTGTTGCCGTAGCCAGCCGCGACCTCGACGTTGTTGCCGGAGCCTCGAACGGCGATAGTGTCTCCCAGCCGTCCGCCCCCGGTGGTGGGGTTGCCGCTGTAGGCGACGGTCGGAGTGTCCGCTTCGCTGGTCCAGTGGTAGATCCGGAACGGACTGGTGCTGGTGTTGGTGGTCAGGTTGGCAACGAAGATCTGGCCGTCCTCGGACACCCCGATCATGTTGACCACGAAAGTTCCGCCCGAGACGACTCCGGTGCCGTTGCTCATCTGTCCGAGCTGAGCCCCAGTCTGGCCGTCGAGGATGCGGACGCCGTTGCCCGATACGGCGTTTCGGGCGACCACGAGCAGGTTGCCGGTCACCGGGTTGAACGCGAGGCCGCGAACCGAGTTGTCGGTAGTGAGCCAGTCGAGAGTCGTGTTGGGCGCGATCCACCCGTTGTTGCCGAAACTGGTCTTGGGCGCCATGGTCGCCGTGACGTTGGCGACCGCGAGACCAGACAAGAGAAGAACAGGCGCGAACGCGCCGAAACGTGCTAAGAACTTCATTGGTCCTCCTTCAGACTTTTGGAGCGAAAAGGGCCACCAAAAGCCCCCGAGATCGTTCTCACGATTCTCCTCGCCTAAAAGAAGTATATCGCGAGACCTGCCCCGACGGAGCCGCTGATGGAAAGTTGGGACAGGATACTGACCGGCAAAGTTACCGGTTTTCCCGGCGCGCCCCGCCGGCTTGCCCATTGTCGGGGCCGCAAACGGAAAGGCCCCCGCCGTCTGGATGCGGGAGCCTTGCCGGTCTCGCGGAGTCCGTCTTTGCGAGGCTCACCAGCCGCGGCCGGCGAGAAGCTCCTGCGGCGGCAGGGTCGAAGCGCTGATGCCGACCATCGGCTCGCCCAGGTTCCGGCTGATTTCGGCCAGCTTCTTGGCATCGTTGTAGTGGAGCACGGACTCGACGATCGCTCTCGCCCGCTTCTCGGGATCGCCCGACTTGAAGATGCCCGAACCGACGAACACGGACTCGGCGCCGAGCTTCATCATCAACGCGGCGTCGGCCGGAGTCGCGATGCCGCCCGCCGAGAAGTTCGGCACCGGCATCCGACCCGTTTCGTGGACGATTCGGACCATTTCGAGCGGCGCCTGCATCTCCTTCGCGAGGACGAACAGCTCGTCTTCGCGGGCCGAGTGCACCCGCCGAATCTCGGCCATGATCGTGCGCATGTGGCGGACGGCCTCGACCACGTCCCCCGTTCCCGCCTCGCCCTTGGTGCGGATCATGGCCGCACCCTCGGCGCATCGCCTCAGGGCCTCGCCCAGGTTGCGCGCTCCGCAGACGAACGGGACCGTGAATCGGTGCTTGTCGACGTGGTTTTCGACGTCGGCCGGCGTCAGAACCTCGCTTTCGTCCACGAAGTCGACTTCGAGAGCCTCGAGAATCTCGGCCTCGACGAAGTGACCGATCCGGCACTTCGCCATCACCGGGATCGACACCGCGTTCTTGATCCCGAGGATCATCTCGGGGTCGCTCATGCGGGCGACGCCGCCCTCCCGACGGATGTCGGCCGGCACCCGTTCGAGCGCCATCACGGCGACCGCGCCGGCCGCCTCGGCGATCTTGGCCTGCTCAGGATTGACGACGTCCATGATGACGCCCCCCTTCAGCATTTCGGCCAGACCGACCTTTTCCCGCCACGTCTTGACCGCCGTCTTGGAACCGTTCAGTAGTTCGCTCATCTCTGACTCGATTATACGGAACGGCGGCAGGCGACCTCCCGGGGAACCTAGGCCGGTTCGGGCAAAGCGCGGCATCGAAAATCGGTTCGTCGTCCGACGGGCCGTTCGCCGAACATTCTTTCGGAACGACGCTCTCCGACCGACCGGGCGGCTGCGGAGGGGTGCGACGGCGTCGCGGGAGGTCGCCGCCGTTCCGGGGCGGGCCCGAATTTCGGTTCAAACTCGGTCGAATTTCTCCCGAGCCTAAATTCTTTCCACATTCGGCCGAATATTTCCCATAGCGATTTACCGGATTTGCGGAAGTCGTCCGCAAACGACCGGAGAAAGAAATCGGTGAGGGAGTCCGATCCGTGGGTCTGAGAATCAACACGAACGTGCCCGCCATGAATGCGCTCCGCCTGTTGGACATCAACCAGGGCGAGTTGCAGAGCACCATCGGCCGGCTGGGGTCCGGTCTCCGGATCAACAGCGCGGCCGACGATCCGGCCGGCCTGATCATCAGCGAGGGCATGCGGGCGCAGATCAAGGGTCTGGAGCAGGCGATCCGCAACTCGCAGGACGCGGTGAACATGGCCAAGACGGCGGAAGGCGCGCTGGACGAGGTTCAGCGCCTGCTCCGCGACATTCGCGGGTTGGCCGTCCACAGCGCCAACACGGCCGTGGTCGACGCGCCCAGTCTGCAGGCGAACCAGACGCAGATTCGTTCGACTCTGCAGTCGATCAGCCGCATCGCGGAGCAGACTTCGTTCGGGAGCAAGCGCCTGCTCGACGGTACGGCCGGCGTCCTCGCCAACATCACGGCCGTCGACTACCTCAGCAGCCTCTACGTCGGCGGCACGTTCGCGGGATCCGGCGTGGTTTCGGGTCCCGTCACGATATCCCAGGTTTCGCAGGCCGTGCTGGCCTCGGTCGCGCT
>JBDNCL010000134.1:0-8345 GCA_046719655.1 Fimbriimonadaceae bacterium
TGATCCCGGCGCCGTCGCCGTACTCCAGCCCGAGCCGGTGCCGTTCGTAAGCTATCCTTACGAATGGTCGTTCGGGATGCTGAGGGACGCCGCTCTCCTCACGCTCGACATCCAACTCCGCGCGCTTGATCGCGGGTTTGTCCTCAAGGACGCCAGCGCCTACAACGTTCTCTTCCGCGCCGGGCGGCCCGTGTTCATCGACACCCTCTCCTTCGAGCGTTACCGGCCCGGCGAACCCTGGATCGCGTACGCCCAGTTCTGCCGCCACTTTCTCGCCCCGCTCGCCCTGATCGCCAAGATCGACGTCCGGCTCGGCTCCCTCCTCGGCACCCACCTGGACGGCGTCCCTCTCGATCTCGCCTCGCGCCTCCTGCCTGGCTCCACCAAGTTCAAGCCGGGCCTTCTCACCCACATCCACCTTCACGCCAAGGCCCTCGGCCAGCCCGGAGTCGGCCCGGCCGGAACGCCCCGGCCTCGCGTTTCCGAAGCGGGCATGCGGGGCCTGATCGGGAGCCTGCGGAAGGCGGTCCGGCAGCTCTCGTGGGACCCTAAGGGAACCGAATGGTCGGATTATTATTCGGATACCAACTATTCTGCCGCCGGCACCGCGGCCAAGGCGGCCAAGATTTCCGAATGGCTGATAAAGATAGGCGGCCGAACGTGTTGGGACCTGGGCGCCAACAACGGACGCTACAGCCGACTCGCCGCCGACGCCGGCTACGAGACCCTGGCCGCCGACTTCGATCCGGCGGCCGTCGAGCAGGCATACCGATTCGTGAGAGAATCGAACGAACGGCGGATCCACCCCCTCGTTCTCGACCTCGTGAACCCGACTCCCGCCCGCGGTTGGGCCGGAACGGAACGCGAGGGCATTTTCGAACGGGGCCCGGCCGACGTCGCGCTGGCTCTGGCCCTCATCCACCACCTCGCCATCGCCAACAACGTCCCCCTCCCCGACGTTCTGGCAACCTTGGCCCGGATGGGCCGAAGCCTCGTCGTCGAGTGGGTGCCGAAAGACGACTCTCAGATTCAGAGGATGATGGTGGCCCGGCGCGACGTCTTCGCCGACTACGGCGAAGACGCGTTTCGGTCTGCCGTCCCCCCGCACCTCGAAATCGCCGACCGTGCCCCGATTCCAGATTCGGGACGCGTGCTTTACCTGCTGAGACCGAGATGAAGCCGACCGAAACCGCCCCCGACCCGTCCGCGTCCGCGCGACCGCAGGTTCCGATCTACCCGGTGCTGATCGCCGTCTTTCCCGTCTTGGCCGTCTTCGCCGCCAACGCGGCGATCGTGCCGGCCGAGCACCTGGCCCGACCGTTGGCGGTGGCCGTCGCACTGGCCCTCGCCGTCCAGATCGGGGCGACGCTGTTCTGGCTGCCGTGGCGAAAGTTGGGCCGCCCCGCGGTTCGGGGAGCGGCCTCGGCCGCCGCCGTCGTCGGCTGGGTCTGGCTGTACGAGCCGATCGGCCGCGCGCTGAACTGGGTCGTGCCGATGTCGGACTATCTCGCCCTCTATGCGGGAACCGGGTTCGCGGCCGCCGTCCTCGCGGGGCGGTGGGGACCTCGGCCGCGCGTGCCGAACCTGGTCGCGGCCGCCGTGACCGTGGTGTCGGTGGGTCAGGTCGGCCTGATTCTCGCCAAACCGTACGCGACGGCGCCGGCGGCCCGGGCGTCGGCCGCGACCGTCTCCCCGAACGCGGTCCCGCTGCCGCCGGGACCCCGCCCCGACATCTTCTTCATCGTCCTCGACGGATTCGGGCGTGAGGACAGCATCCGCCGCGTGATCGGCGCCGATCTTGGCTGGTTCGTCCAGGGTCTGCGGGAGCGCGGCTTCCAGGTGGCGGACCGAGCTGTTTCGAACTACAACCAAACCGAGCTGTCGCTGTCGTCGACGCTCAACATGGACCTGCTCAAAAACCTGTTGCCGCCGAGTGCGGTCGCCACCCACGACCGGCGGGCTCTGGACCCGCTGATCGGAGACTCGGCCGTGTCGCAGAGGCTTCGGGCATCCGGGTACCGGCCGATCGCCATCGGATCGGGTTTCGACGGCCTCCGGCTCGGGCGGCACGAGATCCCCGTTTCGGAGCGATCCGGCTTCACCCTCTTCGAGAGCGTGCTGCTGGCCAAAACCCCCTCGGGCGTGTCCGAAAACGTCGCCCGCAGCATGTTCGACCGCCACCGGGACCGGATCCTCGGCGTCCTGGCCCGCCTCGAGGAGCTCGCCCGGCCGACCACGACGCCGCGCTTCGTGTTCGCCCACGTTCTCGCCCCCCATCCCCCGTTTGTGTTCGGGCCCAACGGCGAGCACCGCCGCCCGAGAGGCATGTTCGGATATTGGGACGCGAGCGACTTCATGGCCTACGTGGGGACGCCCGACGACTACCGCAAGGGCTACGCGGAGCAGTCCGAGTTCATCGCCAAGCGCATCTTGGACCTGGCCGATGCCATCATCGCCGCCAACCCCGCCCGGCCGCCCGTCATCCTGATCCAGGCCGACCACGGTTCGAAGCTCGGACTCGACCAGAACTCGCTGGAGAACACGGACGTGGCCGAAGCCTTTTCGATCCTGTACGCCGTGTTCGCCCCTCCAGACGTCCCGATCGAGCTTCCCGACGATGCCATGACGGTCAACACGTTTCGCCGCCTTCTCACCGCCATGGGGGCCGACGACCTGGCCCAGATCGAGGCCGGGATCTACTACAGCAAGACGCCGCTTCCCTTCGAATGGACCGACGTGGCCGCGGTCGTCGGACACTCGGCCGCCAACGCCACCGCGGCGCCGGTCGCCGATCGAGACGCCGGATAAGTTCGGGCGGGGCACAGCTCCGGCTCCACAAGCAAAAGGGTAAGAGGCAGCCTCCGCCTGACGCACAAAGCCGAGTCTGGTCGCGCGCGGCGAGGCGATTCCCCGCGATCGACTCTCCCGGGGCGATCCCGACCAGCCGGCCGAATTCCCCATCGATTGCGAAATTTCGAATATACTCAAGTGTATGAACCGCGACCCCGGAGAAGGGGCGGCGTCGGAGCCCCTCCAACAAGACGCGCTCCGCCGCTTCAAGGCCGACGTCTTCCGAGTGCTCGCTCACCCGACCCGGATCCACATCGTCGAGTGTCTTCGAAGCGGAGAGTTGACGGTCAGCGAGATACTCGAACACGTCCCGATCGAACCCGCCAACGCGTCCCAGCACCTGTCGCTGCTTCGGGCGAAAGGTCTCGTCGCCAAGCGCAAGGAAGGCAACCAGGTCTTCTACTCTTTGCGAGACCCGCTTCTCATCGAGGTGCTGGACATCATGAAGCGGTACTTCAAGGCCCATCTCGAAGAGGCGATGGCCATGCTCGAGGGAATGGATGACTGACTTATGGCACTCGGGCTGTCCATAAACGGGGACAGCCTCGTTCCCAAATCCTTCCAGGTTCTTCGAAACTATAGCGTTCAGAAATTTACCGGAGACCTCGTCGCCGGCGTGACCGTCGGATTGGTCGCCTTTCCGCTCGCCATGGCATTCGCGATTTCGTCCGGCGTTCTGCCTCAGGCGGGGATTTACTGCGCGATCGTCGCCGGGTTCATCATCTCGGCGTTCGGCGGCTCGACAACCCAGATCGGCGGCCCGACCGGGGCTTTCGTCGCCGTGGTGGCCGGAATCGTTCAGAACCACGGCCTCGACGGCCTCTTCATGTGCACCCTGATGGCCGGGATCTTCCTCGTTCTGCTCGGAATCACGGGTCTCGGAACGGCGGTCAAGTATATTCCTCGGCCCGTCGTGATCGGGTTCACCAACGGCATCGCCGTGCTCATTGCGAGCACCCAAATAAAGGATTTCTTCGGATTGGCGATCGACCGGGTCCCGAGCGAGTTTCCGTCCCGCATCCAGTCCATCGTCCAGCATTGGCATACCCTTTCGCCGACCACGACGACCGTTTCCGTCGGAGTCCTCTTGCTCATCGTCGCCATGGCGAAATTTGTCAAGAGAGTTCCAGACTCGATCGCCGCTCTCTTCCTCGGAACCGGTTTGGCATGAGGATTCAACCTCCCTCTCGAAACGATCGAGACCCGGTTCGGCGGAATGCCAGGCGGGCTTCCCCAACTCGACATTCCCGCGTTCCGTCCGGACCTCATCCTTCCGCTGCTCTCCCCTGCCCTGACGGTCACCATGCTGGGCGCGATCGAGTCCCTGCTCTCGGCCGTGGTCGCCGACCGCATGTCTGGAGACAAGCACAACCCGAATATCGAATTAGTCGGACAAGGTCTAGCGAACATCGTGTCGCCGCTCTTCGGAGGACTGCCGGCGACCGGGGCCATCGCCAGAACCGCCACCAACATACGGTCGGGAGCCAAGACTCCCGTGGCGGGAATGATCCACTCTCTGACCCTTCTCGCCATCCTACTCGTCGCGGCTCCTCTGGCCAAGCACATCCCCCTCGCCGTTCTCGCCTCCATCCTCTTCGTCGTCGCCTACAACATGGGCGAATGGCAGGAGATCCCGGAGATTCTCAAACTGAGCAAGGCCGATATCGCGGTCTGGCTGATCACGTTTGCCCTGACCGTTTTCGCCGACCTCACCGTCGCCGTCGAGGCCGGGATGATTCTCGCCGCCCTCCTGTACATCCGCAAAGTCACGGCGACGACGACCGTGGCCCGAGTGACGGAGGACTACGTCGAAGAAGGAAGCGCACACAGTCTCCAGATCAACGAACTCCCGGACGGCGTGGCGATGTTCCGAATCCACGGGCCTTTTCTGTTTGGAGCCACCGACAAACTCTCGATCCTCGAGGAGGTCATGGACTCCCTGCCAAAGGTCGTCATGCTCCGGCTGAGGAACATGACCGCCATCGATGCGACCGGACTTCACGCTCTCGAACGGCTCGCCGACAACCTGAAGAAGTCAGGACGGCACCTCGTGGTGTGCGGAATGAGAGACCAACCGGCAAAGTTGATGAATCAGGCGGAGTTTCACCGACATCTCGGCGACACCAACATCGTCGCCACGCTCAAAGAAGGCATCGCGAGAGCGAAGGAGCTTCTCAGCCAGGAGACTCCCGCTGCCTAGCCGACGGCGCGCTTTCTCCGAGCAACAAACGTCCATCGAGTTCGCCGGTCGCGAAACCGAGGGTCACGTCGACCGGGTTGCCGTGCGGCGGGGCCGCGGCTGAGGCGCGGCCGAACGGGACCGGTTCGCGCGGCTCCCGACAGACGGCCGGGCCTTCCCTGTTTCCGACATCGGTCGAGGGGGGCGGCGGGTCGTCCGGCCCGGGCGCCGCTTACGGGCTCCGAGATTCGGACGATCGAACCGAGCGATCGCGGCCGTCGATTCGGCGAACCGGCTTTCGGCCGACTGGCACTGGAAAGACGCTTCCGTCGACTCTTGAGAATCCGGTCACAGGGTCTGGCGCCAACCCGTGCGCCCATCCGCCCTCGTCACGACCTTCACCCCGGGGGAATTCCGGTCGAAAAGAACCGGGTCGCCCCGCCCCGGCACCCATACCTCGGTCCGGGCCGGTCCGTCGGGATCCGTTCCCGACGGGGCAAACGCCTCGAGCGTCACGCCGTCTGCATAGTCGTAGTCCGGTCGGTCGTCGCGGGCCCCGATCGGGAGCAGAGTGTTGGGCCGAACCAGGATCGGCAGCGAGAGAAGTTCGTACCGCTCGCGGACCCACCGCCCGCCGACGATCTCTTCGCCCGCGAGCAGGTGGGTCCACCGGCCCGACGGGACGTAGTACTCGACCTCGCCGTTGGACGAGAAAACGGGCGCAACCAAGATCCGGTCGCCGAGCATGTACTGACGGTCGAGCGTGTCGCAGGCCGGGTCGTCCGGAAACTCGATCGACATGGCCCGCAAAACGGGCACCCCGGTTCGATGCGCCTCGACCGCTTTGGCCCAGAGGTACGGCATCAGGCGGTGTTTCAGCTTCGTGAATCGGCGCAGGGCGTCGGTCGCGACCGGATCGTCATACTGCCACGGCACCCGGTACGAGGCGCTCCCATGGAGCCGAGAGTGGGACGAAAGGAGCCCGAACTGCACCCAGCGAACGTACAGATCGATCGGCGGGCGACCCTCGAAACCACCGATGTCGTGGCTCCAGAATCCGAAACCCGATTGACCGAGCGACAACCCGCCGCGCAGGCTCTCCGCCATCGCCTCGAACGTGGACCAGCAGTCGCCGCCCCAGTGCACCGGAAACTTCTGGCCGCCGGCCGTGGCCGAGCGCGCGAACAACACCGCTTCCCCCCTACCCCGCTTGGCTTCCAGGATCTCGAACACGGTTTCGTTGTAGATTTGGGCGTAAAAGTTGTGCATCCGATCGGGGTCGGACCCGTCGTGGTACACGACGTCGGTTGGAATCCGCTCCCCAAAGTCGGTCTTGAGGGCATCCACGCCCAGGTCGATCAGCCTCCCGAGCTGTTGTTGAAACCAAGTTTTTGCCTCAGGATTGGTGAAATCGACGACCGCCATCCCCGGTTGCCACAGGTCCCACTGCCAGATGTCTCCGTTCGCACGCCGGAGCAGGTAGCCGCGGTCGCGGGCCTCGGGGAACAGACGCGACGCCTGGGCGATGTAGGGGTTGATCCACACGCAAACCCGCAGACCGCGCTCGTGGAGCCGGGCGATCATCCCCCGCGGGTCGGGAAAGACGTCCGGGTCGAACTCGAAGTCGCACCAGTGCAGCCCCCGCATCCAAAAACAGTCGTAGTGGAACACGGACAGCGGGATGTCGCGGTCCGCCATACCCTGTACGAACTCGCCTACGGTGGATTCGTCGTACGAGGTCGTGAACGACGTGCTCAGCCACAGACCGAACGACCAGGCCGGCGGCAGCGCCGGTCGGCCTACCAGGGCGGTGTAACGACGAAGAACGTCCTTCGGAGTCGGCCCGTACAGGACGACGTACTCGAGCCACTCTCCGGGAACGCTGATGTTCACGCGGTTCGTACGCTCGGACGCGATCTCGAACGACACGCGTCCCGAGTGGTTGACGAACACCCCATAGCCCCGATTGGTCAAATAAAACGGAATATTCTTGTACGCCTGCTCCGAGTTTGTTCCCCCATCCCGGTTCCACATCTCCACCGACTGGCCGTTCTTGGCCAAGGCGGTGAACCGTTCGCCGAGACCGAACACCAACTCGCCGACTCCGAGGGTCAGGGCGTCGGCGATGAACTTGCCTTCGGTCGTCTCCATCATCGCCGTGCCCCGGGGCGGACTCGACGTCAGGGCCCGCCCGTCCGCTTCGAAGTCGATGCGCCACGACTTGCGGTCGATCCGCGCGGTGAGGGGACCGCTGGTCAGCGCCGCGACCGCATCGTCGATCGAAACCGACGTCGGCGGAGGGTCCACCGCCAGCCGGAACCGAGGTCCGCGATCGGCCACCCCCTGGAAGTGCTCCACCCGAACCCGGATCGCGCCTTCGAGCGGTGCATCGAGGGCGACGGTCAACACGGGCCCGGCGAGAGTGTCGCCCCGATGTCGGATCGCCTGGCAGGGGGCCAGGACGACGAGCCGGCCGGACTCCTCGCGAACTTCGTAGGCCTCGGCCGCGTAGTGCGGCACCACTCCGGGAAGATGGAGCCAATTGCCGTCGGTGAACTTCATCGATCCGATTCCCCCGAGGTCGGGCGGGGCACGCCGCCTTCACGGGAACGGTCGCAACGGAAGGCCCGGTTCCGAAGCGGAACCCACGGGCACGGGCCCGATTTCCACCCGCCGGCGAGAACGTTCCCTGTTCGCCAGTCGAACTCGTCCCCAAGACCCGCCGAAGCGGCGGCGACGGTCCCGAACCCGCCTTCCTCGATTTCCCAGTCGCTTCCGATGCGGACCGAGCCGCCGGACGCGCGGTCGAGACGGGCCGATCCGGAGAGAGAGACCAGACGGACGGCAGCGGATCGACCGACCATGCCCCATCATATTCCGAATGATTTCGACTCCGCTGAAGGTCGGGCGTCGTCGGTCAAACCAAGCCGATGCGGCGGCCCAGCGAACTGGTCAGCAGGTTGTCGGGGTCGAATTCGGCTTTGAGGCGCCGGAACTCGGCGAGGGCCTCTTCGCCGAGGTACCGCCGCGCGTCGGACGGGCGCAGCGTGTAGTCCTTGGCGAGGTAGAACCGCCCGCCGGCGTCGAGGACGAGATCGTTCATCTCGTGGCAAATCGCCAGCAGCCGGGGCCACGTCTTTCGCGAAACCTTGAAGTCGAGGGCCAGCGAGTATCCGTCGACCCCGTGGCTGAAGAGGTATCGGTCGGGACGGTGGAGTTTCAGGACGCCCAGAAACGAGACGATCCCCGCCTTGTGCTGAAGTTCGATCTGTCTTCGAAAGACGCGGATCGCCTCCGATCGCGGCACGAAGGACTG
>JBDNCL010000135.1:0-8336 GCA_046719655.1 Fimbriimonadaceae bacterium
AGGCGGACGGGGCGGGCGGAAGAGCTCTGCGGATCGGACGATCTCGAAAACCCTACGTTGCGGACGCCCGGGACGGGCTCGTCTGTCAGACGTCGATCGGATTGAGGCGGTCGTCGAGGCCGAGCATCCGCAGGTAGTCGCTCTTGGTGAAAAGCTGGTCCTCGGAAATCGACGCCCGGTCGACGACGGCAGAGAAAAGCTGCTCCTTTTCTCGACGGATCTGCTCGATCCTCGCCTCGATCGTTCCGGACAGGGTGTACCGATAGACGGTCACGGCCTGAGTCTGGCCGATCCGGTGGGCGCGATCCTCGGCCTGGATCTCGACGGCCGGGTTCCACCACCGGTCGAAGTGGAACACGTACGAGGCGGTCTGGAGGTTCAGCCCGTGTCCGCCTGCCTTCGTCGAAAGGATCAAGACCTTGTGGCGGACGTCCTCGTTGAATCGGCGGACGGCGTCCCACCGCTGTTCTTGGGAGAGGTGGCCGTGGAACAGCAACGGGTTGAAGCGACCCAGCCGCCGCGCGAGGAAGTGCGCGCCGAACGTTTCGCAGATGTACTGGGAGAAGATGAGCGCCCGGTGCCCTTCCTCCACGAGCTGTTCGAGCTTTTCCTCGATGTCGTCGAGTTTGGGGGAAGACCCCGAACCGGGTTCGTGGTTGCAGATCTGCTTGAGCCTCGTGATCAGGGCCAGGATGGAAGTGATGTCCACGTAGGGCCCTCTTTCGCGAAGCTTGGCGACACCGGCCATCTGCGCCATTCGGAGGGCCTCGCGCTGATCGCGGGAGGGCTCGAGGTAGACGTCCTGGTGGGTTTTCGGGGGCAGCTGGGTCAGGACGTCGGCCTTCCGCCGCCTCAGCTGAATCTCGCCCAGGGTTTGCCGCACGACGCCGATCGAGAATCCGTCCTGGAAGGCCTCTTCGGCCTGTTCGGCGTCCAAAAACTGGAGGATGGAGAAGACGTCGCTCAGGCTGTTTTCCAGGGGGGTGCCGGTCAGGGCCCAACGTCGCTCGGCCCGCAACGATTTGGTCGCCCTCGCGGTCTTGGTCTCCGAGTTTTTGACCTTCGACGCCTCGTCCAACACGACGAGGTCCCACTTTCTCTTGACCAGGCCGGGGTGTCGGGCGTTCTCCACATCCATGGCGCACGTGGAATAGCTCGTGATGTTGATGGCGGCAACCTTGTTCCAAAGCTCGGCCCGGTTGGGCCCATGCACGCGCTGAACGCTCAACTCGGGAGCCCACTTGCCCGCTTCCGACTCCCAGTGGTTCATGAGGGACGCGGGCACCACGATCAGCACGGTTCGGACTTCCCGCTGGGCGAACAACAGGCGGATGGCGGCCAGAACCTGAATCGTCTTGCCGAGACCCATGTCGTCGGCGAGCAGGAGGTACGGACGGGAGATTAGCGCCTCGACGCCTTGAGCCTGAAACGGGTAAAGCGGGCCGGGCCAAGTCAAAGGTCCATGCGGGTTGAGGAACACCCCGACGGGGGCTTGGAGGAGGTGCCGGAGCCGGCGTTGGAGGCCGGGCTTCGTCCGGGCTTTGGGGCCGGGCACGGCCGGTTCCCGTCGGGCGGGAGGGGGGGCGACCACGGGCGGCGGGGTGACCGCCAGTACGCTTCCGCCGCCGGCCGGGGCGGGGCGACCGCATTCGTTCCGGAAGCCGGCGAGGCGCGTCGGTTCCGCCGAACGCAGGGCCGGGCACCGGCGAACCGGCTTTTGCGCTTCCAGGTGCCCGAGCCGGAAACGTTTGACCGGCCAGGCGGGAGACGGGGTAAGGCGCCGCCGCTCCGGTTCGGAGCATACCGGCACCCACTCCCAGGTCAGTCCGGGCAGGCGGAGACGGGGCTTGACCGAGATCATGGGCGTGCGACCGGCCTTGACGGGAGCACCTCGCGCAGAGCGGCCTCAATCCGGGCGAACGGCTCGGCCAGGATCTGAAGGTCGGTCAGAGACTGGATCAGCTCCCGGACCTCCGGGCCGGGGTTCCCCGAGAGAACGGTGGCGCCGGTCGGCGAGCCGCCGGCGGACGCGTCGATCTTCAGCACCGGCACCTCGGGCTTGAGGATCTGGTTGACGAAGTCCTCTTCGGCGCAAGGGCCGGTCAGCAGGACGCACGCGACCGTCGGCTGACAGTGGTCGGCCAGGTCGTGAAAGAGGCGGGCGGTCGCCGCCCTCTGCACCGTCTGGCGCGGCCACAGGATGCCGCCCGGGACTTGGACCGAACTGTACAAGAACTCGACCGGCTGACCGAACGAATCGACTACGAGGAGCCCGCCGACGAAAAGGTAGCGGTCTTCCACGACGCCAAAGTAGGCGGCCAGCGCCGGGTCGGCGACCTCAGGTTCGATCTTGTAGGGAATCGGCATGGAGACCCGCTCGCTGAGGCACACCCGTAATGTGCCGATACCAGTATAGTACTTTCCCCGCCGCGGACACCAACGGACCGTCTCCTCAGGGCAGGGCGAGCATCCGGTCCAGGGCCATGCGGGCGAACTGCTTCGTCTTTTCGGGCACGACGATCTCGTTCCTCACTTCGCCTTCGGCCA
Source organism: Fimbriimonadaceae bacterium (assembly GCA_046719655.1). Classification (GTDB taxonomy): domain Bacteria; phylum Armatimonadota; class Fimbriimonadia; order Fimbriimonadales; family Fimbriimonadaceae; genus JBDNCL01. The sequence goes on from JBDNCL010000135.1 coordinate 2,548, forward strand.
GACGTTCCAGAACCCAGAGCAGGAACGAGGGGTGGATCCGGTACATCGTCGAGCACGGGCAGATCTGGGGATCGAGGCAGAAGATCGTCTTGTCCGGGTGCTGCCGGGCGAGGCGAGACACGAGGTTGATCTCGGTGCCGATCGCCCACTTCGAGCCGGCCGGGGCGGCTTGGACGGTCTTGAGGATGAACTCGGTGGAGCCGTTCTGGTCGCTCTCGCGGACGACTTCGAGCGGACACTCGGGGTGGACGAGGACGTTCACGTCCGGGTATCGGGCGCGGGCCTGCCGCACCTGCTCCACGGTGAAGCGGCCGTGGACCGAGCAGTGGCCCTTCCAGAGAATGAACTTGGCGCGCTGAATGTCTTCGACCGTATTGCCGCCCAACGGCTGGAACGGGTCCCAAACGACCATGTCGCGGTCGGGGTCGAAGCCGAGGCGGACGCCCGTGTTTCGGCCGAGGTGCTGGTCGGGGAAGAAGAGGACCTTGTCGGCCCGTTCGAGGGCCCAGGTGACGGCGGAGGGGGCGTTGGTCGAGGTGCAGACCGTGCCGCCGCGCTCGCCGACGAAACCTTTCAGGTTGGCGGCCGAGTTGATGTAGGTCACGGGCATGACGACGGGCCCTTCGGAAGCGGCTCCGGCCACAGCCGAGCCCTCGGGAGCGCGGGCTCCGATCGTCCTTTCGAGGTCGCGCCAGCAGTTCCGCACCTGGAAGAGGTTGGCCATGTCGGCCATGGAGCAGCCGGCGGCGAGGTTGGGGAGGATCACGCGCTTGTCGGTCAGGATGTCGGCGCTTTCGGCCATGAAGTGGACGCCGCAGAAGACGATGAATTCGGCTTCGGGCCGGCTGGACGCATCCCGACAGAGCTTGAAGCTGTCGCCGAGGAAGTCGGCGTGGGCGACGATCTCGTCGCGCTGGTAGTGGTGTCCGAGGATGACGAGGCGGTCGCCGAGGCGCTCCTTGGCGGCGCGGATGCGGCGGGCGGTCTCCTCCTCGGAGAGGACCTGATACTCCTCTGGTAGCGGTGCCTGGTACATGGCGTCTCCTTCGATCCGGGCGGGGGATCGCGCGGCGAAGTCTCCGGGGAGCCACAGTCCGGCGAGGACGGGGATGTTGTGGCTTCCCTTAACGCAAGTATACGCACGACCTCGGCCCGCTCTCGCGCGGGCTTAGGCCGGTTCGTCCGACTCTTCGGGGCTCAGCGCGCGCCGACCGCGCCCGGGAGCCTCTGGAGCACGCGCTGCACGACGCTTTCGGCGTCGAGTCCGCAGTCGCGCCGGATCAGGGGCTGGGCGCCGTGCTCGACGAAGGCGTCGGGCAGCGACAGCAGATCGTGGGGGATGTGCCCCAGTCCGGACTCGACCAGGACGTCGCGCACGCTCTGGCCGTAGCCGCCGGTGCGGACGTTCTCTTCGATGGTCAGAACGTGGCGGGCGCGCGCCGCCCAGGTTGCGACCGCGTCGGCGTCGACGGGCTTGGAGAAGCGGGCGTTGACGACGACGCCGCGGACGCCTCGGCGCGCCAGTTCGCCGGCGGCCTCCCAGGCGACGGCCACCATCGAGCCGATGGCGAAAATGGCGACGTCGAGGGTTCGGTCGGGATCGTCGGCGTCCTCGGCGGCGACGGCGATGCGGGCGGATTCCTCCTTCCGGTCCGGACTCGGCCAGCCCAAAATCTCGGCGCGACCCCGTTCGATCGCCGAACGGAATTCGGGCAGACGTTCGTCGGTCGAACCTCTCGGGTACCGAATGGCGATCGGGCCGGAGTCGAATCCGGCCGCATACCGCACCATTTCGGCGAGTTCGGTGGCGTCGCGGGGGGCCGCGATCGTCATGTTGGGGATCAGGCCCAGGTAGCTGAGATCGAAGGCGCCGTGGTGGGTCGGGCCGTCGTCGCCCACGAGCCCGGCACGGTCGAGGAAGAACCGGACGGGAAGGTTTTGGATGGCGACGTCGTGAAGGACCTGGTCGAACGCGCGTTGGAGGAACGTGGAGTAGATGGCGCAGAACGGTTTGAGCCCTCCCGCGGCGAGTCCGGCGGCGAACGTCACGGCGTGCTGCTCGGCGATGCCGACGTCGTAGGTTCGGTCTGGGAACGCCTTGGCGAATCGGTTCAGGCCCGTGCCGTCGGGCATGGCGGCGGTGATGGCGACGATCTTGTCGTCGGCGCCCGCGCACTCAACGGCGGCGTCGGCGAAGGCCTGGGTGAAGGTCGTCGGGCCGGCCGACTTGGTCATCTCGCACGCGCTGAGATCGAACGGGACGACCCCGTGCCACTTGGTGGCGTCGTTCTCGGCGACCGGGTAGCCCTTGCCCTTCACGGTGATGGCGTGGATGAAAACGGGGCCCCGCAGTTCGCGGACGTTGCGGAAGACCTCGAGCAGGGCGACGAGGTCGTGACCGTCGATCGGGCCGATGTACTCGAATCCGATCTCCTCGAAGATCGCCCCGGTCTCCTCGGGGGCGAAGTAGTGGGTGAGTCCGTGTCGGAGTCCGGCGGCGACCCGGTTGACGGGTCCGGGGAGCTTTTCGACGATCTCCTTGGCCCGGTGGGCGAGGCTCTGCACGAAGGGCCGAGAGCGCAGGCGGGCGAAGTGGGACGTCAGGGCGCCGACGTTCGGGGCGATCGACATCCGGTTGTCGTTCAGGACGACGGTGAGGTCGGTCTGCATCTCGCCGGCGTGGTTGAGGGCCTCCCAGCTCATTCCCGAGCAGATGGAGGCGTCGCCGGTCACGGCCACGACCTTGTTCTTCTCGCCGCGGCGGTCGCGGGCGACGGCGAAGCCGAGAGCGGCCGAGATGGCGGTGCCGGCGTGTCCGGCGCCGAAGAAGTCGAGTTCGTGCTCTTCGCGTCGGAGGAACCCGCTCATCCCCTTGTACTTGCGCAGGGTGTCGAACTGGGAGTATCGGCCGGTCAGGAGCTTGTGGGGGTAAGCCTGGTGGCCGGTGTCCCATACGACGATGTCGGGCGGAATCGAGTAGGCTCCGTACATGCCGACCGTGAGTTCGACCGTTCCGAGGTTCGAGCTGAAGTGGCCGCCGGTCTTGCTGACCTTCTCGAGGATGGCGGCCCTCACCTCGCGGGCCAGTTGCCCGAGCTCCCGATCGGAAAGCTTGTGGAGGTCGCGCGGCTCGGCGATGCCGGCCAGAAGGTTGTGGGCGGGATGTTCGGCACTCATAAGCACACCGGGACGGGCGATGTCGTTCGCCGTCCCATGCCTTTGTATACGGCCCGAGGGCGAAATGGGTGCAACGACCCGACGGCGGGGATCGTCGGACCGGGGTGTGGCCGATGGTTTTGGCGGCAACATTTTGGACGACAGTTGGTTCGGCGGAATTATCAGCAAGATTTGATCCGTTTGAAAGGATGTCGCTGTCCTACACTTAGAGGGCAAGGTCGGCGACATCCGACAGGCGAGAGGGGATGAGAGAGGGGGAGACACGACCGATATTGCTGGTCGAAGACAGCGCCGACGACGAGCGGCTGATGTTTCGCGTCCTGGCCGCTACCGACGCGGCCGAGAGGATCGTGGTGGCCCGGGACGGGGACGAGGCCCTGACCGCGCTGTTCGGGCGCATTCCGGACGAAGATACGGTCCCCGTCATCGATCCGGTCGTGGTGATCGCCGATCTCAAGCTGCCCAAACGGAACGGAATCGACGTGCTGAAAGCGATCCGGGCGAATCGATACACCTGCTCCCTGCCCTTCGTCATCCTCACGTCGTCCGATCAGGAGTCCGATATTCGGGAGTCCTATCAGTACGGGGTCAACAGCTACGTCTGCAAGCCGGTGACTTTCGCCGAGCTGCAGGACGCAGTTCGTCAGATCGAGAACTACTGGCTCCGGACCAACGTCGCGCCCGCTCCGGTCCGAGCGATCTGATCCGGCGAACCGGAATCCGGGGGTCCTAGGCGGACTCGACCCACGCCCGGAGGGCGTCGTCGATCGACATGCCGCGCGGCGGGAGCAGTTCGAAGACGGGGATGCCCTCCCATCGACCCCGGTCGAGACCGCCCTCGGCGACGTCGAGCATCGCGTTTCGGGGACCGATCCGGGTCCCCGCCCCCAACCGCTCCCCCTCGAGCACCTTTTGGGCGATCGTGGCGAGGACGGTTTCGGCCAACGGAACCGACCCGGGCGCCAGGGCCGTGATCTCGAGTTCCGGAAGCGCGAACTTCTGAAAGCCCAGCGTGTGGACGGACGCGGTCCCGTTTTCGGCCACCTTGTGTACGGCGATGTGGTCGGCGGCGCAGACGTTCTGACCGGCCGGGCGGGGCGAGTCGAGCTGTTCGGGCAGAAGATATCGGCGCGCGACGGGGTCGGCGACCGCCCCTTCGGTGAGGACGCCGGTGCGCCCGACGACGGCGAGCAGAAAGTCGAGGGCCGGATAGACCATCGGGTCGTGCGACTCGAAGCTGAACTGGATGAGGGTCCACGTGGCCCGGATTCGGGCGAGGAGGTCTTCGCTCAGTTCGAGACTGGCGGCGGCGCGGACCAGGGCCTCGGGGTCGTATCCCGCTTCTTCCTTGCTCACGACGAGCATGCGCAGGACGGTCTTGCGGTCGGGCGAGGCGACCGCGTAGGCGCCCCGGGCCAGCGGCCGGGCGAGATCTTCTTTGGTGGCCCCTTGTCCGAGGGGGGCTCCGAAGCCGGCGACGGCTCCGTCGATCCCTTTGGGGGCGACGATCTCGAGGATGGCGGGCAGGCGGGCTTTGGCCGCCAGAACGGAAAGGTAGAACCCGCGGCTCAGGCCGAACCCCGGGTTCTTCGGTTTGCCGAATCGGAACACGCTCACGCGGTCCGATCCTCCTGGTCAGCCGTCGATCTCACGCAGGATCTGTTCGAGTTCGGGGTTGGGGCCGACCAGTTCCCGAATCTGCCGGGCGAGGGCGCGGGCTTCGTCGACATGGCCGGCGCGTCGGGCGGCGAGGGCGAGGTTGACGTGCACGGGCAGCGACTGGGGCATGTTGGCGGCGGCGATGCGCAGGAGGTGGTAGGCCTCTTCGGCCCGGTTCTGGTTGAACAGGGCGGTGGCCAGCTCGCCGTAGGCGGGTTCGCAGGCCGGGAACAGGTCGATCAGGTTGCGGGCCGCCTCTTCGGCTTCGGTCGGCTGCATGAGGTGGTTGTGGGCCGAGCTGAGGAGAGCCCACATCTTCCAGTAGTCGGCGAGCCAGTTGCGGAGGGGCTTGAGGTCGCGGAGGGCGCCCTCGTAGTCGCCGGCCTCCATCTTTTCGCGGGCCGCCTCGACCATCGCCGCGCGTTTGGGCTGTTCGAGCTCGATCAGCTTGGCCAGGGCCATGGCGCGGGTGTTGGGGTCGGGGTTGGCGGCGAGAACGTCGCGGAGCACCTTCGGAACCTCGAACTCGCGTCCGGCCTTTTCCAGCACCTGCGAGTACTCGAGCAGGACGGGGACGTCGGTCGGCGCGACGTCGAGGGCGTCTTCGTAGAAGTCCATCGCCCGGTCGTGGTCGCCGCGCTGGGCGAGGATGGGTGCGAAGTACCGCTTGAGGACGATGTTGTCGGCGATGGCGGCGATCCCGTCCTCGAACGCCTTGACGCCGTCTTCCTCCCGGCCGGCCTGGACGAGCGAGATCGCGTACTTGGCCCGGATGTGGGGGTTTTCGGGGTTCCGTCGAACCTGCTCTTCCCACAGCGACGGGACTTCGTGGGCGCGTCCGGTGTTGGCGAGGACCATGGCGAGCCAGTCGAGGCTGGGCTTGTCGGGGCCTTCGAGTTCGAGAGCGCGTCGGAAGTTCCGCTCCGCGTTGACCGGCATGTTGAGGTTGAGTT
>JBDNCL010000136.1:0-8294 GCA_046719655.1 Fimbriimonadaceae bacterium
CCCACCGCCGCCCAGACAGCCGGGTCGTCGCTCCGCACGAACCAGCCCCGGGCGCCGAGAGAGGCCAGATCGTCGAGGACGGCCGGCAACGACGTCGCGGCGTCCGCGGCGTTTCGGAGATCGACGTAGGTCGCCGGCATCCAGCCGCGACGCGGCCAGCGCAGGACCGAACTGGCCGCCCGTCCCGCCGACTCGGCGATCTCGGACGGCGACGTCCCCACGGCCCGGGCGCCGATCCCGTCGAGGGCCGGGTCCGGGTGCTCGTAGGACGCAGCCCAACCGGCCCACTCCTGAAGAACGGGAACGTCGGCGACCTGCTTGATGGCGGCGACAAACCTCTGGAATCGGCGTCCCTGCGCGGCCCCGAGGACCGCCTCGATGTCCTGCCAAACCGAAGATCGCCGCATGTCGCACGGAAACGTCCGATCGGTTTCGGGGTCCCACAGGAGTCCGACGCCGCGGGTCCCCGACCAGAGCGGGACCAGACGGGCCAGCACGTCGAAGCTGTCGATCGTCGGCGCGCTCAAAGCCCAGCTGCGGAGGGCGGTGACCGGCGAGCCGTACTTGGCTTCCAGGTGCATCCTCAACTCGTGCCGGAAGATCGGGCTCGTGGGCACGAAACCCCGGTCGGAACCGAGCCGCACCGCCTGACCGAGCGGGTTCAAAATCCCCCGCAGGCCCGGGCCGAGGGGTCCGGTGCGGAGCGACCGCAGAACCTTGTCGCGGTGGGCGTCCAACACTTCCCAGCAGTCGACATACCCGGCCGACAGCGTCACCGGGTAGACGAGGAGCACATGCTCGAGGTCGTTCGGCGGTCGGACCTCGAACGAGAATCGTCCGTCCGCAGCCGAGACGCGTTCGGTTCGCTCCACGCTCCCGTCCCGCCGCCCCGCCAGAACGACGAAGGCCGACGTCGCGCCCGGAATCGTGAAATCGACCCGGCGCGGAGCCGCGATTCCGGTGAGGCGGTACGTCTGGGGCTCGACCGCGATCCCCCGGGCGGGGGGCGCGATCGAGTCGATCGCGATCATGTACCGAAACCCGTTCGCCTCCAGCGCGGCGAGCGTCTCGGGCCATCCCGCGCCCGACGCCGGCAGTTCGACGATGACGTCCTGCACGCCGGAGCGACGGAGAGCGGAGAAGTCGGTGCCGCCCGGATCGACGCGGATGCCCACCGGATGATAGGGCAAGCCCTGCCACAACAGGGTCTGGTGCGGGTTGACCTGCCACTCGGCGGGGGGCCCCTGGGGCGGTCGGTAGACGCCCGACCGGACTTGGGCCGGCGCGGTCGCGGCCAGGACGGCGAGGGCGAGGCCGACCAGAACGCGTGCGGTCCGAACAGGGTTGCCGATCACCCGCCGAGGGTACCCGAGCCGGTTCGCATCCACCTGGCTTGGGTACCCTCGAACCAACATGGGCTCCTCCACGATCGAGACCTCCTGCATCAACGCGATCCGCGTCCTGGCCATGGACGCCGTCCAGAAGGCCAACAGCGGCCACCCGGGTCTGCCGATGGGAGGGGCGCCGATGGCGTTCGCTCTGTGGACCCGCCATCTCAAGCACAACCCTCGCCATCCGCGGTGGTTCGATCGCGACCGGTTCATCCTGTCCGCCGGACACGGTTCCATGCTGTTGTACGCCCTGCTTCACCTGACCGGCTACGACATGACGCTCGACGACCTCAAGGCGTTCCGCCAGTGGGGGAGCCGGACTCCGGGGCATCCCGAGAACCACATCACCCCCGGCGTCGAGATGGCGACCGGGCCCCTCGGGCAGGGTCTGTCGACCGCGGTCGGCATGGCGATGGCGGAGCGTTTTTTGGCCGCCACCTTCAACCGACCGGGCCACACCGTCGTCGACCACCACACCTACGTGATCTGCTCCGACGGCGACCTGATGGAGGGGGTCACGAACGAGGCCTGTTCGCTGGCCGGCCACCACCGCCTGGGCAAGTTGATCGCGCTGTACGACGACAACAAGATCACGATCGACGGGTCGACCGCGATCGCGTTCACCGAGGACGTCCTGGGTCGGTTCGCCGCGTTGGGCTGGCACGTGGACCGGGTCGAAGACGGCAACGACTGGCAGCAGGTCGACGCCGCGATCCGACGGGCCAAGGCGGTGACCGACCGGCCGTCCCTGATCTCGTGTCCGACCACGATCGGATACGGGAGCCCGAACAAGGCCGGCACCTCCAAGGTACACGGCGCCCCGCTCGGTCCCGACGAGGTCGCCGCCACCAAGAAGAACCTCGGCGTGTCGGAAGAGCCGTTCTTCGTTCCCGACGAAGTCCGGATCGAGTTCGGCAAGGCGATTTCGGCCGGCGAGGCGGCCGAGAGGGAGTGGGAGGCCAGAATGTCGGCGTACGCCGCCGCCTATCCGGCCGAGGCGGCCGCCCTGCGCGAGGCGATCGACGGAAAACTGCCGGCGGGTTGGCCGGACGCCCTGCCCGAGCTGAACGAGAAGCTCGCGACCCGCCAAGCCAATCAGAAGACGCTCAACGCTCTGGCCCCCGCCGTCCCGCTCCTCATCGGCGGAAGCGCCGACCTGTCCGAGAGCAACCTCACCCACCTGCCGGGTTCGCCCAGCTTCCAGCCGGACACGCCCGAAGGGCGCAACATCGCGTTCGGGGTGCGGGAGCACGGGATGGCGGCCGCCGTCAACGGGATGAATCTGCACGGCGGCGTACGGGCGTACGGCGCCACCTTCCTCATCTTCTCCGACTACTGCCGCGCGTCCATTCGGCTGGCCGCCCTGATGCAGTGCCCGTCGATCTTCGTGTTCACCCACGACTCGATCGGACTCGGCGAAGACGGGCCGACCCACCAGCCGGTGGAGCACCTGGCCAGTCTCCGCGCGATCCCGAATCTGAATCTGATGCGGCCGGCCGACGCGCTGGAGACGGCCGCCTGCTGGGGCCTGGCTCTGGAGCGCACCGACGGACCCTCGGTGCTCGCCCTGACCCGGCAGGGTCTCCCGCCGGTGACCTCCGGAAAGCCGTCCGAGCATCCGGCGCGGCGCGGAGCCTACGTCCTGGCCGAGTCTTCGGGCGCGACGCCGAGAGTGGTCCTCGTGGCTACCGGCAGCGAAGTGCAGCTCGCGCTCGTCGCCCGCGAACTGCTGGAAGCAGACGGCGTTCCGACCCGGGTCGTCAACATGCCGAGCTGGTTCCTTTTCGAGCGGCAGGATGCCGGATACCGGGAGTCGGTGCTCCCGAAATCGGTGCCGACCGTCTCGGTCGAAGCGGGCGCGACGTTCGGTTGGGCGAAGTACGCCCAAGCCCACGTCGGGCTGGACCGCTTTGGCGCCTCCGCTCCCGGCGACGTCCTGTTTCGGGAGTTCGGCTTCACGGCCGAAAACGTCGCCGAAACGGCGCGCCGGTTGATCGGCGGCTGAATCGGAGCCGGCCGTCGACCGACCGGTAGAATCCGTCCGTCCGCATGGAGCGATTGGTCTTTACCGTCGGTCGGGGTTCGGCCAAGTACGCCGAGATGGCGCTCGGCCTGGGGCGCTCGCTGTCCCTGGTGGGGGACCAGACCCCGAGGGCCGTCCTCACCGACGTGCCGGGCTACGACTGGGGGCGGGTTTTCCATCGCCCGATCGTCCCGCCGAATCCGCGATCCGCGCTGGACAAGATGCTCGCCCTCGACCTGACCGACGCCGAGCGGGTCTTGGCCCTCGACGGCGACATGCTCGCGTTCGGGAAACTGGACCCGATCTTCGAAGCCTGTGCCGGGATGCCGTTTGCCGTTCAGGGGGTCTGGCGTTCCGAGGGTCGTTGGCGCGGGGTCGAAATCGCCGAACTCTGCCGGCGGTTCGGCGTCGACCGCATCCCAAAGTTCAACGGCGGGCTCGTCTATTACGAGCGGACTCCCGAAACGCAGCGTCTCATCGGGCGGATGCGGGAGTTCGAGAAGAATTACGGCGATCTCGGATTCGACCTGTTCCGGGGCAACGCGAGCGAGGAGATCTGCATCCTCCTGGCCATGCTCGATACCGGGATCGGAGAGCTGATACCGGAAGAACGGGACTTCATGAGCACGGCGGTCGGCATCGTCGGCCGCCTCCACATGGACGTGCGCCGGGGCGAATGCTGGCACCTCGCCCATCGCGACCGGATGAGGCTGGTGCGCCCGATTCTGTTCCACGCGTCCCTGTTCGGGAATTTCCGGATCTATTGGCGCCAGCTGGTGTGGCTTCGCCAACTCGAGAAGCGGGCGGACCGAACCGTACCGCGCAAAACCGGCCGCTGGCGCCGCCTGCAGCGTTCCCTGGAGCGGCGGACTCTCTGGTGGTACCGACGTCGTCTCGGGCCCTAGACACGGCTCAGCGCGGCCGAGCGACGGCGAGGAGGCCGACGCACTTTTCGGGGTCTCCGACCGCATATTCGGCCATGTAGTGGGCCCAGACCCGGTCCCGCAGCCGACGGCTCAGCTCCGATTTCGGCGCGAGCGATGTGAGCAGCTTGGCCGCCCGACGCCGAGTCCGGAACCGGGGCCGGTAGAACCGCTTGTCGACGCCGTACCCCGTCACGGTCTCGACCTCGAATCGGGGCGCCAGGACCTGGGCCAGGGATTCGGCCGAAAAGTGCTGGTAGTGTTTTCGATCCGGCTTGTACAGGTTCGAGGGCACGCTCACGACGATCCGCCCCGGCTCGGCGAGGTGGTCGGCCAGCCGGTCCACCGCGAGCGGCACCGTCTCCGGCGGCAGATGCTCGAGCGTCTCCAGGCAGACGATCTGGTCGAACCGCCGTCCGAGGTCCAGCTCGGTCAGCGACTGGACCCAGAACCGCGCCCGGGGGTTGAACGCCCGGGCGAACCCGATCGCCGCTTCGGAATAATCGGCGCCGAACAGTTCGGCGTCGGCGTACCGCAGTTCGAAGAGAAACCGCGCGTCCCCGCAACCGGCGTCCAAGATCGACTGACCGACGAAGGGCTCCAGCTGCCGCTTCGCGACCTCCCTCAGGGCGGTGAGGTGAGGCCGGACGAACGGCACGTGACGAGAGTCCACCAGGTCCAGGTAATGGTAGGGAAATCGGTACTGTTCCTCTTGGATTGCCTGAGGCCCGGCGTCGATCGCGTCCATGATTGCCGTCGACATTATACGCCGTCGGTTTCTAGCGATTTCAGCGACCTCCATCAAACGATAGAGAATGCACTCGAGAGATCGATCCGACGCCCGGCCGCGGCCGGGGAGCAGGCAGGACGCGAGCGGTACAATGCGGCCGATGAAGCGGATCGTCTACACCGTCGCCACCGGCAAGCGGCGGTTCGGCGAGATGGCGATGGGCCTCGCCCGCTCGCTCAGTCTCATCGGCGACACCAACCCCCGCGTCATCGTGACCGACATCGATGGGTTCGACTGGCACCGACACTTCGACGAGGTGCTCAGACCGACCGGGCCGCGCTCCGCCCTCGACAAACTGACGGCGCTCGAACGCACCGACGCCGATCAGGTTCTCAGCTTGGACGTCGACATGCTCGCGTTCAAGCGGCTCGACCCGATCTTCGCCTACTGCGGCGGGCATTCGATGGCCGTTCAAGGATTTGAGGACACGACGGGCTCCTTCCACGGAGTGCCGGTGAGCCGGGTCTGCGAAACCTACGGCGTTTCGGCCATCCCCCGGTTCAACGGCGGGATGATCTACTACGAGCGACATCCCGACTTCGAGGAGATGCTCGCCGCCATGCGGGAGGCCGAGTCCAACTACGACCGGCTCGGTTTCGACGCGTTCCGGTCGTCCCAAAGGGTGAGCGAAGAGGTGTGCGTGATGCACGCCATCCTCACGGTCGGGAAGTTCCACCTCATCCCGCAGTCGTTCGACTTTCAGCACTCGGCGGCGGGCGTGATCGGGAAGCTGCACCTCGACGTCGCGACCAACACGTGTCGGTACGTCTGCCGGCAGGAGTCGCTCCGCTACCACGAGCCGTATCTCTTCCACGCGTGGCGGTACAAGGACTTCTGGAACTACTGGCGCCAGATCGACACCCTGGAGCGTCTGGAGCGGTGGCACGACGCGCACGGAACCATGCATCTGCCCCGGCTCCACCGGATCGGCCGCTCGATCCAGAGACGATTCTTGAGGCTCAAGGGTCGGGCCTGATCCGGCGGCGCCGGGGACGAGACCGCTTTCCGAACCGGATGGGTCCCGACGGCGGCCGGCCGTTTCGGGAAAGGGTCAGTCTTTGATTTCCGCTTCCAGGTCGTCCGGGATGTCGATGTCCTCGATGATGGACGCCTCTTCCGACTCGCTCAGGACCTGGTCCATCGCGGCCGCCTCCTTCTCGTCGACCGGCTCGGTCGGCGCGCTGGGGTCGATCACGGGCACGGCCGCCTTGGCCTTCGCCGTCTTCTTTTTGCCCGCCGCGCCCATTTCGACGCCGACCGCTCCCTCGGAGAAGGTCGCCTTGATCCGAACCCGGCGGGTGAGGTCCTCGCCGACGACGGTGCCCCAGTTGACTCGGTCAAGCGCCCACTGCCAACCGACGTCGGTGGCGCTGTACACGAACTCCACGCCCTCCTGCAGGGCGTCGCTCAGCGCCGCCTTGAGGTCGGGACGGTCTTCGAGGCGCTGCTCGCCGGCGCTGAAGTTCGGCGTGAGTCCGACGCTCAAGGTGACCGCCTCCTCCTCGGGCGCCGCCTTGGACTTCTTCACCGGCTCGGCCGACTTGACCGCCTCCTCGAGCTGGGCGGCGAGAACCTTGGCGAGCCGCTCGCAGTCTTCCGGCCAATGGTACTGGTTGCCGTCGTAAAGGGCGATGGCGTGACGGCCGGTCAGGACCAAGGCCGACGCCAGGCGCCCGGCGTCGGCGGGTTGAAGCTTGGGATAGGCCTTGCGGATCTGTTCGACGGCAGTCTCGAGCTTGGTGAGGTTGCAGGTGATCAAACGGTAACGGCTCCTCTAACGCAAGTCGGCTCGGCACGTTGGGGCCAGCCTAGATTGCGCCATAATCCGCTAGTTTACCGGATGGGAGGTCTAGGCACGATGAGACTGGGATTGGGGAGACGGATGTGGGCGCGCCTGGCGGGCGGGATCGGAGCCGCCGTCGCGTTCGGGGTGATGGCCGGGTGTGGTTCGCCCGCCGGAGATTCGTCGGCGACGCCGAAAGCGGCGGGCGGCGGGGCACCCCTCAAAATCGGAATCGTCTTCGACCGCGGCGGGCGGGGGGACAAGTCCTTCAACGACAGCGCCTGGCGCGGCGTGGAAAGGGCCAGGGCGGAGCTCGGCATCCAAGACTTTCCGATCGAGAGCAAGAGCGATGCCGACTACGAGACCAACCTGGCCGCTTTGGCCGACCAGGGGTCCGACCTCGTGATCGCGGTCGGCATCAACATGCGGAACGCTCTCGAACGCGTCGCCCCGCAGTACCCGAACGTGCGTTTTGCCATCGTCGACGCGCCGGTCGACTTGCCCAACGTGCGGTCGCTCCTCTTCGCCGAGGAGGAGGGAAGCTTTCTGGCCGGCTACGCCGCCGCGTTGGCGAGCCGGACGGGCCGCGTCGGGTTCGTCGGCGGCATGCAGATCCCCCTCATCGAAAAGTTCTTCGCCGGCTTCGCCGCCGGGGCGCGGACCGCCAACCCCAACATCGTCGTTCTGCCGGAGAAGTACACCGGAAGCTGGGACAACATCGACGTGGGCAAGGTCTCGGCCAACGTGCTGTTCAACTCGAACGCGGACGTCGTGTACCACGCGGCCGGTCGAGCCGGAATCGGCGTGATCAACGCGGCCAAGGAGCAGCGGCGGCTCGCCATCGGCGTCGACAGCAACCAGGACGACCTCGAGCCGGGGTTCGTGCTGACGAGCATGATCAAGCGGGTGGACGAAGCCGTGTTCCAGACGATCAAGGACCTCAAGGAGGGCAATTTCACCGCCGGGGCGAAGATGTACAACCTGGCGGCGGGCGGCGTCGGTCTGACCGACTTCGTCCACACGAAGGACCGAATCGGCGGCGACGAGGGCATGGCCCGGATTCAGGCGATCGCGGAGCGGATCAAGAGCGGGGAGATCGTCGTGCCGACCAACAAGCGGGAGCTCGAGTCGTTCACGGCCGGTACCGGCAACTGAGCCACGGTTTCGGCGGAGATGGGAGCGGGGGAGGCAAGGGTTGCCTTCCCCGCTGTTCGTTCCGGGTCTCCTGTTTGGGTGCGCCCATCGACTCGGGGCGGCGTTCTTCTCGCCCCTAGACCGATTCCAGAGCCGCTTCCAGATCGGACAAGATGTCCCGTACGTCCTCGATCCCCAGGCTGATCCGAAGGCCGCCCGGATCGATCCCGGCCGCCTTTGAAGACCAATC
>JBDNCL010000137.1:0-8288 GCA_046719655.1 Fimbriimonadaceae bacterium
CGAGTCCCACCGGATTCCCGACAGACGGTACTCGTGCAGCCATTCGGCCTGGTTGTCGCGGATGAACTGCCGAACTTCGGGCCGTCCGAAGTCGGGCCGGGTGTCGCCCCACGGGGTGCGGGCCCGACCGTCCTGGTAGAAGTAGATGCCGCCCCACGGCCCCTGAAACCAGCCGTCGAACCGCCAAAGATCGAGGTCGGTCGGACCGTAGTGGTTGTGGACCAGGTCGGTCAAGACCGCGATGCCGCGCCGGTTCGCCTCGTCCACAAACCGCTTGAGTCCGTTCGGCCCGCCGTAGGCGGATTCGACGGCGAACTGGTGCGCCGGATTGTAACCCCACGAAAAGTCCCCCGCGAACTCCTGCACCGGCAACAGCTGGATCGCGTTGTAGCCCATCTCCTTCACGTAGTCCAGTTTCGCGATCGCCGAGTCGAAGGTGCCCGGCGGACCGCCTGGCAGATCGTTGAAAGTACCGATATGGACCTGCAACTTGACCATTTCGTTCCAGTTCGGCGTCTGGAAGAACGGGGTCTGCCAGGAAAAGCCCCGGTGGTCGAAGATGACCGAGTTGCCGGCCGAGTTGGTCACCATTCGGGCGTAGGGGTCGTTCCGCCAGAGGGTTTGCAACGCGTTTCGCAATACAAACTTGTACGGATGACCGGCACGGGCGTTCCGCAGATCGACCGACCACCACCCGCCCGGTTCTGCGACCAGAGGCGCGCTCGTGGTCGACCAACCGTTGAACTGACCCGCAACCGAGACCGAGGAGGCGTTCGGAGCCCAAACCCGAAAGGACGTTCCGCCCGGAAACGGGACCGCCCCGCGGCCGTCGAATGCGGACCGGACGATGGACGCCCGGTGCGAGAGATCGACCGACGAGGTCGTGCGCGCGTAGGCGGCGTAATACCAGGTGTCGCTGGTCAGCCTCGGGGTCGTCGTGTTGGTAAGGACGACCTGCTGCGACGTGCGGGCTCCGAAAGCGCCCGGCGACGGCACGCGCACATCGAATTCGGTCTTCGTCGGCGGCGCCCCGCGCCGAACGTAGAGGTCCGCGATGCCGCTTCGGATCTGCAGCCGGAATGTGACCTGCCCTTCGACGTCGGCCGGCCGAACCGATCGAACCGACCACTCTCCCGGGTTGACCTTGGTTTGTCCGAAGACGGACGAGACGGCGAGCAAGACGGCGGCGATCGCGACAATGGACTTCATCGTTCGTTGCCTCTGGACCGGCATTGTACACGAAGAATACGTATTCTCAAAGCAAATCGATCCCGGGGGCGTGCAACCGGCCGATTCCGACGACGGGCCGGATCGCCCACACCTTCGAAATCGCCGCAGACGTCCGCGCGGCCGAGGGTTCATACTGGAATTCCGTGATCGACCGCCGCCCACGAAAACCGCGTCCGCAGCCCGAAGACCACGACCCGTCTCGACCGGCCTGATCCGGAAGGCGCCCCCGAACCCCATGCAGCGCATCATCGTCACCGGAGCGGCCGGATTCATCGGATTCCATCTCGCCAGGCGGTTCCTGGCCGACGGCTTCCGAGTCTTGGGCATAGACTCCGTAACCGACTACTACGATCCGGCCCTAAAGGAAGACCGTCTCCGCATTCTTCTCGCCGACGACCGGTTTGCGTTCGAGCGCATGGCCCTGGAAGAAGGCGAACGCCTGCAGAAGGTGGGGCGAGAGTTTCGCCCCGACGCGATCGTAAATCTGGCCGCTCAAGCCGGGGTTCGCTACTCCATCGACCACCCCTCTCTGTACATTCAGTCCAACGTCGTCGGATTCCACAACGTTCTCGAACTCGCCCGCCGTCTGGAAGTCCGGCACCTCGTCTACGCCTCGTCGAGTTCGGTGTACGGCGCGAATACGAGCTATCCGTTTTCCGTACACGACAACGTCGACCACCCGGTCAGCCTCTATGCCGCGACCAAGAAGGCGAACGAGTTGATGGCTCACACGTACAGCCATCTTTTCCGAATACCGACGACCGGTCTGCGCTTCTTCACCGTCTACGGTCCTTGGGGACGCCCGGATATGGCCTACTTTAAATTCACAAAGGCGATCCTATCGGGAAAACCCATTTCCGTTTACAACAACGGTCGCATGCGCCGCGATTTCACGTACGTCGACGACATCGTCGAAGGAACGGTGCGCGTCGTCGCCCGCCCGGCCGAATCGAACCCGAACTGGAATTCCGACGCCCCGGATCCCGGCACCAGCGAAGCTCCCTACCGCATCTACAACATCGGCAACAGCCGGCCGGTCGAACTGCTGGAGATGATCGAGATCTTGGAGGATTGCCTCGGCCGGAAGGCGGAGAAGGTGATGATGGAGATGCAGGCCGGAGAGGTGCCGGCCACCGCGGCCGATGTGTCCGACCTCGAACGCGACGTCGGCTTTCAGCCCTCCACCCCCCTGGAGACCGGGCTCAGACGATTCGTCGATTGGTACCGCGGATACTACCGCGTTTAGCCCTCTGCCGCCGACGTCCCGATTGCGCTCTCATGGCACCCGTCGACCATCACAACCAGTATCGGTTTCGGATCGCCGTCGACGCCCGGTTCTTCCGAAGGGAAACCGGAGGTCTCGGGCGCTATACGCGGGAGCTTCTGCACGCGCTGGCCCGAATCGATTCCGAGAACCGTTACTCGATTCTGCTCAGACAAAAGGACCTCGAGCAGTACGATATCGACGCCCCCAACTTCAAGCCCGAACTGGTCGACATTCCCCACTTTTCGCTGAGGGAACAGACGCGCTTGGCCGCGTTTTTGAACCGGCAGCGGTACGATCTAGTTCACTTCTTAAACCCCAATCATCCGATCCTCTATCGCCGGCCCTTCCTCACCACGATCCACGACCTGATCGTCGTCAAGACGCGCTTTACCGAACGAGCGACGGCCGCGTCGACGGTCAAGGCGCGGATCTTCAAGTCGATGATGCGGAGGGCCGTTCTATCGGGCAGGCGCACCATCGCGGTTTCCAACTTTACGGCCGAAGACGCTTCGATCACCCTCCGAGTGCCCCGTTCCCGATTGGACGTCGTTTACGAAGGTTGGCCCGAGCCGGGAAAGAATCAGGCTTTAGCGGAGAGCGAACTGAGAAGATTCCTGAGGCGGGACGAACCGTTCTTCCTTTTTGTCTCTCAGTGGCGCGTACACAAGGGGATCCTCACCCTTCTCGACGCTTTCGCCGAATTCAAGAGGCGCGGCGACCGTCCCCACATTCTGGTTTTGGGCGGAAGGCCGGACAACGCCGCCCGTTCGGTTTCCGAGGCTCTGGCCAAACACCCCTATCGGGCCGACATCGTCGCGCCTGGATTTGTTTCGGACGAGGTTTTGGCTTCCCTCTACACCCATGCCCTCGCCTTTGTCATGCCGTCGGAGTACGAGGGTTTTGGGCTCCCCGTTCTCGAAGCCTTCGCCCACCAAACTCCGGCGATCTTGACCGACTCCAGTTCTCTTCCCGAGGTCGGGGGTAAGGCGGCTGTCTACTTTCCGCCCCGCGATGCCGGCGCTCTTTCTCGTGCCATGGACCGCATCGCAGATTCTCCGGAACTGCGGCAGAGCCTGAAGGCGGAGATCCCAGGTCAATTGGCCAAGTTTTCTTGGGAAGAGTGCGCCCGAAAGACTCTGCAAATCTACGGCGAAATCCTCGGATTCGACCGAAGTTGATTCTGAAGAGCACGACGGATCGAACCTCCGGCCGACACAAAAAAGCCCAAGCCCCGTCGGCCCGGGCAACGACACACGTATCGAACGACGTCGATCGGTTCCTCACGCCCGATTGGGTCGCGGAACCGGAGGTCGGTTGTTCTGGCCCTCGCCGCGGCCTCTTCCCCGCTGCTCGCGCATCTTCTTCATCTCGGCATCCATCAACTCGGTGTACTTCTTCTGCTGAGCCGGGGTGAGGATCGCCATCAGCGCCTTGCGGTCCGATTCGCGAGCTTCGCGAATAGCCTTCATGCGCTCTTCCCGTGGCTTGTTCGATTCGCGGAGCGTGCGCATCTGCTCGCTCGACCGCTTTTGAAGGGCGTCGACGCGCCGCTTCTGGTCGGCGCTCAGGTTCAGCTGGGCCAGGATCCTCTCCTGAGCCTGCTGCAACGGGTTGACCCGGTTCGGCTGGCTCGGCTGGGAGGTCGTCGCCGGACTCGTCCGTTGCCCCGGCTGGGCGGGGCGTTGGCCGGCGGACTGGGCCGAAGCCGAAGCGGCGAGACCGGCGCCGAGTACGGCGATCGCGACGAGGGGGGTGAATCGGTTCATGGTGGTAGGGTCCCTCCGGAGAGCGGTAACGGGACAGACGCTTCGGGCGCAACCAAGTTCACTCGGCGCCCGCCGAACGATCGGGCGACCCGTCGGCCGCGGTGCCGCGGTCGGCCGTGAAGCCGGTCGCCCGCGACTTCTCGACGAGTTCGCGGATGGCGGCGTTGTGGCTGGCTTCGAACTGATCGGGGTCGCCGACGAAGGTCAGGTGCCCGCCCTCGAGAAAGGCGACCCGGTCCGCGACCCGAAATACGGACGAAACGTCGTGGCTCACCACGATGCTCGTGACGTGAAACTCCTCGCGGACGCGGACGATCAGCTGGTCGATCGTGTAGGCGGTGACGGGGTCCAAGCCGGTCGTCGGCTCGTCGTAGAGCATCACGGACGGCTTCATGGCCAAGGCGCGGGCGATGCCCACCCGCTTGCGCATGCCCCCGCTCAGCTGGTCCGGCATGAGCTTCCCCGCATCGGGCAGGCCGACGGCCGCGAGCATCTCCCCGGCCCACTCGTGCTCGGCGCGTCGGCTCATTCCGAGCCACCGACGCACTCCGAAGAGGACGTTGTCCTCGACGCTCAGATAGTCGAACAGCGCGGCGGACTGAAACACGAGGCCCATCTTGCGTCGAGCCTGATCCGGCTGGTCGGCCACATCGATCGAGTCGACCTTCACCGACCCGGCGGTCGGGGTCAACAGACCGGCGACGCACTTCAGCAGGGTCGTTTTGCCGCCGCC
Source organism: Fimbriimonadaceae bacterium (assembly GCA_046719655.1). Taxonomy (GTDB): domain Bacteria; phylum Armatimonadota; class Fimbriimonadia; order Fimbriimonadales; family Fimbriimonadaceae; genus JBDNCL01. Next base: position 4,997 of record JBDNCL010000137.1, read on the forward strand.
GCTGCTGCCCATGATGGCGAGAATCTCGCCCTTGTCGACCCGCAGCGACACGTCGTGCAGGACCTTGCGTTCGCCGAAAGCAACGCTGAGCCCCTCGACGACGACCATAGGCCGATTCTACACGCCCTCTCAGCCGACTTGGCGGCGAAGGCGGGTCGGGCTGACCTGAAACCGTTGGGTGAAGGCGCGGCTGAAGTGGGACAGACCCTGAAAGCCGACGGCGCTCGCCACCTGAGACACGGAAATGTCCTGGTCGAGCAGCATCTGGCGGGCATGTTCGAGGCGAACGGCGATCAGGTACTGGTGGAACGGCTGCCCCGTGGTCTGCTTGAAGAGGTGGCGAAAGTGGGAGTTGCTGAGACCCAGTTGGGCCGCCACCGAACTGTCGGTGAGTTCCTTGGCGTAGTTCCGCTCGACGATGGCGAGGGCCCGGTCGATGAGGGCCTCGGTCGGCCCCGACCGTCGAGAGAAGGTCTCCTGAGTGGCGCTTTCCAGCACCCGCTCGCTCTCCTCGGCGATCTCGGACAGGGTCCGGGCCCCCTCCAGACGCCGCGCGGCGTCGAGTTGGACCCGGTGCATGTGGCGCCCGGCGCCGAGTTCGAGCATGGCGGCCACGACGACGGCGATGAAGGTGAGGCTCTGGCCGCGGGCTTCGTCGAGGTCGGACGCGTTCATGAGGGCCCGCTGCAGCTGACGCAGGGCCATGCCGAATCGGACCCGGTCCCGGAGCCGAACAATCGCCGGCAACTCGGCCAGGGCGATGCCGCCTCCGGCCGCGGCGAAGGGGCAGACCGGCCGCTGCGCGAACTGGAAGAGGACGTCGAACAGGACGAACGACGCCGGCGTCCCCATGTCCCGGAAGCGGATCGAACTCACGGGGATGTCGTCGGGAACGTCGATCGCGAGGCAGTCCACCCGCACCGGAACGCCGCCGATTTCGGTCTGACCGACGGTTTCGAAACTCGTTCCGTCGCCGAGCAGCCGGGCCTCGCGAGACAGGTCCTCGGCCGGCCCGTAGTGGCGTCCGTTGACCAAGTCGATGCGCAGTCCGCCCTTTTCGTCGCCGATCTGGACCGAGGCGCCCTGGGTTCCCGGAACCTCGTGCTCGCGGCTCGACCAAAGGGCGAAACAGCCGACCAACAGGACGCGGATCAGACGGCCCTGAGACTCGGGAACGGGCACAACGAGGCTGAACGGCAGGGCCCGAGCGGGGTGCCCCCGATGCGGTCCGCCGTTGCTCTGCCAACCGGGGAGTCCGGTGTAGGGCAGGTCGCCGGAAGTCGGTTCCCACTTCGGACCGGCCGGCGGTCGGGAGAAGCTGCCGGCGACGGCGACAACCTCGTGTTCATCCTTGGGCACGACGGCCTCCCCCGCGCCCAGGCGCGGTCAGATTCCGGCCCGCCGATTCCGACCGCGGCAAAGCCGCTCTTCTCTGTGCCTGAACCTGCACCCCGAACCACATGCACAGACCCCGACTAGCTGCGTCCGCCGAGACGGACCCTCGTGTGGGGGAGGTGCCCGAAAAGCGACTCCCTCAAACCTTGGACGCGCGGATGAACCAGTTCGGCGTCGCGCTGGAAGTAGATCGGGATAAAAGGCGCGTCCTGCAGGACGATGTCCTCGGCCTTGGCGTACAGGGCCAGGCGCTTGTCCTGGTCGAGTTCGACGTCGGCGGCGGCGCAGAGGGCGTCGTACTCGGGGTTCGAGTAGCCGACCAGGTTCTGGTTGCCGTACGACGCGAGGAGGAGGCTGAGGAAGTTTTCGGGGTCGAGGTAGTCGGCGGCCCATCGCATGTGGAAGAAGCCGAGCTCCTTGCGGTCGTGCTTCTGCAGGTAGGCGCCCCACTCCATGGTCCGCAACCGGACCCTGACTCCGAGGTTGGTCTGAAGCTGGGCCGCAACCGCCTCGGCCACGAGTTGGATGTCGGCCTGTTTCTCGCGAAAGACGAGTTCGAATTCGGGTAGGCCGGCCCCGCCCGGATAGCCCGCCTCCGCCAGGAGCCTCTTCGCCTCGTCGACGTCGAAGGCGATCGCCCGGGCGTCGGATCGGAAGCCGAGAACTCCGGGCGGCAGGATCGAGTTCGCCACCGGGTTGATGCCGCCCAGGCGCTCGCGCACGATCTCGTCCTTGTCGATCGCCATGGCGAAGGCACGGCGCACGCGGCGGTCTTGGAACGGCTCGTACACCAGACCGTTGAGGCCGACGTACCACAGAGCGGCCCGATCGAAGAAGCGGAGGTGGGACCGAAGGTTCGGGTCCGCCTGAACGGCGGCGATGTCCTGGCGCTGGAGGGGGGCAATGTCCAACTCTCCGCCCTTGTACTTGTTCAGAACGGTAGCCGGATCGAGGATGATGGGACGCTCGATCCGCTCGATGCCGGGCTGGCCTCCGTGGTAGTTTGGGTTCGAAACCAGAACAAAAAGCTGGCGATCGACATACGACTCCGGCAGGAACGGACCGGTACCGATCATGTCCTCGATCTTGGTGATCTCGGCGTCGGCCGACACCCGATCCCGGTCGACGACGTAGGCCGTCGGGTAGGTGAGCTTGCCGAGGAAGTACGGACGCGGCTTGTCGATCACGATGTCGAGCGTCCTCTCGTCCACGACTTCGATCCCGCGCGCGGTTGGGGTCCGTCCTTCGGCCACGTCGCGGGCGCCGACGATGTCGCTGAGGTAGGACATCGCCACCGGCGAGTTCAGCTTGGGGTTCAGGGCTCGGTTGAGGCTCCACTTGAAGTCCTCGGCCGTGACCTCGCGGCCGCTGGTGAACCGGACGCCCGGCCGGATCTTGAACCGGTACCGCCGGCCGCCGTCGAGGATCTCCCAGCTCTCGGCCAAAATCGGCGCCACCCGGTTGTCTTCACCCCAGCCGACCAAGCCCTCGTACACCTGCTGCAGCAGATCGATCGTCGGCCCGTCTTGAACCAGGTGCGGGTCGAGGGTCGTCGGGGCGGCGGTCAGCGGGTAGCGGAAGACGTTTTCCTTCCCGGACTGCACCCGTTCGGAAAAGCCCCCTCTGCCACAGGCGGCGAGGGAGAGGACCGAACAAACGGCGACGGCAGCCCAAACAGACGGCTTCATCAGAACGGGATTTTACACAGTCGGCCGAGCTAGGATCGGAACCGGTCCGCCGTTCTTGGCATCCGGCCACCGAAAGACTACAATGAGGCCTGTTGCGCCGGTCGGCGCATCGCTCGACTGCCGATCCTCGTCCTTTTCACTGCCGATGGCCCCTCGACGCGACCCGAAAGAGATCGACCGGATTCCGGCTTCGGGCCTGATCGCACCTC
>JBDNCL010000138.1:0-8288 GCA_046719655.1 Fimbriimonadaceae bacterium
GCGCTCGTTCCGGACCGTGATGGGACGCCACAACTGGCTCGGCTCGCCGAGCTCCGGAATCGGGTACGACGCGGTGGAGATGCCGATGGTTCCGTGCTACCCTCCGGCCGGGTTCACCACCGCTCAGGAGGCGCTGGAGCACGCCCGGCGTTGCCGAGACTCCCAGCGGCACACCATCACGCTGCTGCACAGCGTCAGCGAAAACGAGGGCGGCCCCTCGACGCAGTGGAACTTCGAAACGCAGTTCCTGCCGTTCGTAATGGGTCTGACCGAACTCGAAGGGGTCGAATTCGTGACCTACCCCGAACTGATCGACATGGGCCAGAACACGGTCCGGGGTTTCAAGTTCTGAGCCTGCCCGGACGCTGCGGGGGCCGCCGGCCGGGAGCCGGCGGCCCCCTTTTGCGTTTGGGATCCGGGGGCGGGGTCGCCGACCGGAGCCGATTCTCTTCTACGGGGCTCGAGGCAAAGAATGCCGACTGCGGGGCGTCGTCGAAAACGCCATCATGAGAAACGTCGGTTGGAAGTCTCGCCATGCGCGACCGAAGCCGGATGGGGGCCGCCGAGCCGGTCCGAAGCTCCCTTTCCATCGGTCGCCCGAGTCTTGAAGGCTTCTCCCGGCGTCTCAACAGCGCTGGGTCTTCGACGACGGGACGCAGGACATCCGAGGGTCCCGGATCGTAGAACCGAACAGACCGCTGGGCGGTCCAAAGAACAGGCAACGAAGACAAGGTAAAAACGGAACATGTGGCAACGCTTTACAGAAAGGGCGCGGAAGGTCGTCTTCTACGCGCAGGAAGAGGCTCAGAAGTTCGGAGAGGGGTACGTCTCGACCGAGCATCTCCTGCTGGGTCTCGTTCGTGAACCGGACAGCGTTGCCGCACGCGTCCTCGAGAAACTGGGCGTCAGCCTGAGCCGCATTCGGGCCGAGGTCGAAAAACAGCTTCCGAGGGGAGACGCGCGGCCGACGCAGGATATGACTCTGACGCCGAGGGCGAAGCGGGTCATCGATCTCGCGTACGACGAAGCCCGGAACCTCAACAACAACTACATCGGGACCGAGCACCTTCTGCTCGGCCTGATCCGCGAGGGCGACGGTCTGGCCGGGAGAGTTCTGGCCAAGCTCGGCGTCGAACTGGAACGCGCCCGACGGGAGGTCATGGCGCTTCAGGACTCCGAGTCGCAGACCAAGCCGGGCTCCCCGTCTTCGCAGCGGTCGACCTCGCATGCCAGTTCGACCAAGACGCCGACCCTCGACGAGTTCGGCCGCGACCTGACCGAGCTGGCCCGGGACGGGAAGCTCGACCCGGTCGTCGGTCGGCACACCGAGATCGAGCGCGTCATGCAGATTCTCTGCCGGCGTACGAAGAACAACCCGTGCCTCATCGGGGAGCCCGGAGTCGGCAAGACGGCGATCGCCGAAGGTCTGGCCCTCCGCATCGTGTCCGGCGACATTCCCGAGCTGCTCCGCGACAAGCGGATCGTGGCTCTGGACCTCGCCGGTCTGGTGGCCGGCACCAAGTATCGGGGCGAGTTCGAAGAGCGGATGAAGAAGGTGATGGAAGAGGTCCGCAAGTCCGAGGGGCAGGTGATCCTCTTCATCGACGAGCTCCACACGCTGGTCGGAGCGGGTGCGGCCGAAGGGGCGATCGACGCCTCCAACATCATGAAGCCCGCTCTCGCCCGCGGCGAACTCCAGTGCATCGGCGCCACCACCCAGGACGAGTTCCGCAAGTACATCGAGCGGGACGCCGCCCTCGAGCGCCGGTTCCAGAGCGTGAAGGTGCGCGAACCATCCGAGGACGACGCGGTCGACATCCTCAAGGGGCTGCGCGAGCGGTACGAGGCCCACCACAAGGTCGAGATCACGGACGACGCGATTGCGGCCGCGGTCCAGCTGTCTCAGCGGTACATCACCGACCGAACCCTGCCCGACAAGGCGATCGACCTGATCGACGAGGCGGCCAGCCGCGTCCGGCTCCAGCAGAGCCTTCCGCCGGAAGAGGTCCGCCGGGACCGCGTGCGGCTCGGCAAGATGAAGACCGAGCTCGAGCACATCAAAAAGCGGGCGGCGAACGAAGAGGAGACCACCGCCCTCCAGATGGAGGTCGAAGAGCTCGAGGAGAGCCTGACCGAACGCGAGGAGGAGTGGGGCGCGCTCGAGAAGCCCGAACCCGTCGTCAGCGAGAACGAGATCGCCCAGGTCGTGCAGTCCTGGACCGGCATCCCGGTAACCCGGATCGTCGAGTCGGAGTCGCAGAAGCTGCTCCGCATGGAAGAGGACCTGCACGATCGGATCATCGGGCAGCACGAGGCGGTCGGGGCCGTCTCCCGCGCCATCCGCCGAAGCCGGAGCGGCCTCAAGGATCCGAAGCGGCCTCTCGGCAGCTTCATCTTCCTCGGCCCGACCGGCGTCGGCAAGACGGAGCTGGCGAAGGCGCTCGCCGCCTACCTGTACGAGAAAGAGTCGAACATGGTTCGGATCGACATGTCCGAATACATGGAGCGGTTCTCGGTCAGCCGGCTGGTCGGCGCTCCTCCGGGATACGTCGGCTACGACGAGGGCGGCCAGCTCACGGAGCAGGTCCGCCGGAATCCGTACTGCGTCGTGCTTCTCGACGAGATCGAGAAGGCCCACCCGGACGTGTTCAACATCCTCCTGCAGATCATGGAGGATGGCCACCTCACCGACTCGCAGGGCCGGATGGTGGACTTCCGGAACACGATCATCATCATGACGTCGAACGTCGGCGTGCGGCCGATCGAGCTCGAGAAGGGACTCGGCTTCCGCAACACGGCTCAAGACATCAACGACCCGCGGACCTACGAGAACATGAAGAACAAGATGATGGAGGAGATGAAGAAGCTCTTCCGTCCCGAGTTCCTCAACCGCGTGGACGAGGTCATCGTGTTCCACCATCTGAAGAAGGACGAGATCTTGCGGATCGCCGACCTGTACCTGAAGAGGGTGAACGAGCAGGCGAAGGCGCTCAACATCACGCTCGAGCTTTCCGAAGAGGTCAAGGACCTTCTGGTCGAACAGGGGTACGACCCGAACCTGGGCGCCCGTCCGCTGCGGCGCGCGGTCCAGCGTTTCATCGAGGACCCGCTGAGCGAAGAGCTTCTGTTGGGTCGGTTCACGGCCGGAGACACGGTCGTGGCCATCCTCGACGACGAGAAGAAGGTCGTCTTCCGCAAGAACGACCCCGAAGACGACGGCGGCAAGAAGAGGGAGAAGGTCGGCGCCAAGGGCTGATCTGTTCCCGTCGAACCGCGGGTCGGGCCATCGGCGCCCGACCCGCTTTTTTTGTCCGGGCCCGGAGGCGGGTTCGACGTCGCGTGGTGGGATCTCATCGGGCGGTTCGTTTGGCCCGCCGAGGCCAAAGCCGGTACCCTTACGTTGGAACCGGAGAACGACGCCATGAGGATTCTGCTCGCGTTCGACAAGTTCAAGGGGACGATGACGGCGGCGGAAGCGTGCCGCGCCGCGGCCGAGGGTTTGCGTCGGTTCGACCCGAACATCGAGACCGACTTCTGCCCGCTGTCGGACGGCGGGGAAGGGTTCGTCGACGCCCTGGCGGCCGCGACCGGGGGGTGCGAAATTCAGCTGGAGGTCAGCGGCCCTCTAGGCGAACCGGTGCCGGCGTCGGTCCTCCTTCTCGGCGACATGGGGGTTGCCGTCGCCGAGTCGGCCCACGCCTGCGGCCTCGGGCACGTTCCCGAAGGCCGCCGAAACCCGGGTTTGACGAGCACCTTCGGCGTGGGCGAGCTGTTGCGCCACGCGGCCGAAAGCGGGGCCCGCGAGGTTTGGCTCGGTCTGGGGGGCACCTCCACCAACGATGCGGGCATGGGGATGCTCGCGGCGTGGGGCTGGCGGTTCCTGGATGAGAACGGCGTCGATCTGGAACCGGTCGGGGCCAACCTGGTCAAAGTCGCCGAGATCGTCGAAGGCGGGCGGCCGCCCGTTCCCGTCGTCGCCGCCTGCGACGTGACCAATCCCCTGGTCGGTCCGCTCGGGGCGGCCCGGTTGTTTGGGCCGCAGAAGGGGGCGACTCCCGACATGGTCGAGGAACTCGACGAGGGCTTGCGGAGCTTCGCCCGGGTGGCGGCCGCCCACCTCGGGCACGACCTGGCCCAAGTTCCGGGAGCCGGGGCCGCCGGGGGTCTCGGCTTCGCGCTGCTCGGCTTCTTCGGCGCCCGGTTTGCGCCGGGAGGCGAACTCGCGATCGCGGCGGCCAAGCTCGAAGAGCGCCTCGACCGGGTGGACTTGTGCCTCACCGGCGAGGGCCGTTTCGACGCCCAGAGCATGATGGGCAAGCTGCCGGCCCGAGTCGCCGACCGATGCCGCCGTCGCGGTCGGCCCTGCATCTTGGCGGTCGGGAGCCACGGCATGACGCCCGAAGAGATCGCGGCGGCCGGCTTTGCCGGGGCGTTCTCGCTGGTCGGGGCCCAGTGCACGCTGGACGACGCGGTCGAACGCCCGGCCGAGTGCCTGGCTCTGGTGACGGAGACGTGGGCCAAGAGCTGGTTTTCGCGGCGAGGGTGACGGCGTCCCGGTTCGGAACCCGGCGCAAGGCGTCCAGATCGGCGCACCGGCCGGAGATTTCGGGATAAGATCAGTTTCTCGGCAACGCGGTTCAGCGAGGAGCCACCCAACCATGAAACGCAGCGAAATCAACCAACTCGTCCGAGACGCGACGGCGTGCTTCGAAAGACACGGATGGACCCTTCCCCCCAATCCGGCCTGGGATGTGACCGATTTCGGACTCGGGGACTGGCGGTCGAAGGGTCTCGTTCTGGTGAACCTGGCGGAAGAGCCCGAGTACTGCGAGAAACTGATGTACGCCAAGCGGGGCATGGTGACGCCCGCCCACACCCACGCCAAAAAGAAGGAAGACATCATCTGCCGGTGGGGCCGTCTCCGCCTCCGTCTGTGGAAGGGCAAACCGGGAGCGGAGGACGGCGTCGAATTTCACGTCCAGGTGAACCGGATGCCGTGGAGTCACCGATCGGGCGACGATCTGGTGCTCCAGAGCGGCGAAAGAATCACCCTCGTTCCCGGCGTCTACCACGAGTTCGAGCCGGAATCGGACGAGTGCATCATCGGCGAGGTGTCGACCGCGAACGACGACCGCAACGACAACTTCTTCGTCGATCCCGACATCGGGCGGTTCCCCGGAATCGAAGAGGACGAAGAGCCCATCGTTCGGCTCGTCAGCGAACGATGAACGCGGTTTCCAGGCCACGTGGGAGTCGTCCGGGCGTCGCCTGCGCCGGCAACTTCATCCTCGACCGGGTGAAGTTCATCGACGTGTACCCGGAGCAGGACGCTCTCGCCAACATCGGGGCCGAGTCCCAGAGCAACGGGGGTGCCGCCTACAACGTCCTCCTGGACCTCGCCAACCTCGGCGCGCCGTTTCCTCTGGAGGCGATCGGCTGCGTCGGCGAGGACGCCGCCGGGCGTTTTGTGGCCGAAGACTGCGCCCGACACGGGGTCGACGCGAGCCAGCTTCACGCCGTCGCCGGGATGCCGACGTCGTACACCGACGTGATGACGGTGCGTTCCACCGGCCGACGGACGTTCTTCCATCAGCGCGGCGCCAACGCTCGTTTCGGGCCGGAACATTTCGACTTCGGGGCGCTCCGTTCGGGCCACCTGCACCTCGGCTACATCCTGCTCTTGGATCGCCTGGACGAACTCGACCCCGAATACGGGACGGTGGCCGCCCGGGTCCTCGCCGAAGCTCGGGAGGCGGGACTGACCACGTCGGTCGACGTGGTCAGCGAGGACAGCGACCGGTTCCGGAGCCGGGTGCTTCCCGCTCTCGCCCACGTCGACGTGGCGTTCATGAACGAGTTCGAGGCTTCGCGGACCAGCGGGATTCCCATCGTCCGCGACGGCGAGGTGGACGAGGGCGGACTCCAGTCGGCCGCGACGACGATCCTGTCCGAAGGGAAGATGGACCTCCTCGTCATCCACACCCCGAAGTGCGGATACGCGTGGACGCGGGACGGGTCGTCGTTCCGGCAGGGGAGCGTCAAGATGCCGGCCGAACGGGTCGTGAGCGCGGTGGGGGCCGGGGATGCCTTTGCGGCGGGTTTTCTCCTCGCCTGGCGCTCGGGGCAGTCGGTGCCGGAGGCGCTCCGGCTGGCGGTATGCGCGGCCGCCTCCTGCGTCACGGCGGCCGGCACGTCGGAGGGGGTCCGGCCGGCGGCGGAATGCCTGTCGCTGGCGGACGAATTCGGAACCTGGTGAGCGGGACGTCGGGGCGGAGCGCGCCCCGAGTCCCGGTCCGCTTGCGCCGGTTCGACCGAACCGAGTATCCTGCTCTTTCGTTGCCGCAACCCGGCGGCGAACGAGGTTAGAGATGGCACGAGTCTGTCAAGTCAGCGGCAAGAAGGCGAACAACGCCAAGCACATCCGCCACCGTCACTCGGCGTGGAAGTTCCGCGCGCCCCACAAGAACCGGACTCAGCTGCCGAATCTTCAGGTGGTGCGCGTGAAGACCGAGCACGGCGTCAAGAAGCTGGTGGTGGCCACTTCGGTGCTCAAGAGCGCCGAGTTCGCGTCCGTCGTCGCCGGCCTGAAGCCGGTGCCGAAGGAATGGTTGCGCAAGCCCACCTATAAGTAGGGCGACCTTCCGGGACGTCTGGGATCGTCGTTCGAGAGGGGCGGGACCCGGCGGTCCGGCCCCTCCGGTGTTTGGGACCCGGCTGTCGACGGGGCCCCCTTTCCCCGTCGCCCGCGGTCGGCGGCCGTTTCGCTTCCCAATCGGGCCGCCGATGACGATATACTCTCCCCGTGGACTGGACCCGCGACGCGGACGAGCTGAAGGAAGAGTGCGGGGTCGTTGCGGTCTACACGCCTCAGATCGACGCCGCAAGGATCGCCTTTTTCGCCCTTTTTGCCCTCCAGCACCGAGGTCAGGAGTCGGCGGGCATCGCGGTGAGCGACGGCAGCCAGGTTCGGATGCACAAGGACATGGGCCTCGTGAGCCAGGTCTTCAACGAAGACGTGCTCAAGACGCTTCCCGGGAGCTTGGCCGTCGGACACACCCGCTACAGCACGACCGGGGCCAGCGTCCTGCGCAACGCTCAGCCGGTGTACTGCCAGAGCCTGGTCGGCGACATCGCGGTGGCCCACAACGGCAACCTGATCAACGCCGCCGGAGTTCGGGCCGAACTCGAGGCGGACGGCGAGCGGTTCAACAGCACGAGCGACAGCGAGGTCATCGCCCGTCTGATCGTCCGCCATATCCACGAAGGTCCGGAGAGGGCGGTCGAAGTCGCGCTGGCGAAGCTGCGCGGCGCGTACAGCTGCACCGTGCTCACGCCCAGGGCCGTCTTCGCGTTTCGAGACCCGCACGGGATTCGTCCGCTGGTCGCGGGGGAACTCGACGGCGGGTACGTTCTGGCGAGCGAGACGTGCGCGTTCGGACCGGTCGGGGCGACCGCGATCCGGGAACTCGAACCCGGCGAGATGGTTCTCATCGACTCCGAGGGCATCCGGTTCCACCAGGCGCACCCGACGCTCCGCAAGGCGATGTGCCTGTTCGAGTTCATCTACTTCGCCCGACCCGACAGCACGATGTACGGCACGTTGCTCTATTCGGCCCGGGAGCGGATGGGCGAGGAGCTGGCCCGCGAGCACCCGGCCGAGGCCGACATCGTCGTGCCGGTGCCCGACAGCGGCATCCCGGCCGCGCTGGGCTTCAGCCGGGTCAGCGGACTCCCGTTTCGGGAGGGGATGACCAAGAGCCGGTACATCCACCGCACCTTTATCCAGCCCGACCAGCGCATGCGGGAGATGGGCGTCCGGATGAAGCTGACCCCGCTCGTCGACCACATCGCGGGCCAGAGGGTGATCCTCGTGGACGACTCGATCGTCCGCGCGACCACGACGAAGCAGATCGTCAAGCTCCTGTTCGAAGCGGGGGCCAAAGAGATCCACGTCCGCATCACCGCCCCACCGATCAAGTGGCCGTGCTTTTACGGGATCGACATGTGCTCGCGGGGCGAACTCGCCGCCGCCCGGATGACGATCGACGAAATCCGCGACCATGTCGGGGCGACGTCGCTCGGGTACCTGTCGATTCCGGGCGCGGTCCGCGCGGTGGGGAAGACCGACCGAAGCTTTTGCCTCGCCTGCTTCAACGGCGACTACCCGATCCCGGTGCCGGACTCCCTCCGCAAGGACGCGTTCGAGCGGCCGCCGGATGTCGGGGCGATCACGTCGGTGGCGTCCGGCCAGCTGGTGTTGCCCGAGACGGAATAGCGGGTCGGGGAGA
>JBDNCL010000139.1:0-8160 GCA_046719655.1 Fimbriimonadaceae bacterium
GCTGATGCCCGCCGCATTCTTGGCCGCGACCTTGGCCTGAGCGAACACCGGGAACAGGATGGCGGCGAGGATCGCGATGATGGCGATCACCACCAGGAGTTCGATGAGGGTGAATGCTTTCTTCATATAGGACCACCGTTGCCAGCCCAGCGGCTGGCCTCTTAATACACCGCGAGTTTAGCTTGGCATCGTTGTTGATTTGTTAAGATCCGAAGTCGAAAATCATCTTCTTAAAAATCGGCGGGGTCCGGCAGGTTGCGGGGCGTCGGCCGCCTCTGGCGGCTCCGAATCCGGGCGGTTCCCGGACGGACCAAAGGACCCATAGGCATCCTCCCCGGCCGGGGCGGTCGGGATCGGGACGCGATTACCAGATGGTGCCTCCCCCAAACGCGCCCACGACCCGAGTCTGTTGATATTCTGAAAGTATGGCTTGGACGACCACCCTGGCGGCCGCTTCGGCGTGCGCGCTCGTGTTGTTGGGGGGAACCTGTCAGCGGTCCCCCGAACCTTCCCTGACCCTTCTTGCCGTCAGCGGCTCCGACTTCAAAGTCTTGCAGGACGGACGGGTGTACCTCGGCCTCTCGCTCGCCGGGTGGGGGCCGAACTGGAGCTGGGCGGGCTGGGAGGCTTCGGCCTCGCCGAGCGAGGGTGGCAGCCGCCTCGACGGGAGCATGCGTCTGAGCACGGGGGCGACTTTGTCTCTCGAGGGAACGCTTCGGTCGACGGGCGGGAGGACGGCCGTTCTCGAAGTCGCCGTCACGTCGGACCGCGACACCGAGCTGACCAGCGTCGTTCTGGCGGTGGAACCGAGCGACTCCTTCCGCGGGGGTTCGGTTCAGGCCGAGGGCCGGCCGCCGGTCGCGATCCCGTTCGATCGCCAGAACTTCGGTGCGAGTGTCCCCCGGTTGTCGTTTCGAGACCAAGCGGGCCGAACGACCGACCTGAGACTCGATCCGCCGAGCGGCGTCAGCGCCGACGGAAACGTGCGAGTCGCCATCGCCCAGAATCGACTGGCCGCGGGTCAGGTCGCCCGCAGGCGCATCACCCTGACGTTTCCGGACGGCGTCCGTCTGATCGCGCATCGCGGCGCGGTTCCGGCCGAGCCGGGCCAAGAGCGGTGGTTTCCGCTCGAGGTGGGACGACCGGGCTCCGGCTCCGACGAGCGCAGCTTGGCCGATTGGCTCGAGGCGCCGGCCGGTCGGCGCGGCCGCATCGAAATGGACGGCGACCACCTCGTCTACGGCGGCGAGCGGATCCGGCTTTGGGGCGTCAACGTCTGTTTCGCCGACTGCGCTCCCCCCAAGGAACTGGCGGAGCGACGGGCCGATTTCTACGCTCGGATGGGAATCAACGCGGTTCGCCTCCACAAGTACGCCGACGGTCCAGGCTGGGCCGGAATTCAGTCGGCCGAGAAGTTCGCCGAGTTCGACGCGGCCGCGCTCGACCGCATGGACTACTTCGTCGCCCAGCTCAAGGCGCGCGGCATCTTCGTCAAGCTTTCGCCGACGTTCATGGTCAAGCTCGGGCGCGGCGACCGCGAGTACGTGCCCTACATGGACGAGTTCGGTCGACTGGGCGACGCGCGCGACGCCCGACTGGATACTCGGCACGGCTCCATTTACCTATCCCGCGAGTTGCAGGACCTGCAGATTCGCCAGACCGTCGGCATCCTCCGTCACCGCAACCCGTATACCGGGCTGACATACGCCGAAGACCCCGCCATCGCCATCGTCGAGATGTTCAACGAGGACAGCGCCCTGTTCTTCGGGACGATGCGTCAGCTTCAGACCGTGCCGACTCTCCGACGGCGGGCGAGCGCGCAGTTCACCCAGTGGCTCCGGCGCAAGTACGGCACCGAGGCCCGGCTCATGGAGGCATGGGGTCCCCGCTCGCTGAACACCTTCACCCAGGAGGGCTTTACGGACGAAAGTTGGGACGCGAACACGATCGTGCCCGCCGGCAACCCCTGGTTTTTCGATCCCGACCAGCTGGAGGGCTCGCAGAGAGCCCGCGCCCGGCGCCTTCACGACACCATGCAGTTCCTCTACGAGCTGCAGAACGACTTCTACAGTCGGTTCGAACGGGCCGTTCGCGAAGCGGGGTACGGCGGCATCCTCATTTCCTCCAACTGGATCGCGGGGCGGGCGTTCAGCCATTTCTACAACCTCGACTCCGACCGCATCATCGGTCTGGTCGACCGGCACAACTATTTCGGCGGCGCCCGAGGCTCGACGATCGAAGACGCCTCGATGCTGTCCCGCCCCGGTTCGGGGATGCTCAGCACCGGCATGAACCAGGTGGCCGGCCGACCGTTCAGTCTCTCGGAGTGGATCCACGTCTTCCCGAACGAGTGGGGCGCCGAGGGTCCGGCCATTTTGGGCGCGTACGGTATGGGGCTCCAGGGATGGGACGTCTCGTTCATCTTCCAGAACCGCGACCAGGGTACGTTCAGCGACCGCATCGGGCGCGATCAGTGGGACGCCGTCGCTCCTCAGGTCATCGGCGTCTTTCCCGCCGTTTCGCGTCAGGTGCTGAGAGGCGACGTCGCCGCCTCCGAACTCGTCATCCCCCGCAACGTGCACGTCCCGTCGCTCGCCGAGGGACGGATCGGCTTCGACGACCGAGTCGTGGCCGCCGGCGACATCAAGGAAACCGACAGCCGGACCGTGCCGATCGAGGCGCTCGCGATCGGGCGCAACGTCGTCCGGTTCACCGATCGGTTCGAACCCACCCCCAATTTCGATGTGGAGCGCCACATCTCCGACGGCGTGGTCCGTTCGTCGACCGGTCAGCTTCGCTGGCACACGGGTGCGGGTCGACAGAGCGGGTTCATCCAGATCGACACGCCCGGCACCCAGGCCGTCGTCGGCTTCGCCCAGGGTCGCCGAGTCGCCCTGACCGACGTGGAGATCGTGTCGCGCTCGCGGTTCGCCGCCATCTATGCCACGGCGCGCGGCCGAGACGAGACGATCGCGGCCGGCGGTTCCGTTCTGCTGACCGCCATCGCCCGCGCCCGGAACACGGGCATGAAGATCTTCGGCCAGGTTCTGGTCGAGCGCGGGCAACCGCCGATCCTCATGGAGCCCGTGGTGGCCGACATCACCCTGAAGCGCCCGGGCGCGACCGTGCACATTCTCGACCACGACGGTCGTCGGACCGGCCGAACGGTTCGGGTCGAAAACGGCTTCGTTCGCATCGATACGGGCCGGGACCGGACCTGCTGGTACCTGGTCACGTTCCCGTAAAGGAAGCGACCGTACGATCGGGAATGCCCTGGCAAAGCTCCACCAAACCCGAGCCGATGCCGCGGGTCGGACCTACCCAACCCGCGGCAGCGGCCGCCGAAACGAGGAGGCGTTCGCGGCGATCGTCGACCGGGAACCGTTTCGGCCGGGTCGGTTGCCGTCTCACGGCATGACGATCTCGATTCGCTCTTGAGCGCAGACCGACAGAACCTCCTCCACCGTGGGAGCGTTGGGCAAGCGGTCGGCTGCGTCGAAGAAAGCTTCGTGCCCGGCCGGGTTCGCAATTCCGAGGAAGACGGCCGGCTCCGGCTTCACGTTTCGGAACGTGTGGACCGACCCTCTTCGGGAAGCCGACCTAGCCGCCCTGGGCCGCCGTCCGCCACTGCCCTTCCGCGAAGATCTCGACCTCGCCCTTCAAGACGGAGAACGGGTGGTGGGCGGTACTGGATTTGAACCAGCGACCCTCCCGGCGCGCCGGGATGCTCTATCCGTGTCGGTCGATGAGCTCCTGGATGGATCGATGGGACTTCCAGGACTTGATCTGCCTTTCCCTTTCGAGAGCTTCTCGGCGGGTGCCGAAGGTCTCGGCGTAGGCCAGCTCCCACGGTCCCCGTCCCCTCGTGGACGGGGTCTGTCCCGCATTGTGCTCGGCCAGGCGCCGGTCGATCCTGTCCGTGCACCCGACGTAGAAGCGTCCGGTGCTCCGGCTCCTCAGGATGTAGACGCGCCACATGGCAGACTCCGGGATGGCGGGTGCGGAACGGGTGGTGGGCGGTACTGGATTTGAACCAGCGACCCCTTCGGTGTGAACGAAGTGCTCTACCGCTGAGCTAACCGCCCCCGAATCGGTTGGCGACGTCGTGGACGCCGACTTGAGACCAACAATATACCTGGTAGAGCCGTTTGGCCACAGGTTCGAACGGGCAACTTTGCCGGTCTCGCCAAACGACCTTCGGTTTCCCGGACCTTCGTCGGGTCTGCGGGTAGAGTTCGAATCGAACCCATGGCACAGCAGCGCATCTACACGTCCGAGTCCGTCAGCGAGGGGCACCCCGACAAGGTTGCAGACCAGATTTCCGACGCCATCCTCGACGAATTCCTGAGGGTCGACCAAGAAAACGCGGTCGCACCCGAGAAGCAGTGCCGAGTCGCCGTCGAAACCATGCTCGCCCACGGGGTTGCGGTGATCTCGGGCGAGGTGACCAGCGAAGGATACGTCGACGTCCAGAAGGTGGTCCGCGACACAATCAAGAGCATCGGGTACACAAATACCGAAGTCGGCTTCGACGGAGAGAACTGCGGCGTCCTGGTTGCGATCCAGCCCCAGTCGCCCGACATCGCCCAGGGTGTGGACACGGGCGGTGCCGGAGACCAGGGAATGATGTTCGGCATGGCGACGACCGAAACGCCGGAGCTGATGCCGCTGCCGATCGCCATCGCCCACGCCATCACGAGAAAGTCGGTCGAGGTGCGGCGGCAGAATCCCGATCTGGGCTTTCGACCCGACGCCAAGTCCCAAGTGTCGGTCTGGTACGAGGGGAACCGGCCGGTGCGGATCGACACGATCGTGGTGTCCCAACAGCACGACGCCCGCATCGAGTCGGAAGTCAAGGCGCTGATCGAAGAGCACCTCGTCAATCCGGTTCTGGCCGAGTATCGGCAGTACGTGGACGGAAAGATCACCTTCCACTTCAACCCGACGGGACGGTTCGTGCGCGGCGGTCCGGCCGGAGACACCGGTCTGACGGGCCGCAAGATCATCGTCGACACCTACGGAGGCATGTGCCCGCACGGCGGCGGCGCGTTCAGCGGCAAGGACCCGACGAAAGTCGACCGATCGGCCGCCTACATGGCTCGCCACGTCGCCAAGTGCATCGTCGCCGCCGGCCTGGCCGACAAGGCCGAGGTCGCCTTGGCGTACGCGATCGGGGTTGCGGAGCCGGTTTCGGTGAACATCGAAACATTCGGCACCGAGAGGGTGGACCCCGTCCAGATTGCCGACCGGGTGCGCCAGACGTTCGACTTGACCCCCAACGGGATCATGCGACACCTGAAACTGCGCCGTCCGATCTACCGGGACACGGCCCGGAACGGCCACTTCGGAAACTCGGCGTTCCCGTGGGAGGACACGGCTCCGGCGGAAGGGCTCAAGTCCTGAGCGCCGCTCGGGTATCCTTTGCCACTCGGTCTGTGGGAGGTTCGGCTCGAACCGCCTGCACCACAGGAGGAAAACATTGCGAAAGAACATTCGGAAAGCTCCGCGCTCGAACCGTTACGTCGAGGCGGCCAAGGCCGTCGACAGCACCGCTCTCCTCGATCCGACTGCCGCTCTGGCTCAAGTCAAGAAGTCGGCCACGGCGAAGTTTCCCGAAAGCGTCGACCTCGCCGTCGTTCTCGGCATCGACCCCCGCAAGAGCGACCAGAACGTGCGCGGGATCACCAACCTGCCTCACGGAACCGGAAAGAAGAAGACGGTCGCCGTTCTGGCGAAAGGGGAACTCGCCAAGCAGGCCGAAGAGGCCGGTGCGGACGAGGTCGGTGCCGACGATCTGATCGCCAAGATTCAGAACGGGTTCCGGGCCGACGTCTTCCTGGCGACCGAAGAGATGGCGCCCCAGATCGGAAAGATCGGTCGAATGCTCGGCCCCAAGACTCCCAACAAGCGGAACGGGACGGTGACCAACAACATCGGACAGGCCGTCCGGGAGATCAAGGGCGCGACCCGCGTCGAGTACCGGGCCGACAAGGCGGGCGTCGTCCATATGGGCATCGGCAAGGTCAACTTTACCGACGAGCAGCTCGAGGAGAACCTCAAGGCGGCTCTCGGAGCGCTGATCAAGGCGAAGCCGGCGAGCGCCAAGGGCAAGTACCTGGTTTCGGTCACGCTCAGCTCGACCATGGGTCCGGCCGTCAAGGTCGACCCGAACCTCGCCCAGAAGTTCGCCGCCTGATCGGTCCCGACGGGGATCACCCGGCTCGGAGCGCGCCTCCGAGCCGGGTTTTCGGTTGGTCGATCTATGTTTCGGCGATGAGGCGTTGCCGCAACTCGACCAAAGCCAGCTGCACCGCCCGCGTTCGGACCGTGTCCCGGTTTCCCCGGTAGTTCATGGAACCCGACGTGGCCCCGCTCGGGCCCGACACCCCGACGAAGACCAGTCCGACCGGCTTGCGGTCGGTGCCGCCGCCCGGGCCCGCCACCCCCGTGATCGACACCCCCCAGTCCGAGCCCAGAGTGCGGCGCGCCCCTTCGGCCATGGCTTCCGCCGTCTCGGCCGACACGGCCCCGAACTGAGCCAGAATCGCTTCGGGCACCCCGAGCAAGCTCGTCTTGACCGCATTCGAGTAGGCGATCACGCCGCCGTAGAATACATCCGAACTACCGGGGACCGATGTCAGGCGACCGCCCAGCAGCCCGCCGGTGCAGCTCTCGGCGACCGAAAGAGTCTGGCCGCGTTCGCGAAGAGTCTGGAGAATCGACGCCTCCAGGGAGACGTCGTCGAGGGCATAGGCGGCCGAGCCCAGGCGACGTCGAATTTCGGTTACGGTCGGCTCGAGAAGGGCCTCGGCCTCGGCGCGGTCAGCGGCGCGCGCCGTGACCCGCAGGTGGACTTCGCCGGGATGGGCGTAGGGAGCCACGGACGGGTTTTCCGAACGGATCAGGTCCCGCACCGTGTCTTCGACGACGGCCTCGCCGACGCCGCAGACGCGGACGATGCGGCTGACGATCGCGCCGCCGGTCGCCCGCGACGCGAGGTAGTCCCGCACCGGTCCGTCCGCCATCGGCACGAACTCGTTCCGAGGACCGGGCATCGCGATGACGACCTTGTCTCCGACCTCGAGCAGAATTCCGGGAGCCGTGCCGTTCGGGTTTGGGATCGGTTGCCCGCCCTCGGGAATCATCGCCTGCCGCAACTGGGAGTCGACCCAGGGAAGCCCCCTCTCCTCGAAAAAGCGGCGCAGCCGCATGGCCGTTTCCGGATGCTCGCGGAGCGGTCGCCCCGTCGCTTCGGCGATCGCCTCTCGGGTGAGGTCGTCTTCGGTCGGACCGAGTCCGCCGATCGTGACGAGGATGTCGGAGCGGTCCAAGGCCGTGCGAACCGCGTCGACCATCCGCCCGAGGTTGTCGCCGACCGTTTGACGCCTTTGGTGGACGATGCCGATTTCCGGAAACAGTCGGCCCAGGTACTGGGCGTCGGTATCGGCGATCTGCCCCATCAGGAGTTCGGTTCCGATGGAAAGAATCTCGGCCGTCATAGTGGCTAGTTTAGTCGGGCCCCGGGCATGCGAAGGTCGGGAGTCCGACCGGGCCGTGCGCCGCCCCGGTTCACATCGGTAATCTCTTACCGATATGAGCACGGTATCCATATGGCTTCGCGAGCGCTCTCTCGCCGTTCAAGCCTCGGTCCTCCTCGCGGCCAACGTTCTCCTGATCCTCAGCGCCCAGTTTGAGATTCGGCTCTGGTTCACCCCGGTGCCGGTGACCGCCCAGACCTTCGCCGTGCTGCTCATCGGTGCGACTCTGGGGTGGCGGCACGGCGCGGCCGTCGTTTCCGCCTACCTGGCCCAAGGGGCCGTCGGACTGCCTGTTTTCGCCGGTCTGAAGGGAGGACCGGCCGTGCTGTTCGGTCCGACGGGCGGATACCTCGTCGGCTTCCTCGTCGCGGTGATCCTCGTCGGCTGGATCGTCGAGAGGGCCCGCGCGTCGCGGTGGGTGGTCGTTCCGTTTGCGGTGGGGGTCGGCGTGGTCGCCATCTACGCCTGCGGTCTTCCCGTCGTCGCCGCCTACACGGGTTGGCACGCGGCGTTCGCCGCCGGCGTGGTTCCGTTTGTGGTCGGCGATCTGGTGAAGGCGGCGCTCGCCGCGGCGGTCGCGGTGGCCGCCGCCAAGCCGAATCAGGACTGAGTCCTCGGGCGG
>JBDNCL010000014.1:0-21843 GCA_046719655.1 Fimbriimonadaceae bacterium
CGGTCGCCTGAGTTTTCCCCCGGTTGTCCCCGACCGGACGGCCGTCGCGCCCCCTCGACCGCGAACGTCTCGTCGTTGTCCCCGAAATGGGGAAAAGCCGCCGGGAAAACGTGGGGTCGAAATGTGCCGAATTTCGCGCGGCTTTTCCACCCGTAGCGTCGTATATTGACTGCAACCCCAACATCTAGGGGTTTCGGATGAAACGATGAACTGCCCGTACTGCGGCGAACCCGACCAGAAGGTCCTCGAATCGAGGGCCACCCGAGACGGAGAAGCCATTCGTCGACGCCGCGAGTGCATTCGTTGCGGTCGGCGGTTCACCACCTACGAGTCGCCGGAGCGCCCCCGGCTCTACGTCATCAAGCGGGACGGTTCGCGCGAGGACTTCTCGCGCGACAAGGTGTTGAACGGCATGCTGATCGCCTGCCGGAAGCGCCCCGTCTCGGGAGAAGAACTTCAGTTCGCGGCCAGGCGGGTCGAGTCCGAGCTCCACCGCCGCTTCGACGCCGAGGTTCCTTCGGAGGAGGTCGGCGAGGCGGTGATGCGCGAGCTGCACCGTCTCGACACGGTCGCCTACGTCCGCTTTGCCAGCGTCTACCGCAAATTCGAAACCCTAGCCGATTTTCGTCAGATCGTGGAGTCGGTGCATGACGAGCCCGAGGTTGCCGCCGACTGCCCCACGCCCCAGACCGCTCAGCATTTCCCAACGAGGACAGGATGAAGATTCGACGCATGTACACCACCGCCGGCAGCGATCCGTACGCCGGCATCCCCTTCGAGCCTCGCCGAAGCGAGATTCGGAACCCGGACGGCAGCACCGTCTTCCTCATGGAGAACGTGATGGTGCCGGCCCACTGGTCCCAGGTTGCCACCGACATCCTCGCCCAGAAGTATCTCCGCAAAGCGGGGGTGCCCCAGGCGGACGGAAGCACGGGGCCCGAAACCGACAGCCGTCAGGTGTTCCATCGTCTGGCCGGCTGTTGGCGGCACTGGGGCGAGCAGTACGGTTATTTCGACAGCTCCGAAGACGCCCAGGCGTTCTACGACGAGCTGTGCCACATGCTCGCGCTTCAGGTTGCGGCTCCGAACAGCCCTCAGTGGTTCAACACCGGGCTGCACTTCGCCTACGGCATCGAGGGTCCGCCCCAGGGCCACTACTACGTCGATCCCAAGACGAAGAAGCTGACCCGTTCGACAAACGCGTACGAGCGTCCCCAGCCCCACGCCTGCTTCATCCTCAGCGTCAAGGATGACCTCGTCAACGAGGGCGGCATCATGGACCTCTGGACGCGCGAGGCCCGGATCTTCAAGTACGGCTCGGGCGTCGGCACCAACTTTTCGAAGATCCGGGCCGACGGCGAACCCCTGTCCGGCGGCGGCAAATCCTCGGGCCTGATGAGTTTTCTGCGCGTCGGCGACCGATCGGCGGGCGCGATCAAGTCGGGCGGCACCACCCGCCGGGCCGCCAAGATGGTCTGCCTCGACGTCGACCATCCCGACATCGAGCAGTTCGTCAAGTGGAAGGTGATCGAAGAGCAGAAGGTGGCGTCTCTGGTGGCCGGTTCGGCTCTGAACCAAAAGCACCTCAACGCGATCATGAACGCCTGCCACACCGGTTTGGAGGGGGGCGAGTCCGGCGAGGATGCGTCCGCGAAGTTCAACCCGAGAAGGAACGCTGCGCTGCGCAAGGCCGTCGCCGAAGCCAAGTCGGTCGGCATCCCGCTGAACTACATCCAGCGCGCCATCCAGCTGGCCCAGCAAGGCTTTACGAGCATCGCGTTTCCGACCTACGACACCGGTTACGAGTCGGAAGCCTACATCACGGTTTCCGGCCAGAACTCCAACAACTCGGTCCGTCTGACCAACGAATTCCTGAAGGCGGTCGAGAGCAGAAGCGAATGGAACTTGATCCGACGCGTAGACGGCAAGGTCCACAAGACGATCAACGCGGCCGATCTGTGGGACGACATCTGCTACGCGGCATGGTCGTGCGCCGACCCGGGAGTTCAGTACGACACGACCATCAACGAGTGGCACACCTGCCCCGCCGACGGCCGGATCAACGCGAGCAACCCCTGCAGCGAGTACATGTTTCTCGACGACACGGCCTGCAACCTGGCGTCGATCAACCTCCTGAAGTTCCTCGACCCCAAGACGGGGCGCTTCGACGTCGAGAAGTATCGGCATGTCATCCGCCTGTGGACCGTCGTTCTCGAGATCAGCGTGCTGATGGCCCAGTTCCCCTCCAAGGAGATCGCCCAACGCAGCTACGACTTTCGAACTCTCGGTCTCGGATACGCCAATCTCGGCGCCCTGCTGATGCAGATGGGCATCGCCTACGACAGCCCGAGCGGTCGTTCGATCTGCGGCGCCCTGACCGCCATCATGGGCGGCGAGGCGTACGCGACATCGGCCGAGATGGCGAAGGAGCACGGCCCCTTCAACGGGTATCGGAAGAACCGCGACAACATGGCCCGCGTCATCCGGAACCACCGTCGCGCCGCCTACAACGCCCCCAAGGATCAGTACGAGGGTCTCTCGATCATCCCGGTCGGCATCGACCCCGACGAGTGCCCGACCGAGTTGGTCAAGGCGGCGCGCGAGGCGTGGGACCGGGCGATGGAGCTCGGCGAAGCCCACGGCTTCCGAAACGCCCAGGTCACCGTCATCGCTCCCACCGGAACGATCGGCCTGATCATGGACTGCGACACGACCGGCATCGAGCCGGATTTCGCGCTGGTGAAGTTCAAGAAGCTGGCCGGAGGCGGCTACTTCAAGATCATCAACCAGTCCGTACCGCCCGCCCTCCGAAAGCTCGGCTATTCTCAGGAAGAGATCGAGGGGATCGTCGGCTACTGTCTCGGCCACGGCACCCTCGTCGGCGCGCCGAGCATCAACCACGAAACCCTGGCCGCCCGCGGCTTTACCCCCGACGTCCTCAAAAAGATCGAGGACGCGCTCCCGAACGCGTTCGAAATCCAGTTCGTCTTCAACAAGTTCGTTCTCGGCGAAGACTTTTGCCGGGAGACTCTCGGGCTTTCCGACGAGCAGCTGAACGACTGGAACTTCAACATGCTCGAGGCGATCGGCTTTGCCAGGGAGGAGATCGCGGCCGCCAACGAATACGTTTGCGGCACCATGACGATCGAGGGGGCGCCCCACCTCAAGCCCGAGCATTACAGCGTGTTCGACTGCGCCAACAAGTGCGGAAAGAAGGGCCGGAGGTTCATCTCGGTCGACGGCCACATCTTCATGATGGCGGCGGCCCAACCGTTCATCTCGGGAGCGATCAGCAAGACGATCAACCTTCCGGCCGAGGCGAGCGTCCGCGACATCAGCGACGCCTACATGCTTTCGTGGCAGCTGGGACTCAAGGCCAACGCCCTCTATCGCGATGGTTCCAAGCTCAGCCAGCCGCTGAACTCGAGCAGCGACGACGCCGCGGCCGCGATTCTCGAAGCCTCGATCGACGACGACGATCTCTCCCTGAGGAGCGAAGATCTCGCGGCCCAAGAGGCGGTCGCCCACGCCGCCCAGAAGCTCGTGTACCGCTACATCGCGAAGCGCAGGCCGCTGCCGGCCCGCCGCCGCGGCTACACCCAGAAGGCCCGGGTGAGCGGACACAAGGTCTATCTCCGCACCGGCGAGTACGACGACGGATCTCTCGGCGAAATCTTCGTCGACATGCACCGCGAAGGGGCCGCATTCCGAAGCTTGATGAACTGCTTTGCGATTGCGATCTCGCTCGGACTTCAATACGGCGTGCCGCTCGAGGAGTTCGTGGAAGCTTTCGTGTTTACGCGGTTCGAGCCGAACGGAACGGTGAGCGGCCACGAAAACATCAAGATGGCGACGTCGGTGATCGACTACATCTTCCGCGAGCTGGCCCTGAGCTACCTCGGGCGCACCGATCTGGTGCAGGTCAAGCCCGACGACCTCCGCGGCGACACGGTCGGCAACCCCGATCAGATTCCAGAGTTCGTCGACGAAGAGGAGGGCGGGATCGTCAGCGGGCAAGTCCCCGGCCTCGCGCACGAGGCGCACGACTCTCGCGGATACCACAAGAACAACGGCGGCGTCCACGCGCGTCCGGCGGCCGCACCGTCCCCGCGGAAGACGATCGGTCGGGCCGCAGTCTCGCCGGCGGCGACGGCGACCCAGGATCTCGCTCTCGCCGAGAAGGTTCGCCAGGCACGACTGAAGGGCTACGAGGGCGACCCTTGCGGCGAATGTGGGAGCTTCACGATGGTTCGCAACGGGGTCTGCCTCAAGTGCGATACCTGCGGCTCGACCAGCGGCTGCAGCTAGGCCATATCGGGCCGCCGCCTTTCGAACGGTGTCCTGGCGACGATGCCGGGGCACCGGCCTGTCTTTCCCGCTTTCCGCCCCGCCGATGGTCCGCGTTCCGACCGTCTCCGATGGGATGCCCCGAAGCATCCCGAAGGGTTGGGAGTCGACCGATCGCCCAACCTGGCCGGACGCGGAGGGCGGCCGCGTCGCCCGACCGCTGCGCCGACGCCGACCGACGATCCGCCCCGGGAACCGATCGGTTCGGGTCCGAAGATCGGGACGTTTCCGCCCGGTCGGATTCGAACACCGTTTGGCCGACCTCGCGGTCGCGGGCATGGTCGGACGGGCCGATCTCCCGAAAGCGGCCACCCGGTCGAAGCGCGCGACCGCGCCTGCCTCGGCCGATGCCAGGACGCGGAACTTCCGGACGTCTACCGGGATCGGCGCGTGCCCCGTTCGGAACCGAAGCAAGCGTCCGAAATCCTCGGACTTCCGATCCGCGAGGAACCTATCGGATCGGAACGGGCGGCCCGAGTCCGGCGCCCCGAATCGAAGACCTGCAGGACACGATCCGGCACCCACCATAATCGGCGCGTGAGCGCCGCCGAAACCCTGTTCGATCGATTCCGCGCGCACATGGCCCGGGAAAACTTCGCGCCGGCGAACGCGCGGTGGCTGGTCGGATACTCCGGCGGCCCCGACTCCACCTGCCTCGTCCACATGCTCCACCGTCTCGGGATCGACCTCGTCGCGGGCTACCTCCACCACGGGCAGCGGCCAGACGCGGACGACGAGCAGCGGCTCTGCGAGCAGTTCTGCGCCGAACGCGACATCCCGTTCGCCACCGGAAAGGCCGATGTGCCCAAACTCGCGGCCGACCTGAAGATCGGCCTCGAAGAGGCCGGCCGCAACGCCCGCTACGCTTTCTTCGATCAAGCCGCCTTCCGTCTGCAGTGCGGGGTCGTCGCGACCGCGCACACCCTGACCGACCGGGTCGAGACCATCCTGCTGAACCTGGCCCGCGGAAGCGGGCTCGCCGGTCTTTCCGGCATTCCCGGACGACGGGGACGCATCGTGCGCCCGCTGTTGCCGTTCACCCGCGAGGAGACGGCCGCCTACTGCGTCGAACTCGGGCTCCCCACGTCCGCCGATTCGGCCAACCTGGATGTCAGGTTTGCCCGGGTCCGAATCCGGACCGAGGTTCTGCCCCAGCTTCGCCAGATCCAGCCCGCCGTCGAGCGAACGATCGCCCGTCTCGGCGACATCGTCGAAGAAGAGGACCGTTTCCTGAACGGAGCGGCCGCCGCCGGGCTCGAACAGTGCGAGATCCCCCTCAACGGCGAGCTGCGCTTCGTCAGCGTCGACTGCGAGGCCGCCTTCCGGATCGAGGGTCTGCGGCGCCTGCCGACCGTCCTCCGGCGGCGCGCGGTCCGACTGGCCGTCGGCGCCCTCGGGGGCACGGTCGACCACGACCTTGCCCAGGCGATCGCGGACGGGATCTCGGGCCGGGCGTCGGGCAGCTTCACGGCCGAAGGAGGCGAAGTCGTGGTGGAGTGGGACGCCGAGCGGGCCCACTTTCGGCGCATCGAGAGCCCGCCCGCCTACCGAGTGCCCCTCACCCTTCCCGGCGAGACCCTGGCCGAAGAGTTCGGCTGGCAGGTCACCGCCTTCGAGGACATCCTCCGGGACGACGACTGGGACGGCGGACGGGTCCGGCAGCAGAGGATGGCCCTGAGCACTCTCGTCGGGCTGGCCGATCTTCGGCCCGGGTTCTACCTGCGCAATCCGCAGCCGGGAGACGCGATGAGGCCGATCGGATTCGACGGACGCCGCAAGCTGAGCGATCTTTTGTCGGAATCCAAACTAACCCAGTCCGCTCGACGCCGTTTGCCGGTGATGTGTGATATGATCGGTCCGATCTGGGTACCGGGCGTTTGCCTGGACGAGCGCGCGCGAATCCACGACTCGGCCGATCGGGTGCTCCGCGTCCGATTCGAACCTATTCGGCCCGAAGAACCCGGACGTCCGGAAACGCTTGCCGGGTCCGGAGCGTAACGCATACACAGACTGCCCGTTTTTCGGAGATCGATTGAACAAAGCCGCACGCATGTTTCTTTTGTCGATCCTGATGGTGATCATCGCCATCGGGGTCCTGAACGCCATCGGAGGTTCCGGCCAAGGCCTGATGGGCGGGCCGCGCATCAACGAACTCAGCCAGAGCGAACTGATGCGCGAAGCCGCCGCCGGCAACGTCCTGGAAGCCCGGTGGCAGGGCAACACGATCGAAGGTCGCCTCCAGAACAACGAGAGGTTCCGCACGACGACGACCGACGTCAACGCGGGATCCAGCGAGGCGCTCAACCGGATCTTGACCGAGAAGGGGAACCTCAAGATCGAGGGACCACCGCCGTTCCAGACCGTCTTGGCCGTCCTGTCTGTAATCGGCTTCCCCCTTCTGCTGATCGCGCTGCTCTACTTCTTCGTCTTCCGACCCGCCCAGATGGGCGGCAACCAGGCGATGAACTTCGGCCGCAGCCGCGCCAAACGGGTCGGCGAGAACGCCCCGAAGATCACGTTCGAGGACGTGGCGGGAATCGAAGAGGCGAAGCAGGAGCTTTGGGAGGTCGTCGATTTCCTGAAGAACACGAAGAAGTACACCGCTCTGGGAGCCAAGATCCCGAAGGGCATCCTGCTGACCGGCCCTCCCGGCGTGGGCAAGACCCACCTGGCCCGGGCCATCGCGGGCGAGGCGGGCGTGCCGTTCTTCCACATCTCCGGTTCCGACTTCGTCGAGATGTTCGTCGGCGTCGGCGCCGCCCGCGTCCGCGACCTCTTCGAGACGGCCAAGGCGCACCGCCCGAGCGTGATCTTCGTCGACGAGATCGACGCCGTGGGCCGACAGCGGGGCGCGGGTCTCGGCGGCGGTCACGACGAGCGGGAGCAGACGTTGAACCAGCTTCTGGTCGAGATGGACGGTTTCGACCCGAACAGCGGCGTCATCCTCATCGCGGCCACCAACCGTCCCGACGTTCTCGACCCCGCCCTCCTTCGGCCGGGACGGTTCGACCGTCAGATCGTGGTCGACGTTCCGGACGCCAACGGGCGCGAGGCCATCCTCAAGGTGCACGTCAAGGGCAAGCCGATCGCGGGCGACATCGATCTGGCCAAGATCGCCAAGCGGACGCCGGGCTTCACCGGCGCCGACCTGGCCAACACCCTCAACGAAGCCGCCCTTCTCGCCGCCCGCCGAAACCACAACAAGATCCGGCAAGAGGACCTCGACGAGGCGCTCGACCGGGTCATCGCCGGCCCCCAGCGCCGCAGCCGCGTCATGCTGCAGAAGGAACGCGAGGTCATCGCCTACCACGAGGCGGGGCACGCCGTCGTGGGCGAGATGCTGGAGCATTCCGACCCCGTCCACAAGGTGACGATCCTGCCCCGCGGCATGTCGCTGGGCTCCACCTGGATGATCCCGGAACACGACAAGCACCTGGTTTCGGAGCAGGAGCTGATGGACGACATCACCGGTCTCCTCGCCGGCCGGGTCGCCGAAGAGCTGGTGTACAACGAGGTGACGACCGGCGCGAGCAACGACCTTCAGCGGGTCACCGCCATCGCCCGGGCCATGGTCTGCGAATACGGGATGAGCGACAAGCTCGGAACCCTCGCGATCGGCCGTCGGATCCACAACCCGTTCCTCGGACGCGACTACACGAACGACGAGCGCAACTACTCGGAAGAGGTCGCCAAGCTGATCGACGAGGAAGTTCGTCGGATCGTCGAAGCGTGCCACCGCCGCGCCGAGGACATCCTCAGCGAGCATCGCGACAAGCTCGACCGAGTTGTGATGGCCCTGCTGGAACGGGAGACGCTGGATCGGGAGGAGTTCCTGGCCGCCATGAACAACCAACCCCTTCCGGACCGCACGTCGGCGCCGACCGCGCCTTCGACCCCCGAGAATCCGGGTGACGAGGAAGAGGTCGAGAAGGGTTCGCACCCGGTCACGACCCCGCGGCTGGAGCCCGGTCCAGCCTGAGGAGTCGACGCCCAGCCCGCGGACGGGCGGCCAGCCGAACCGATCGACATCGGACGCGGGCCGCCCGTACTCTTCGGGTGCCTGAGCGTTCGGGACCCCGATTCCGGCCAAGGTAACCTTCCGGTTCATGTCCGTCCGAGTTCGATTTGCCCCGAGTCCTACAGGCCGGCTCCATATCGGCGCGCTCCGAACCGCCCTCTTCGACCACCTGTTCGCCGCCCGCCACGGCGGGGTGAACATCCTCCGGATCGAAGACACGGACCGGACCCGCTATTCGGCCGAAGCCGAGGCCGAGTTCATCCAGGCGCTCGATTGGGTCGGGGTCCGCTTCCACGAGGGACCGCACGTCGGCGGTCCCTGCGCCCCCTACCACCAGAGCCAGCGGAAGGAGGCGGGAATCTACGCGCGCGAGATCGCGAAGCTCCTGGAGTCGGGCCATGCGTACAAGGCGTTCGACACCCCCGAAGAGTTGGAGCAGATGCGCGAGTACCAGCAGATCAACCGGCAGCCGATCGGGTACTTCGGCGGACGGTGGCGCGACGCGACGCCCCAACAGGTCGAACAGGCCGAGAAGGCCGGGAAGCCCTATGTGATCCGCCTGCGGGTGCCGCGGGGGCAGAAGATCGCGATCCAGGACGCCATCCGGGGCCGCATCGAATGGAATGCGGACGATGTGGACGATCCCGTGCTCATCAAGGCGGACGGAATGCCGACCTACCACTTTGCCGCGATGGTCGACGACCACCTCATGGGGATCACCCACGTTCTGCGCGGCGAAGAATGGATCAGTTCGGCGCCCAAGCACCAGGCGCTCTTCGACGCGTTCGGTTGGGAGGCGCCCGTGTGGGTCCACGTTCCCGTCATCAAGGGCACGGACGGCAAGAAGCTTTCGAAAAGGCACGGGGCGACGAGCGTCCTCGACTATCGGTCGGCCGGCTACCTGCCGGAGGCGATCGTGAACTTCATCGCGCTCCTGGGCTGGGCTCCCGGCGGCGACCGCGAACTGATGACGCCGGCCGAGCTGGCGGAAGCGTTCGACATTCGCGGTCTCCAACCGTCCTCGGCCGTGTTCGACATCGAAAAGCTCAACTGGATGAACGGCCACTACATCCGCCAGCTTTCGGTCGGCGATCTCGTGGGCCGGGTATCGCAGTGGGTCGCGCTTCCGGAGACCCGGGCGTACTGGACGACCGAAGACGCGGAATCGGGGGACGCAGCGTCCCGGCAGAAGGTGTGGCGAGACGCGGAGCTTCTGAAGTCGGCGCTTCGGCACCAGCCGAAGCTCGCCGAGGCCGCCCTCGCCCTCGAGCAGGAGCGGGTCCGAACGCTGGCCGAGTTCCCGAGCGCGTGCGCGTTCTTCTTCGTCGAGGAAGTGGAGTTCGACGAGAAGGCGGTGGCCAAATGGTTCGGTCACGACCACGTCCGCCAGATGTTCGCCGACATGATCGCGTGGTGCGACGAACGGGCGGCGTGTACGGTCGAGGAGTGCGAGGCGCTGTTGCGGGGCTACGCGGGCAAGCTCGGGCTGGAGAAGCTCGGGCCCGTCGTCCACCCGGTTCGGGTCGCCCTGACCGGCAAGACGGTCGGACCGGGCCTGTTCGAGCTGATGTCGGTCCTCGGTCCGGCCACGATGGCGACCCGGTTCCAGAACGCCATCTCGCGTCTGCCCGCCCCCTAACGTCCTTCGCCGATTTGGAGCCTATGTCGTTGTTGGAGAGGATCGACACCAGGGAGACCGACTATCGGAAGGCGGTCCGCCGCCGGGCGGTCGAACGCGATCGGGCCGTATCGGACTCGGTGGCGGAGACGATCGCCGACGTTCGCCGGCGCGGCGATGCCGCCCTTCTGGACCACGCCCGACGCTTCGACGCGCCCGACATGGAGTCGATCCATGT
Organism: Fimbriimonadaceae bacterium; assembly: GCA_046719655.1. Lineage (GTDB taxonomy): Bacteria > Armatimonadota > Fimbriimonadia > Fimbriimonadales > Fimbriimonadaceae > JBDNCL01. Next base: position 10,222 of record JBDNCL010000014.1, read on the forward strand.
CGGCGATGCCGAGTGGGCGGCCGTCCAGGTGCCGGCCGTGCACGCCGAGGCGATTCGGACGGCGGCGTCGCGGGTGCGCGCGTTCCACGAGGCGCAGCACCGGTCCCTCCTCGGTTCGCTCGAGGTTGTGTCCGAGGAAGGTTCGGTTCGACGGTGGCACCTTCCGATCCGGAAGACGGAAGCCGAGACCGGCACGCGGGGCCAGGTGTTGCGTCCCCTCTCGTCTGCCGGAATCTACGTGCCGGGAGGCCGCGCGGCGTACCCCAGCTCGGTGCTGATGAACGTTCTTCCCGCCAAGGTCGCCGGCGTGGGCCGCGTGGTCGCGACCAGCCCGGCCCGCCGGGACGGAACCCTCCACCCGGCCGTTCTTTTTGCAGCTCGAACGTCTGAAGTTGATCAGATCGTCAAAATCGGCGGGGCGGCGGCGGTTGCGGCCCTGGCGTTGGGGACGGAGACGATCGAGCGGGTAGACAAGGTCGCCGGGCCCGGAAATATATATGTAAACGAGGCCAAACGTCAACTTTGGGGCGAGGTCGGCGTCGACGGCTACGCGGGCCCGAGCGAGGTGGCGGTCCTGATCGGCGACGCTCGGTTTGCGGCCCACGCCGCGGCCGACCTCCTCACCCAGGTCGAACACGCCCCCGACAACGTGCCCTTTCTGATCGGCTGGGACGACGAGGCCATCGACGCCGTTCTCGACCACATCGGGCGCCAGCTCGAAGCCGCGCCTCGAGCCGACGTCATGCGACAGGCGCTGCGGAACGGCTTCGCGATCCGAGTCCGGGACGACGCGGAAGCGATCGACGTCTTGAACGAGATCGCGGCGGAACACGTTTCTCTGGCCTTGGCCGACGCCGAGCCGGTTCTGCCGAAACTCGCCAACGCCGGCTGCGTGCTTTTGGGGGAGTGGAGTCCGGAATCAGCCGGAGACTTCGTCGCCGGGCCGTCCCACACCCTTCCGACCGGGGGTGCAGCCCGGTGGCAGAGCCCGGTCAACGTGCTGGATTTCATCAAGATTCAGTCGTTTATCTGCATGAATCGGGGTGACCTGGTCGCTCTAAGGCCCGTGATCGAGGCGTTCGGCGACATCGAGGGTTTCCCGCAGCACGCCTTCGGGGCTACGGTCCGATTCGAAGATTCGCCCGAAGGAAGCTGATCGGCTCCGGCGAAGAGATTGGCGTGCGCCTGGCCCGGGCTCTGTTTCTGCGCGTCTTGTTCGGCCTTCTCAGCCTCATCTTCATCTCGTTCGTCACGTTTGTGGCGGACGAGATGGCGCCGGGCGATGCGGTCGACATCCTGGCGGGCGAGAAGAGCACGCCCGAACAGAAGGCCCGGATGCGGGAAGAGATGGGTCTCAACCGCCCGATGCTGATTCGCTACGTCGAGTTCGTCGGGCGCGCCGCGACCGGCGACTTCGGTCCGAGCTACACCGGCACCAAACAGCCGGTCGTGGACATTCTCGCCCAAAACCTGCCCATGACGATGCGTCTGGCCGGGCTGGCGATCCTCCTGGCGTCCGCGTTGGGCATCGCTCTGGGAACCTTGGCCGCCATCTCGGAAAACCGGCCCCTCGACCGGTCCGTGTTGACCCTCAGCACGTTCGGCGTCACGATTCCGAACTTCGTGCTCGCTCCCCTTTTCGTCTATGTTTTTTGCCTTCAACTCGACGTTTTGCCGCAGACCTGGTCGCCGAACCGGGTCGCGCCCGACATCTACTACCTGATCCTGCCCGTGGCCATCCTGTCGGCCCGACCGACGGCCATGCTGACTCGCCTGACCCGGGCGAGCATGCTCGAGACCCTGAAGCAGGAGTTCATCAAGACGGCGGTCGCGAAGGGAGTGCCGCCCGCGCGGATCGTCCTGTTCCACGCTCTCCGGAACGCGATCCTCCCCGTCGTCACGGCGATCGGTACAAGTTTCGGATATCTTCTTACCGGAAGCTTCGTCGTCGAGACCGCTTTTCTCCTCCCCGGCATCGGACGAGAGACGATCCAGGCCATTCAGGAGAGGAACACGCCCGTGGTTCAGGCGTGCATTCTGACGACCGGCGCCATGTTCATCCTGATCAACACGACCGTGGATCTGTTGCTTCCGCTGCTGGATCCCCGGATCCGGGAGAGCCAGGTATGAGACGGCGCCGCGACATCCTGTTCGGGTTCGGGCTGGGCTACCTGGCCCTGCTCGTCCTGTTCGCGATCTTCTGGCCGATGATCGGCCGCGACGTCTACGCGATGACGGGGCCTTCGTTCGCGCCTCCCGGCGCCGAATACCTGCTCGGAACCGACGAGCTGGGCCGCGACTACCTCTCCCGTTTGGCGTACGGAGCCCGAATCTCTCTGCTCATCGGGGTCACGGTCCAGGCCATCAGCCTCACCCTGGGGATCGTCGTCGGGCTGAGCGGCGTCTTTGCGCCGAAATGGATCCGCCTGCCTTTGATGAGGCTGACGGACGGTATGTTTGCTTTCCCCGACATTCTTTTGGCGATCCTGATCGTCGGGGTCTGGCAGACCGGCCTGGTGCCGGTCATCGTGGCGCTGTCGATCACGGCGTGGCCGGCCGTCGCCCGCCTCGTCGTCACTCAGGTCGCCTCGATCAAGGACCGCGAATATGTCGTCGCGGCCCGGGCGATGGGAGCGCCGACGTGGTACGTGTCGATCAAGCACATCCTGCCCCAGGTGTGGGGGATCCTGCTCGCGGTGAGTATGGTCGATCTGGCGGGAACGATCTTGGCCGAGAGCACGCTCAGCTTTCTGGGAATCGGGGTTCAGGCGCCCGACCCGAGTTGGGGCAGCATGATCGACAAGGCCCGGGCGAACATGAACGCCCACCCTCTGCTCCTTCTCTGGCCGTGCCTGTTCCTGAGCCTCACCATCTTCGCCCTGAACTTCGTGGGCGACGGTCTGCGGGCCCGTCTCGACCCCCGGTCGAAGATCCACCCGTGATCGGGCGGCCGGGGGTGGAGACGCGGCGACTCAGGCGGCCTCAAGCGGCTGGGATCGAACCGGGGGACCGGCAACGAGGGAGCGCAGCTTCGCCACCGGATCAGGGTCGGGCTGAACTTGGGCCCGAACCGGATTGGCGGACCCGCGCTTGCTCTGGATGACCTCGATCGCCTTCCGAAGCTGAGCGTCCCGCTCCGGCTCTCCGAACACGGGAACGTCGTCCGGTCCCGCTTCGATCTTGACGTCGGCGTCGATCCCGCCCGACACGTAGCGCCCGTCCTCGTCGACCTTGCGGCTGATGTCCTGCCCGCCCGGCAGGTAGTAGCGCGCGATCGTGACCTTGGCGCTGGCCTGGTCGATCAGCGGAAACACGTTCTGGACGCTGGCCTTGCCGTAGGTGTGGACGCCGACCAAGGTGGCCAGCCGGTAATCGCGCAGGACGCCGGCGAAGATTTCGGCCGCGCTGGCCGAATCCTCGTTGATCAGGACGACGATCGGGACCGTCACGTCGCGGCGGAACCCGGGAGGCGTGCGGGCGACCTCTTCGAGGCCGTTGCGCATCCGCATCTTCACGACGACCTTGTTCTCGACGAAGAAGGACAGGATCTCGACCGCGCTTTCCAGAAGGCCGCCCGGGTTGTTGCGGACGTCCACGATCAACCCCGTCATGCCCTCCCGGTCGAGTTTGTCGAGCGCGGACGCGAACTGGCTCCCGGTCGGTTGGGAGAAACTGGAGATTTCGATCAGCCCGATCTTCGAGTCGGGAAGCATCTTGGAGGTGATGGTCGGAGCGACGATCCGGGCTCGGCGGATCGTGAGGGTCAGGGGTTGGGTCAGCCCCTCGCGCTGGACGGTCACCCGAACCGTCGTGCCCTCGGGTCCCCGGACCTGATCCACGATGTCGCTCAGATCGATCCCGCCGACCGACTTCCCGTCGACCCCGACGATCAAATCGCCTGCCTTCATTCCGGCGCCGGCGGCCGGTCCGCCCTCGAAGACGGTGACGACGCGGGCGCCGAGCGGGTCGGGGGCCAGACGCGCCCCGACCCCGGCGAACACGGCCCGGGTCTCGAGCTGAAATTCCTGGGTGGCCTTGGCGTCGAGGTAGACGGTGTGGGGGTCGCCCAGCGAGGCGAGCATCCCGCCGAAACCGGCCGACCGGAGCCGCTCGCGGTCGACGGTTCCATAAAAGTTGCGCTCGATGTGGACGAACGCGCTCCGGAAAACGGCCTGGGGCGCCTGACGGGTCTGCGACGGCGAGCGACCGATCAGGGCGGCCATGGTGTCCACCGACGGCAAGGAACCGCGCTGGATGTCGCGCCAGCTGTATCCGAACGTGAAGAGCACGAGGATGCCGACCAGCACCCCGAAGATCTTGGCGACCGCCTTCACGATCGGGCCTCCCCGGCGGCGGCGAACCGGCCGATGGCGAGGGTGTAGCCGCTGCCGTCCGGCAGCTGCTGAATCTCGGTCGCGAACGGCTCACCCGCCAGCGCCGAGAGGTCGACCGTCGCCCGACCGCCGGCCTGGAGCGCGCGGGCGAAGACTTCGGCCGTCCCGCGGGTCGTCTTGTCGACCAAAAGGCGGAGCTTGGGAGCGCGTTCGTTGCCGTCTTCGACTTGGATCGGGATCGGGTTGCGGCCGCTCCGGGTCAGGGATCCGTACTCTCCGGTCGGCGCGACCACGGCCAGGATCTCGAGCATGGACCGATAGTCTCCGACCGCGTTGCCTCTCAGGTCCAGGGTGACCTGCGACTTGCCTCGGATCATTTCGGAAAGCTTGCCCGCCACCCCGGGCACCAACCTCAGTCGGATGGTGCCGTCGCCGGTCTGCTCGATCGGCGGCATTTCGCTCTTGGCGAGAGCGACGTCGACCTTCACCTGGTCTTCGCCCCGGTTGAGGACGAGGTTCAGGCGGCCCGACGTTCCCCGGGTCAGCTTTTCCTTGGCCCGCATGGGGGAGAGGCTGTTTCGCGCCCGGTTGCGGATCTCGCGCCGGAGTTCGTCGAGAGCGGACGTCGGCAGCTCCTTGCGGGTGACCTTGAGCTGGATTTCTCGGGCCTCGTCGACAAACTTGGAGTTCACCACCCACTTCCCGTCGATGCTCTCCACCCAGTCGCCGGGCTTGATCCCGGCCCGGTCGGCCGGACTGCCGGGGACCACCGAACCGATGGCGACGCGGGGAATGCGGGCGCTGGCGGCTCCCGGAGCGGCCTGTTCGGTCTCCGAGCCGGGCGGTGTCCGATTGCCGGGTCTCGACCCGGCCCGGCTGCCGTCGGCGGCCGGAGGCTGGTCCTGGATGAAGACGAGGTCGGCGCCGATCCCTTCGTAGCTGCCGCCCATCTGGCGGACGAACACCGGGAACGCCTCCTTGTCGTAGAAGATCGAGTGCGGGTCGTCCAGGCTCATCACCATGCCCCGAACGCCCCCGGCCGCGAGGGCCATCTCGTCCGTGATCGGCTCGACGTACTCGTTGCGCAGCAGGTCGGCCAGTCGAGAAAAGTAGTCGGCGATCCCGATGGCGGCGACCGGATCGGTACTCGCCAGCGCCGATTCGTCGATCTGCGGCCGGTTGAACTGGCGCGCCTGACCGAGATCGACGCGGTCCCGGTAGTTCATGCCCAAGACCGCCGAACCGAGCAGGACGACGACGAGAGCGGAGGTCAGCAAACCGCGGCGAGATTCATTCATGAGGGCTCTGTTCCACGCGCCGCGAAGCGCGACGGGTCGGCCTTCCGGCACGGCGGGCCGATGCTCTATTCTACGACGGAACCCGCCCCATCCGCTCGACAACGTCAAGTTCGGGGCTCGGTTTCCGGCACGAACGGCGACTTGGCGTCCCGCAACGCCGCGAACGCCTGTCGGACTCTCCAGTCGGGATCGTTCGCCAGCCGGGCGACCTCGGATTCGCGGACCGGCCCCGGCAGGGCGGCGAGGGTTCGGAGGGCGGCGGCGCGGACGTTCGGGTCGGCGTCGGTCAGAGCCAGCAGCACGGCGCCCCGATGCTCGTCGGCCGGATTGGACCGCATCCAAGCCAGCGAGGCCATGCGGACGGCGACGCTCTCGTCGCGGACGATCTTGTACCCCTCTCTCTGGAAGGCGGCGTCGCCCGACCGGATCAAGGCGACGGCGGCCGCCAACCGGCTCGCGTCCGACGCGTCGTTCACCATGCCCCAGAGCATCCGTCGCCCGACGAGGTCGAGGGTCGGGTCCGCCGACAGAGCGGCGGCGAGCCGAACCGCCGGGTCCGGATCCTGGAGGAAGGTCATGAGCATCATGGCCGGCGTGGGGCCGGGGATCTGCCCCAGCGATTCGGCGGCGGCTTGACGAGTCCGCCAGCTCCTCTGAACGAAGAGGGCGCTCAGCGATGCGGCATCGGCGCCGTCTTTTCGCGTTCCCAGAGCGCGGGCGGCGGCCGACCGCGTGAAGTCGAACGGACCGACTTCGACCGCCCGCCGCACAGCGGCCCAGCCGTCGGGCGTGTCTTGATGGGCCAGGGCGAAAACCACCTCGCGGGAGACGCGCGGATCGATGCTTCGGAGCAGTTCGGCCAGAGCGGGGACCAATTCGGGCGCCGCCACCCGCTGGAGGGATCGGGCCGCGTTGATCCGCACGAGGTCGCTCCGGTCGCCGAGGAGCGTACGGAGCTCGGCCGGATCGCGGGCGGAGGCGGCGTAGGCGGCTCGGTCCGCCGCCGACTCCGAGTCGATGCGGGGAACGACTTCGAGCGGCGGAACGGAAAGCGAGGCCTCGAGTTCGCCGGGAGAGACGGAGAGCCGCGCCAGGAAGATATCCTGGGTCGCCCGGGCGGGAACGTCGAAACGGCCGACGAAGCCGGCGTCGAGCGCGACCCGGATCAGGCGGCTACCCGGAGGGCCAACGGCCGGCAGGACCAGGCGCTGCCAGGCGGGTTGGAGCAGGCCGGGAAACGTCCGGACCTCGGCCAAGGGCGACTCGGCCAGAACGTGCACCGCCTCCGAGACCGAACCCTCTTCCGACCGAAACGTCATCCGAATGGCGACCGGGTCGGTCGTCGACGCCCGCAGATCGAGCACGGCCTGGAGTCGGTCGGCGGCGGCGACACCGATTTCGTCTTCGTAGAGGATCACCTGGCCTCCTCGGGCCAGGGGGCCGAAGGTGGCCCGAAGAACCTTGCCCCGCTCGGGATCGGCGGCGGGAGACACGACGACGTTTCCGAAGGCGCGCACGGCGGCCGCTCCGAAGTCGACCGCGGCCTGCGGCGCCGCCGCTCGTGCGACCGGAGCGTCGGGAAGGGGCCCGGAAAGCAGGTCGATGTCCCGCTCGACTTGGGCCGGATCAGCCCGGAAGACGATCTGGGGCCCTCGGTCGGAGTTCGTCCAGCCGACTGCTCGGATCCCAAGCTCGGGGCGGCCGCGCTCGCCGACGAGCGGCGCGACGGCCGCGTCGCCGACGATCCAGAGACCGTTCGGGAGGGCCAGCCTCGAGATGGCAGTCTGTTCGGGAGTCCGCCGCGGCATCGGGGTGCCAACAACCTGCGCCCACGCGGCGGGGTCGACGAACGGCAGTTCGGCCAGAGGACGATCGGCGACCTCGGACCACGGCCGGCCGCTCGCCTGAAACTGCCGCTGCCGGCGCGCCCCGTACGCCTCCGAATCGACCGACGCACCGGCCCGCAGTTCGGGCCATTCGTCAGGCGAAGTCCAGGCGTCCGCGCCGAGCAGGAGGCTCAGCCTTCCGTCTTCGTCGAGTTCGAAGAAGCGGGGTCCGAATCCGGGTTCGCCAACCGACCAGCCGCGCTCGGCGCGGCGCATCTGGACGTGGGCCGCCCAAGACGCCAAGATCGACAGCGCGAGTTCGGCGTCTCCCTGCGCGCGACCGCTCCGGAAGAACGGCAGCGCGGTCGCCGGCGATCCCGGGATCCAAAAATGTACCGGCGGGTCGCCGAGGAACGGGTGGATGACGAAGACGGACTCGTACGGGCCGCGGTACACCCGGTCCTCCGGTTCGTACGCGCCACCGTTGACCCGGGGCGCCAGGTATTCGGCGTAGGGGACGGCGGCCGAATCGGCCGGTCCGTGGACGTCGAGCAGAGCCCGCACCGGAGGCGGCGGCTCGGCGGGTTCTACCTCGCGCATCCACAGTTCGGTGTCGATCTGGACGTCCACCTCGACCGCGAGGGCGCCGTCGGTCAGAACCTGTACGGCGGCGGCGGCTCGGGCCAGAGCGTCGAGAGCCTGGGCGACCTGAGGGCCTTCGATCGATGTGCTCGACGAGCGCACGAAGGGGCCGTCCCGGTGCGCCTGCTCGCCCCGGGTCGCGACAAACGCCATGACGCGCCACCGGGTCGCCGTCCCCGAAAACGGATTGGGACGCTCTTCCATGCGGCGGGCGAGCTCGCGCCATCCTCCGCCGAAACGCGACCGGCCGACCAGGTTGCCGTCCTCGAACGTGTAGATCGCGCCCCGGTGGTCGACGGCCTGGGCGCGACTCCGGACCGGAGCGCCGCGGTCGGGCACCCGGACTTCGATCTGGCGGTCGGCGATGTCGACGCGACCGAGAGGAAGCGTCCCGCCGGGCTCGGCGGGAGCGCTCGGGCCGGCGACGGCCAACAGGCAGGCAGCGAGGACCGCGTTCACGGAAGGATTTCGAACAGTCGGACGTCTTCGGGGCTGACGGCGTGGCCGTCCCCCCGGCTGTAGGCCAGTCCGTGCCGGGCTCCCAGGGTGCTCAGGTCGGCGGGCATCTTGCCGATCAGGTCCAGCACGACCTTCTTGATGTTTTCCGCGTTTTTCTTGAACACTTCGAGCACATTGTGGGCGGTCACGGCCTCGGTTCCGGCGTGCACGCCGCTGTCGTAGTCGGTGATCAGGGAGATGTTGACCACCGCCATCCCCAACTCCCGGCACAGGTACGCCTCCGGGTACTGGGTCATGTTGACGACTTCCCAGCCCGCTTCGTGGAACCACTTGCTTTCGGCCTTGGTCGAGAACCGGGGTCCCTGGATCACGACGACGGTTCCGGTCTCGTGAACGGGGATTCCGTTCTCCCTGATCGTCTCGATCGCCAGGCGGCGGAGCACGGGATCGTAGGTGTCGGCGGGCGAAATGTGGGTCACGATCGGCCCGTCGTAGAACGTGTCGGCCCGGCCGTTGGTGCGGTCCACGAACTGGTCGCACACCACGAAGCTGCCCGGCTCGACGTGTTTCTGGAGCGAACCGGCCGCGCAGGGGCTGATCACGGCCTGAACGCCGAGAGACCGGAACGCCCAAACGTTCGCTCGGTAGTTGATCTTGTGGGGCGGAATCGTGTGCTGGCGCCCGTGCCGGGGCAGGAAGGCGACCTTGCGCCCCGCGACCGTAGCGAGCATGACGGCGTCGCTCGGCGGCCCGTAGGGCGTGTCGACCTTGACTTCGCGTACGTCCGAAAGCAGGCTGTAGAAGCCCGATCCACCAAAGATTCCGATCTCAGCGTGTGCCAAAGAGTGACCTCCGGGGCGGGTGTCGCCCCCTGAATGCGTCGCGGTCCCGAACTCGTTTCGGCCGGGGCCAGGTTGACTACGGGACGAAGGCGAGGCGCTTGACGACCTGGTCGAAACCCTGGATCGCCAGGTGGGTCCGGGCCCCGCGGCGCAGAACGACGTCGGGATTGAGGGCGAACACGCGCGGCTTGCCGGCGGCGGGGCCTTGGGTCATGCGGTTCGTCATCGCCCGGATGCCGGCCAGACGCGGGTCCCGGGCGAGGCGTTCGGCGTCGGCGGCCGAACCCGGGACCACGATCACGTCCGGATTTTCGGCGACCAGCGTCTCGACGCTCATCGGCACGAACTGGGAACCGCTCGGCCCAACCGGGGTACCGCCGACCCGCCGCACGATGTCGGCCACCCGGGACTCGGTCCCGGCGATCAGGTGCTCGGAGGCCGTTCCCGGAAGGACGACCGCCACCTTGACGGGCGAGGGCGGCTTCGAGGCGGCGGCCCGATCCAGCGCGCTCTGAATCTCCTCGACGACGTGGTTGTTGATGTTGGTCTCGTTGCCGGTCAGAGAACCGTACCGGTAGAGGCAGGCGATGTACTCGTCGACCGTGTTTCCTTCGATCGCGAACGTGCGGATCCCCAACTCCTTGAACTTCTCGACGTCTTGCGGCGACGTGAGATCCACGTCGTAGACGACGAGGTCCGGCTCGAGAGACTGGATCAGTTCGAAGTTCGGGCGGACACCCTTTATCACCACCTGGGCCTGCTCGTTGACCTGGGGCCAGTTGCACGATTCGGTCCGACCGACCAGCTGAAGGCCGACCCCGCGCACCTGAACCAGCTCGGTCGCTCCCGGAGCCAGACTGACCACGCGGCTGATGCGGAAGGGGCGATCCTGACCGCCGATGACTTCGGCGGGCGGTCGGCATCCGGCCAAGACGGTCGCGGCGACGGCTAGAAGCAGCCAAAGGCCCAGGCGCATGGCGCTATTCTGACCGAAGCCCACTCGGCAATTCCATGAAATCGGCCCCTTGGCACCCCGCGAAGGACGAGGCACGAGAACCCGTCCGCAACGGATCGGATCGCTTCGACCCGTGAGAAGGGCAAGCGGGAGGGGACGCGCGCCGGAAAGAGGAGGTGGCAGGGGCAGCAGGACTCGAACCCGCGACCTGCGGTTTTGGAGACCGCTGCTCTACCAACTGAGCTATACCCCTGGCCGCGATCTGGAAGATACCACAACCGCGCCGCCGCCTCCAATCCCGTCCCATACTCGGCCCGTCGATCGGGCGGGGTCAGAAATCGAGCCCGACCTCGCGGCGCAGCGGTCCCACCTCCACCGGCCGTCCCGACTCCGCGCTGCGACGGACGGCCTCCATCAGGCAAACGGTCGCGACCCCTTCCTCGAGGTTCGGAGAGTTCGGCCGCCCCTCCAGGATCGCGAGGGCGAAGTGGTCGGTGTAGGCGGCGAACTCGCCGTAGTGCATCCCGTGGACCTCGTTGTTGAAGGCCCAACCCCGCTTGGCGTAGAGGTGGTCTTCCAGCACCTCGACCCCGTCTTCCGCCGTCCGGACGTAGCGCATGTCGTGGTACTGGGCGAGGCTGGTGCCGGCGGAACCGAACAGCAGGCACTCGATGGCGTTTCGGGCCCGCGGAAGCTCGTGGAGTCCGTAGTGGCCCAGCGCCCGCCCGATCCGCCCGTCTTCGGCCACGACCTGAACGGTGACGATATCGAAGGACCGCACGCCTTCGGACCGGGCCAACGCGCTGTGGGTGCCGTAGGCGGACACCTCGCGGATCGGACCCAGGTACCAGGCGAGCAGGTCGATCGGGTGGCTCATTCCCAAGAACACCCAGTCGGTGTCCGTCTTCGCCCACGGGCTCTTCTGGTAGTACCAGTCCATCCGGTGGTTGTAGTGGGCGTCCACAAACTCGATGTCCCCGATCGCCCCCTGATCGAAATCCTGTCGCTGGCGGGCGAAGGACGGGAAGAACCGCGTGCTCTGACCCACCTGCAGACGGCCGTTGTGGCGTCGCCCCGCTTCGAGAATCCGGCGCGCGTCTTCGAGCCGGTTGACGAGGGGCTTGGTGCAGATCACCGCCTTCCCGGCCGCGAAGGCGGCCTCCACCTGGTCGGCATGCACGCTGTCGGGGGTGTAGACGGCGACGATGTCGACCTCGGGGTCGGCCAGCATCTGCGCGAAGTCGTTCGTCGTCTTCAGTCCCGGCA
>JBDNCL010000140.1:0-8126 GCA_046719655.1 Fimbriimonadaceae bacterium
TCAAGGGTGTTCCGAGTCCACGACCGAGGCCCCAGCCGAGTCTGAGGCCCCGGCGTCCGAATAACCCCAACCGCAGGAATCCCGAACATGGCTACCACCGTTGAGAGCATCGTCGAACAGATCAGCAACATGACCGCCCTCGAGCTTGCCGAGCTCAAGAAGGCGCTCGAAGACAAGTTTGGCGTCACCGCCGCTGCCCCCATGATGGGCATGCCGATGATGATGCCGGGAGCCGCCGAGGCCGCCCCCGCCGCCGAAGAGAAGACCGAATTCGACGTCATCCTCGCCGCGGCCGGCGACCAGAAGCTTCAGGTCATCCGCGTCGTCCGCGAACTGACCGGTTTGGGCCTCAAGGAAGCCAAGGACCTCGTCGACGGCGCGCCGCAGCCCATCAAGCAGGGCGCTCCGAAGGAAGAGGCCGAGAAGATCAAGAAGGCGATCGAGGACGTCGGCGGCAAGGTCGAGATCAAGTAATCCGGTCTCGTCCGGACCATCTGCCGCCCCGCTCGGCCACCGAGCGGGGCGTTTACCTTGCCGATCTCGTCGGGAAACCCGAACCTACATCCCGGTGCGGGGCAAACGACCGGGGTAGACGAACACACCGTTGGCGACGGATCGGGGGACCCCGCCGGTGCCGTCGGCCCGGGCGCCGTCGGAGGGTCGGTTCACCACCTGACCGTCGATCACCATGGTCGACGATCCGCCGCCGTCCATGTTGAGGGCGTCGGCCGCCCCGAGGTCGCGCATGAATGCGGCCAGCTCGTTGAGGGTCATGCCGACACTCCACTGCGACATTCGGCCGTCCACGGTGACGAACCAGATCCTGCGTCGGTCGGCCGAGATGCCGATCGCCGTCCTCGGTTGCCGGGTCAGGTAGTACGTCTGCTTCCAGGAGGCGGAGAACTCCTCGCTGGGCGGGGTCCACGGGTTGGTGATCGGGTCCTCGTAGATCTGGCCGTTCATCAGGATGCGGGGTCCGCCGCTGACCGCGTACTCGATACCCTGCCACGGCACCCGGGTCGGAAAGTGGAACGTCAGGCGTTGCCCGACTCGGACGTTGTTCCGAATCCAGTTGGCGGCGGCGCCCCGTCCGGCGATCACGTAGCCGATCGGACCGCCTCCGAACACGGGCTGGTTGCCGGCCATCCGCAGCTGGTCGAAGCGCACCTGGGTCACGATCCCGCGGGCGTTGAAGAACGCTTCGGCGCTGTTGGCGACGACCGAGCTGGCCACGTTCAAGCCGTATTCGGGGGTGTACAGGTTGAGCCATCCGTCGTTCAGGTCGCTGTTGATCAGGACGAGGGGATGGGAGGCCCCGGCCGACGTCGCGACGGTGGCGGGCCAGGCCCAGGTGTCGATGAAGCGATCGATCACGGGGGTTCCGTCTCGGCGTATGGCGAAGGCGGTCCGGCACTTGGGCGCCATGACGAACCGACCCTCGACCATCGTCAGACCCTGCTCCACGCCGTTCGGGCCCCACAGGTCGCCGTTGATGCCGGCGATCGCCCCGGTCCGGATCGCCATATCGCGCACCCTTTCGGTCCCGGCGACCGTTCCTCGGCTGAGGGCCACCCGGATTCGGTCGTGCCAGATCCGATCGATCTCGAGAACGTTGACGCGGATCGGACCGGCGAGCAGGTACTGGCTGTGCCGGATCCCCGGCCGCACGTCGGTGACGTAGGCGGCACCCTGAAGTTGGCCGACCCCGGGCATGATCCGGGACTCCGGCTCCGTTCTCGCTCCGGTCTGGGCGACCGCGATCAGCAGACAGATGCTCGCGACCATAACGCCTTGGACGCCTCGACCGGCCGCTTCGGTTTGGTCCAATCCGGCGAAACTGATCCAAGTCGGCGAAAGCCGGCCTTCGCCCGCGGTCGCCCAGGAGACGACGTCTCATCGAAAGGTCTCAACTGGTACAAGAACCAGGTTTTGTCCTACTCCCCGGTTTGTGGCCATCAACTTGTTACATCATGTCGGTGGCCGTGGCTCAGCCACATCTGTCTTTGCCCGTGCCAAATCGAGAAGGGGAATCAACATGAACTTGCGAGCACTTGCTCTTAGCTTCGTCTTTCCGGCCATGCTTGCTGGTGCCGGAGCCCAGAGCTATATTCTGGGCATCAACGCCAGCTCGAACGGCGGCGGCATCTACCGCATCCAGGTGTCGGGTCCCAACATCGGCCAGACCCAGCTGGTGACCTCCACCTTGTTTGGCGGCCAGCCGAACGGCCTCGCCTACGATGCGGCGACCAACACGGCCTACTATATGGCCAACAACCGTGACCTGGTCCAGCACAACCTGACCACGATGGCGGCCGTAGTCGTCGGTAAGTTGAGCTTCAACACGGCCAGCGCAACCTGGCACAACGGGGCCTACTACTACCACCAGAACAACGGGACGCAGCTGCGGAGAGTCACCATTCTCGGCAGCTCGATTGCGAGCGAGACGACGATCGCGACGTCGAGCACCAACCTGGGCTTCGGCGACATCGCGTCGGACCAATCGGGAATGGCCTACTTCAGCGCGTCCGGAAACCGATATCTGTCGGCGGACCTGAGCAACCCGAATCCCACGATCAACACGATCAGCACCACCCACGGCCCGCAGCTGCAGCTCGGCTTCTCGAACGGCATCCTGTACGGCATCAGCGCCGACACGGACGAGATCTTCCAGCTGGACACGGCGACGGGCAATCGGACGCGGATCGGCATTCTCGACAATCGGAACCTGTCCATCACGGACGCCGCTTCCCTTCCCTTCGGCAACACCGGCGTCACGGGCGACCCGGTTCCGGAGCCCTTCACGATGGGTCTGGCCGGTGCGGCTCTCGTCTCCGCACTTCGGCGACGCAAGCGCAGCAAGGCCTGATCCGATCCACGACCGGGGATCCAGCCCGGCTTCTCACCGAGCCGGGCTCTCTTTTTTTTTGGCTTTGGCGGATCGCATCAGTAGACGAGGGTCACGCCGTGAACCCGAAGTCCTCCGTACCAGTTGGTCGCCTCGACGCGGATCGATCGGACCGGCTGGGCCCGGGGAAGTTCCAGGGAAACGGCGCTCAGACCGCTTCCCCGCTCTCCCAGCATCAGAGCCCGACCGTCGTCGCCGTGGCGGACGTGGCGCCCGTAGAGAAGAGGCGCCCGCACCGTCTCGCCCGAAGCCGTCGTGACCGCGACTTCGGCGACTGGGTGCCCTTCGGGCAGGCGGGTCTGGGTATCGACCGCCAGCCGCACCGAGCGAACGGCCCGGTCCCCGTCCACCGGCATTTCGAGCGCGACGGGCATCGAGGCTCCCCCTTCGATCATCAGGTTGCGGAGGGCCACGGTCCTCATCCGGCGAAACCGGGTCGAACCGACCGAAAACTCGGGTCCGGAACCGAGGGCAACCCCTTCGGACGGGCGGACGGGACGCGGACCCTCGAAATAGAGCCGGCGGAAGACCTCGGACGGATCGTAAGGCAGCTGGTTCGGCTTCTCGGTTCGGCCGCTCCAAGCGTAGTCGGCCGTCAACACCATGGCCCAGAACTGCGGGTACTCCCGAATCATCTCCGACTCTCGACTCTCGTACCCGGCCCAGGTCGTCTGAAGCACGCCGACCCCTTCTTTGATCGCGGCGTGGGTGAAGCCGTAGATGTTTGCCGGTTGGTACCAGGTCGAAGCGATGGGGACGAAGCCCTCGTTCTTCCAGATTCGGAGCGACCGGCGGAAGGGCTCGGGGTCGAGGTTGGCGGCGTAGTGCCAGTCGGCGATGTAGGCGCCCGGGGCGATGACCTGGCGGCGCGCCTGGGCGTGGGCCGGGTCGTGCCCGTGCGCGGCGTCGATCGCCTCTCCCGGTGCCAGGCCCTTGTCGCCCCAGAGCATCGGGCGCACGCGGTGTCGCCAGGCCAGTTCGTTCAGGAACGGAATCTGGATCCGCCACAACTCGGTCGTGATCTCGCGCGGGTCGTTCGGGAATCCCCGCATGTCGACTTCGTCGAGCCCGAAGTGGACCACGCGGGGGCGCAGCAGGGCGATGGCCTCGTCCCAGATCGCGGCGACCTTCTGGCGGGCCTCCGGCTTTCGGGGATCGATGGCGAACGGCACGTCGCGGTTGAAGGCAAGGTCGAGGTTCTGGCCGTTGGCGAACAGCCAGCCCATGTGACCGAAACTTTGGATCAGCGGGATCGGCTCGACGCCGCGGGCTCGATAGTCGTCGAAGAGGCCGACCAGGTCGCGGCGGGACATCGTGATGTCGGTCTGGATTCCGGGGGCGGCGAGCCAGTCCGTCCGTTCGCACTGAACGACGACTTTGTTGAACCGCATCGGACCGAGAACCCGCGACCAGAGGTTGCGGTGAAACTCGCGGGCCGTCGGCCCGACGAAGAGATGGACGCCGCGCCAGGACACGGTCGGGTAGTCGCGGATCGTTCCGGTCGGCAGCACCAGACGCCGTCCGTCGTGCCGGATGAGGCGGGCCAACGTCTCGACCCCGTGCCGCAGTCCGTCGCGGTCCTGTCCCGTCACCCGGATCGGGAGGTCGGCCCGGGTCGGAATCTCGATCGTGTAGCCTTCGGCTGGGAGACCCTGATCTCGAATCTCGAACCGGTATTCGGAAAGGAGCATCCGCCCCCGAGCCCCGATGTCCCACAAGCGGGCCACGGCCGACTCGAAGATTCGGGTCGCGGCGGGGTCGGTTCCCGAGACGACGCCGAACTCGAGCCGGGTCGGGCGCCCGATCACCCCGTTCAGCGCCGCTTCCTTCGGTTTCGGCACGAGGGGCAGGGGGTCGGTTCGGGGAGTGACCGCCTCCGGCAGTCCGACCAGAGGCAGACGCTCGACTTCGACGCCTTCGGCCGCGCCGGCGTCCCCCTCGAAGGTGAGGGTCATCTTTCCGCGCCACGTCTTTCCCGGCTCCAGCGCGATGTCGGAGGCGCCGAGCCACCACAGGTCGCGGCCTCGGGCGAAATCCTGGTTGTAGCCGCGGGCGTCGAAGATCACGGCCCGGAACCCCTCCACCTCGATTTGGACCCGTCCGAGCGGGGCTTCGAACACGAACCGGCTGCCGCGACCGTACGACCTCTCGTCGATGTCGGAAACGCTCCCGTAAGCGGTCGGCAACAGGCTTCGGGTCGGGTTGCCGTCGATCAGGAGGCGCCCGCGGTCGAGGGCGGGCGCCCACAGCTGGGCGACCGCGATCTCGACGTTGGCGACCGAATCGCCGGTCCACAGGAACTCGTACTCGACGGTCAGCCGGTTCCCGTCGAGCCGGATCTGCTGAGCCCCGCTGGCCCGGCCGTCGTCGCTCCGAAAGGTCATCCGGGCGCGGCCGGTCGTCGAACTCTCGACCGCCTGTTCGCCCCAAAGGGAGCTGTAGTATCCCTTGGTCCAGCCCGGCTCGTAAAACTGGAACCAGCTGCCCTGGACGACGGGCACGCCGTGCATGCGGGCGTCGAGCCCGGCGCCCGACCCGAATTCGAAGGTCAGTCCCGAGGGAGCGGAGGCGACCGCGGCGGCCACGAGAATGCCGATCATGGCTGAGATTATGGCCAAGGGTCCTCGGCGGAGGTCGAAGGAGCACGGGCGTCACCGCCGGCCGACAGGGTCGGGACAAGCCGCCCGCGGGCGAAGACGGGCGCTCGGCGGGCCGGTAGGCAAAGGTAATCTTGGTATGTGCCGAACGCTGTCTTTGGCCGGACGAACCGGGCTTTCCCTCCGGTTTGGCTGAGCCTGCGCCCCCCGCGCGATCCCGATCCCGAGTCGATCGATCGTCTGGCGGCGGTCGCGGTCGAGGCGGCCGGCGTCGGCGTCCCCCTGGACATCACGAGCCAACCGGGGATTTGGGGGTCCCACCTCCGCGGCCGGGACGCCACCCTGGTCGCCGTCGGCCGATCCGACATCGAGTCGGCGACCGAGGAGGCCCACGCCGCCGACCTCGTTCAAGCCCACATTCTGGAGATCCTGTGCTCGCTCACGCGGCCGACCGTCGACTTCTACGCGTTGCGGGTGCGGCGGGCGATGGAGGAGTTTCAGGTATCGGGCGCGTTGATGGCGCTGGAGTCGGCCCGGCAGGAGGGGCACATCCGGCATCTGGCGCTCTGGGTCGACGGTCCGCCCCTCGCCGCCCTCGGGCTCTGGCAGTTCCACGACGCGTTCGAGGTCGTGTTCGCTCCCGTCTCGCACCGGGAGCGCTCGGCGGAGACGACGCTGACTCCCCTCGCCCGCGAACGGCGCGTCGGGATCGTCGGGACGCGGCCTCTCGAATGGGCTCCGGGGGTTTCCGCCGCCATCGTCGCCGAAGACCCGGAGTTCGCCGCGTCCCATCCCGGATGGACGCCGGAGATCGTGTCCCGCGCCCTCGTCGCCGAACTCGCGGCCCATCGTCCCGTGCTCGTCGGGGTCCACTCGGACGCCGAGGCCAAGGCCGCGCTCGACGCGGGGGCGGGGCCGGTACCGGAAGACGCGCCCGCCATCCTCGCCGCCGTAGAATCGGCTTGGAACGACTTGTCGACGTGGGGCCGGCTGAGCGCGGACGCCCGCGATTGGGTGAGGCGGACCGCCTCCCGGGCGCGTCCGGACGTCGGCCGACCGAGGTGAGCGAAACCATGTTGCCGCCCGCAAGAACTCGATTTCCCGCCGCCGGAGGCGCCTGTGACGCCTGAATTCGGCAACGTCCTTTTGGGAGCGGCCGTCTTCTGCGCCGTGATGACCCCGGTGGCCGCTCTGCAGTACCGTCGCCGCGGTCCGGCCGCGTTCGTGATGGCGGCCGCGTTCGCCGTGCTCGCGGTGCTCTGCTGGCTCATGCGCGAAGACCCCGCCACCTCGGCCCGCCTGCCGCTCGGCGGCCTGCTGCTCCTCCTCCTTCTGGCCGACGCCGCCCTTCGCGCCCGCGGACTACCCGGAGACCGAACTCCCGAGAAAGTCGATCCCCAGGAGAACGCCCGATGAGGATCGGCGTCGTCGGCACCGGTCTGGCGGGACTCACGGCCGCCTACGAACTCGAGCGGATGGGCTTCTCGGTCGTCATGCTCGAAACGAGGCGACGGGTCGGCGGACGTCTGCATACCGTTTCGGAGGGCGACTACCGGTTCGAGGCGGGAGGGGAGTGGATCGACGCCGAGCACTCCCGAATCGTCGAGCTGGCGCGGGAGTTCGGAATCGAGACCGAACCGGCGCCGGCGGGTCCGGGCCGGGTCTTTCTGGACGGCGAGTGGTCGGACGAGAAGACGCTCTGGCCCGAGGTTCTCGCCGACGTCGAGCGGGTCGAGGCGGAAGCCGACCGGCTGGCGGCCGAAATCGGGGACGAGCCTTGGCTGAATCCGCAGCTGGCCGAGCTGGACCAGCGCACGGTGCGCGACTTTTTCCTGTCCGCCAACCCCTCGGCACGGGGCCTCAAGTGGCTGACCGCCAAGTACCGTTCCGACGAGGGCGAGGACCTCGACCGAGTGTCGCTCTTGGGCTGGCTGTGGGGGTATCGGAACTACCTCGGTCGGGCGGAGGGGGCGATGAGCGCGGTCCGGCTCGTGGGGGGCATGCAGGGGCTGTGCGCCCAGATCGCGGCCCGCATCCAAGGTCCGATCTGGACGGGGGCCACTCTGAGGCGGGTGTGCCAGGTCTCGGACAAGGCGTACCTGCAGTTCGAAGACGGCGAAGTCGCGGTCGACCGGGCCGTGCTCGCGATGCCGGCCCGAACCATCGCGCGGGTGTCGTTCGACCCCGACCTGCCGGCTCACCGCATGCAGGCGTTCGAGAGGCTCCCGATGGCCCGGGCGGCCAAGATCTGTTGGCGCTTCCTCGAACCCTGGTGGCGGCAGCGGGGGTGGAACGGAAGGATGCTCACCGATCTGAGGATTCAGCAGACGTGGGACGGTTCCCGATCGGACCGTCCCGTGTTGAGCGCCTACATCGTCGGGGCGCAGGCGGTCGAATTCTCGGTGAGCTCCGAGCCGGTGGCCGACGGGGCCGAGGCCCTGTTCCGGATCTTTCCCGAGGCGCGGGAGGGCTACGTCGGAGGCGCGTTCTTCGAGTGGTCGACCGACCCGCACGCCGTGGGGGCGTTCCCGTCGATTCCGCCCGGCGGCGTGTTCGGGATGCTGGGTTCGCTGCGCGAGCCGTTCGAGAGGGTGCACTTCGCGGGCGACCACACGGCCCGTTGG
>JBDNCL010000141.1:0-7911 GCA_046719655.1 Fimbriimonadaceae bacterium
CCGGCCGCCGAAGCGAAGCGGAGGCACGACCCGAAATCCCAGCCTCGATCCAGCCCGTAGAGCATGCCCGCCCGGAAGGCGTCGCCCGCCCCCGTGCTGTCGACGACGCGGGGGCACGGAAACGGGGGAAAGTGGCGCACCGGGTGAGCGGGCGAACCGGCGACGAGGCCGTTCGGGCCGTCGCTGAGGATGGCGTGGCAATGCCGGCGATCGACGAGTTCCTTGACGAACTCCACGTTGTGTTGGACGTCGCCGCGCCGCCCGAGCCAGTCGGTCGAACTCTGCCAGTACGATCCCGCCTCGATCGGGTCGTCGGGACGGATGAAGTCCATGAGGTAGATCGCCATGCCCGCGTCGATGGCCCGTCGGACCGCCTCCCGCGACGCTCGACTCATGTTCGGGTCGGCCGTGAACCAGTTTCCGGCCGCGAACGGGACGCCGTCCACGAGACCTTCGCGCCCAAAGTCGCCGAACCCCTGCCCGAACATGGTCCGTTCGCCGTCGCCGGTGACGAGGATGTAGCAAACCGGAACCGGCCCGTTCCCGCGCCGGATGAGGGCGTCCGGCAACCCCTTCTCGCGGATCATGGCCGCCAGCAGTTCGCCTTCGGCTCCGTCTCCGGTCGGGTTGCCGGCCAGCCGGACGTCCCGACCCCAGGCGTGGAGGAAGGCGGCCGTGTTGGCCGCTTCGCCCCCCAGGACCGAAGTCTGGGACACGATCTCGGCGTAGCCTCCCGGCTTGGGAAGTTCGCGCAAAACGAAGACTCGGTCGATGCAGATCGTGCCGTATACCAGGATCATCGGACTTCTCGGGGACGAATCTACCTTTCCCAAACGGTCCGTCGTCGGCTTGAAGGGCATCCGATCCGACCCGGTATCCTGGGCGGGTTGCTCTGGTTGCAGGCCGGATTCTGTTTCGCGTTGTGGATCGCCTACGGATGGACCATCTGGAGGCGGGCCCACCGTCTGCGGGACCGGTTCGTCCGCATGTCGCCGGGCAAACGCACCACCCTGTCGATCGTGCTGATCATCGGCAGCGCGCTTGTGATGCTGCTCGGACTCTTCGCGATCCAGCAGCGGGAGGGGATCGTCGAGGGGCGTCTCACTCTCTGGGCGTGGAGCGGCGTACTCCTCATCGGGCTCGCGTTCGTACACGGACAGACGATGGCCGGCGCCCTGATGGCCAGCCTGATCGAGCAGAGCGTAACCCAACCCCAGCGGCAATCGTCCCGAAACCAGGAGCCAGGAAACAAGCAGCCATGATCCATCGAACCATCCTCGCTGTCGCCCTCGTCGCCGCCCTCGCCGGCAGCGCCATCGCCCAAGCCGCGCCGGATGCCCGCGCCCGAAAGAGCGACGAGACGATGGCCAAGATCCGGCAGCTCGACCTGTTGAACCACATCCTTCCCCTTCTGTGGACGCGCCGGCAGATCAACGACGTGCTGCCCGCCATCGAGAGGTCTCGCGAGCGGGTCCGCAACATCCAGCGCCTGGAGCACGACGAACTCGTCGCCTTCGAAAAGCGGATCGACGAGTCGATCGAAAACGGGATCAACAAGCAGGCCGTGCCCCCGACTCAGCTGATGACCGAACTCCGGGCTCTGCTGATCTCGTTCTCAGTCCGCCGCGCCAACGCGGCCGAAGAGAACGCCAATGCGGTTCTCGCGGCCATGAAGAGGTCCATGAACGAGGGCCAACTCCGGGCGGCGGCCGGGTCCCTCGACGCCCGCGTGCAGGAGCGGGGTCTCGACACCTCGGGCTGGACGCAGGACGACCGGATCAAGTACTTCATCAAGGACATCCTCCTCGATCCGCAGGCGTACGACATCCTGGTTCGGCTGAGCCGGATCGTCGAGTGAGGCCGGCATCCTTCGACCGGTAATGGTCCGGTAATACGGGACCGATCCCGCGCATCGGGACCCTCGTCGACGGCAACAATGACGGGGAGAGGTCTCGCTTGCCGGAACGAAAGATTGTTTTGAGGATGGATGACGCCGGATCGTGCGAGAGCGCGAACCGGGCCGTTCGCGAGTGTGCCGACGCCGGCATCGCCAAGAACGCCTCCCTGATGGTTCCGGGGCCCGCCTTCGAGCACGCGGCCCGGCTGTTGGCCGGACACCCCAACCTGTGCTTTGGACTGCACGTCGTCCTCAACGCGGAGTGGGACACGGTCAAGTGGGGCCCGGTCGCCGGCCCCTGCCGGGTACCGAGCCTCTGCGAGGCGACCGGGATGTTCACATCCGAGCCGAAGGTCCTCCACAACCGGGGTTTCAGCCTGGACGAGGCCGAACTCGAGGTTCGCGCTCAACTCGCGAAGGCCCGCGAAGCCGGATTCGCCATCCGGTACATGGACGAGCACATGGGAGTCGGCTGGCTCGGCGGCCTGGCCGAACGCCTCGCCCGGATCGCGGCCGACGAAGGCCTGGTGTTCCGCCCGAAACTCGAATATCCGGCTCTCGAGACGGCTCTCGATCCCGGTTCCGGTCCCGAAGAGCAGGCGGAGGCGCGCGTCCGCGCGTTGATCGACGGCCTCGCTCGGGCGGGCGAAGGTCCGTTCCTGTACGTGACGCACCCGGGACTCGACGAGCCCGACATGCGCTCGTTCGTCCACGCCGGTCTGGTTCCCGGCGCCGTCGCCCGAGAAAGAGACCTGGACCGTCGGATGTTCGTTTCGCCTCTCCTGCGCGAAGGGCTGGACCGGCTCGGTATCCGGTCCATCCGGTACGACGAGATCGGCGCGTAGTCCGGCGAGCCCGGAATCAACGCCCTCGTCGCGGGCGGAACCGGGATGTCGGGCACCGAAATCGGCGGTCTGGCGGCGACGGACCTCGGGCAGCGGTTCATCGAAGGCCTCGGAACGTGTCCCGCCACTGGTTGTCGCCCTTGCCCTCGGCGAAGAGTTCGGTTTTGGCAAAGGCGATTCTCTCGGGCGCGGCGTCTCTCGCCCGTTCCATCCCTGCCAGAAACACCCGGTTCTTGCCGTACTTGGCGTGGAGGGCGTCGATCGCCCGCGAAAGCTCGGCCCGTCGGGGAGCGTCTCCGAAGAGGCTCGGCGTCACGTCCGCGGCCGGCACGAGGTCGCCAAAGGCGACGCCCGCCTTCAGAGGTCCGACGAACCGGCGGCCGGCCCACAGCCTCAAAAACGCATCGTTCAGGGTGGCGGTGTCGTTGGTGGGGTCGAGCCGGACCTCGGCCTCCCACTTCTGGCGACCCGAGACGCCGACCGACATCCGACCGGCCGCCAAACCGTTGGCCCGCAATCGGGCTGCCGCCTTCTGAAGGAGCCTCAGCAGAACCTGCCGACACCCCTCGTCGGTCCGGAGTTCCGGCGGCAGGACATGGGAATGGCTCAGCGACTTCCGCTCCGACTCCCGCTGAGGCAGGTCGATCCCCCGGAGGAGGTACCACCACCTCTCGCCGACGATCGACCCGAACGCCTCCCGGAGCTGGCGCCTGTCCGCCTGGCAGAGCTGCTGCGCCGTGAAGATTCCGGCCGCCTGAATCCGGGCCGCCATGCGTCGGTTGATGCCGGAGAAGTCGGTGAGCTTGAGACCGAACAGGCGCTCCGGGAGGTCGCCCGCCTCGAGGACGACCAGTCCGTCCGGCTTCATCATCTCGGTTCCGACTTTGGCCAGGAACTCGTTCGGCGCGATTCCGATCGACGCCCGGATACACTCGCCGACCCCCTTCCGCAGCCTCGTCTTGATCTCGGCCGCGATGGCCCGCGCTCGGTCCGGATCCCGCTCGTCTCCCAAAAGGCGGACCGACATCTCGTCGACGCTGCAAACGCGGTGGACGGGCAGCACGCTCTCCACCGTCTCGACGACGCGGTTGTGGTAATGGACGTAGAGCGACGGCCGGGCCTCGACCAACTCGATCTCCGGGCACATCGAGCGGGCATCGCCGACGCGCGTACCCGTCCGGACGCCCCGCTTCTTCGCCTCGTAGGACGCGGCGATCACGAAGGTCGAGTCCGCCATCATCGGCACGACCGCCACCGGGCGCCCTCTCAACTCCGGACGCTCCTGCTGCTCGACCGAGGCGAAATACGCGTTCAGATCGAGGAACAGGTATCGCAAGGGCCGATCCGGCGATCGGTCCGCACCCGAACTTGGTAGAGTGACGTCTACCATTAGGGCATTCTACGACAGAACCATGGGGGAAGGCGCCGTGTCCGACCCAAAACCGCCGGCTTCCGACCCGCGTTTCTGCGCTAAACTGCCGCACCGAGATGATCCCGCGGCAGACCGAAGGCCTTGTCGGCAGATTGGTGGACGCCATGGTCCGGCGTTCGGTCCGCGCCCGTTTCCGCAACGTCTATGCGAGCGGCGTCGGATCGTGGGTCGCCCGGACCAAGCCCGGCGGAGGTCCCCCGTGGATATGGGCCATGAACCACCACGGCTGGTTCGACGGCTACGTCGCCTACCTGCTGGCGTCGAGGGTCGGCGTCCCGGTCCGGTTCTGGGTCGAGGAGTTCGACGCGTTTCCGCTCTTCGCCAAGGCGGGGGCGATGCGGTTTCCCCCCGGCGACGCGGCCGCCCGGGCGGCGACAACCCGCCAGACCGTGCGCCTGTTCGAGAAAGGTTGGTCGCTCGCCCTCTTTCCCGAAGGCGTCCTCCATCCGGGTCCGGGGCTGCTTCCGTTCGGGCGGGCGCTGGGATGGATGTCGGAGAAAACCGGGGCCCCGATCGTCCCCATCGCGATCGTGTACGCGTTCGGCATGCACGAGCGACCCGAGGTGTTCCTCAAGATCGGCCAGCCGCTGCCCGCGGGAAAGGGCTCGGCCGAAGCGTGCCGCCCCGTCCTCGCCGAGATGCTGGAGGAAACCCGGTCCGACTCGCGTCGACCGGAGTCGGAGCGCGCCGGCTACGAGGTCCTGTTTCGGGGCACTCTGGACGTGAACGAAAGGTGGGACGTGCGCAAGTTCCGGAGGACCAGATGACGAGGTTTGCCACCCCCGAAGACCGCGCGTTCTGCCGCGACATCCACCGCAAGCACGGCACGACGTACTACTTCGCCACCTCCCGCTTCCCGAAACCGATGCGCGAGCGGGTCCACGCTCTCTACGCCTTCGTCCGCGTGCCCGACGAATGGGTCGACAACCCGCAGGGCCTGTCCCTCGACGAACGACGTCGGCTCCTGGAGGATTGGGGCGAGCAGCTGGAACGGGGGGTCGCCGGGCAACGCCCCGACCATCCGGGCATGAGGGCCTTCGTCGATCTCGTCAACGAGGTCGGCATGCCGCTGGACGAGCCCCGATGCTTCCTCGAGGCGATGGCGACCGACCTGTGGAAGGAGCGCTACGCGGACTACGCCGAACTGGAGTCCTACATGCGCGGGAGCGCCGCCGCGGTCGGGCTGATGATGCTGCACGCCATGGAGATCCCGATGGACGACGCCCGCCGACGGGCGGCCATGAGTCTCGGCAACGCCATGCAGATGACCAACTTTCTGCGGGACGTGGGCGAAGACGTCAAGCGCGGACGCATCTACCTCCCCCTGGCCGACATGGCCGAGTTCGGCGTCTCGGTCGCCGCGATCGAAGCGGGCCGGCTCACGCCCGAGTTCGCCACCCTGATGCAGTACGAGATCGACCGCACCCGGCGCCTGTACGAAGCCTCCGATGCCGAGATCGAACGCCTGCCCGACGTGATGCGGCGTCCGGTCAAGCTGGCCCGCGTCCTCTACGCCCGCATTCTCGACCGCATCGAGCAACGCGGTTACGACGTGTTCTCGGGCCGAGCCCGAACGTCGAAAGGCGAAAAGCTGGCCGTGGCCGCCCGGATGCTCCTGACCGGCTAGCCCCTCACCCTCGGATGCAGGCGTAGTGGACGCGGTCGCTCGTGGCCCGCGGCCGCTCGAGGGTGTAGCTGTGGAAGCACCGGACGTCCACGAAGCCGGCGTCGGCCAGCATTTCCCGGATCTCCCCGTCGGAATAGGCCCGCTGTCGGTGCGTCTCGTGAAACTCCTGACCCTCGTGCCAAAACGTCATGTCGACCGTGATGATGCGGGAGGCGGCGTCCCAATGACCTTTCCAGTCGTACCGCACGGCCGACTTCTTGCCCAGATCCCTCTGGTCGAACAGACGCGCCTCGAAAGCGTACGCCGTGTTCAGGTCGAAGATCCAAGAACCGCCCGGTTCGACGTGGGCGGCCACCCGATGCATCGCCATCGCCAGACGTGCCGGATCGACGATGTAGTTCAGGCTGTCGAAAAACGAGAAGGCCGCATCGTAGGTCCGCCCCATGTCGAACGTGGCGGCGTCTTGGCACTCGTACCGGATCGCCAGACCCTTCTCCTTCGCCTTGCGGCGGGCCTCCATGATCATCGGCTCGCTCAAATCGAAGCCTTCGACGACGAAGCCCTCGGCCAGGAGCAGTTCCGTCACCGAACCCGTTCCGCAGCAGACGTCGAGGATCTCCCGAACCTTGACCCCCTGATGCGACAGGAGGAGCAGGTAGTAGCCGACCCACATGCGGTACGGGATGCTCCGCATGAGCCGGTCGTAAAATCCGGCCACCGGTCCAAAACTCTCCCCGACGGAGGCGTTGCCCACATGAGCGAAGATACCGCAAGCCCGGGTCGGGCCCTCGCGTCGCACCGTCTCCGAACGGCCCACGGGGCGAGACTGAACCTTCCGGCCGGTTCGACCGACAGTGCTATAATGGGGCGCGCGGAGAGATGGCTGAGTGGTCGAAAGCGCCCGCCTGCTAAGTGGGTAAGGGGCTCAAATCCCTTCTCGGGTTCGAATCCCGATCTCTCCGCCAGCCTTACCCGCCCGGTGTCGAACATGGCCCGCGCCCGCTTCCGCCGATTCCTCCAAGCCGTCGCCGCCGTCGGCGCGTGTGCGGGGATCTGGGTCGCCGCGCCGAACGCCGAGGCCGACACCCTCCAGAACTACCTCGCCAAGAGGAAGGCGTTCGGCATCAGCCGCGCCGCCGAGGTGGCCGCCCTGGAGGCCTTTGTCGGCAAACGAACGCTCGAAGTGAAGGGCAACGTCACCGGCACCTTCCGGGTCGGCGAACGCCACTTTCTGCTGCTGGAGCGGACCGACGGCCAGAACATCCACGTCGGAACCGACGCCGTTCCCGACTGGCTCCACGGCAATCTCGTGCCCACCCGCCTGCTGATCAAGGCGGAACGCGCCCAGGAGAACGCCCCGCTCCAGGCGTGGCTGATCGACGCCGCCCCCGACGCCGACATCGCGGCCGTCGAAGCGGCGGAAGCCCGTCGCGCCGCCGCGGCGGCCGCCTCGACCAGCGTCAGGAGCGCCGGCGCGCGCGGGTCCACCGGCTTGTGGAAGCGGTGTCCGAAACCGGGGACGTACTTGCCCCGCGCCGCCCGGCAGGCGGCGTCGCGGGTCGTCGACCCGGAGATCCCCGTGCTCTCCATCGCCGATCTCGGCGTGTTGCGCGACGTCCGCCTCGGCGACGACGGCGTCGTCGAGGTGGACATCACCCCGACCTACTCGGGCTGCCCGGCCATGCGGCTGATCGGCCTGGAGGTCGAGGCCGCCATCGAAGCCGCCGGGCTCGGACGTCCGCGGGTGAACCTGGTGCTGTCGCCCGCGTGGACCACGGATTGGATCACCGAGGCGGGTCGCGCCGCCCTGGCCGGGTACGGCATCGCCCCCCCGCCGCCGGCGGCCTCCCGGCGCGCCCTCGTCGGCCTCGACGAGACCGTCGCCTGCCCGCGCTTCACGTGCACGTGGAGGCGGAGGTCCGGGTGCTCGGAATCGACGTCGGGCCGCGTGCCGGTGGCCTCGCGGAACTGGTCGACGATGGCGTCCTTGGCCTTCAGCGCGACGAACTGGCTGTGCACCAGCCCCTCGGCCCGACCGACCGCGTCGATCGCGAAGGTCGCGCCGGGCGCGAGAGGCGCCGACCAGTCGATCGCGCGGACGCCACGATAG
>JBDNCL010000142.1:0-7895 GCA_046719655.1 Fimbriimonadaceae bacterium
CCGACTGTGGCGCTCTTCGCGGTCGCCGCGCTCCTGCTCGGCACCGCGGCGGGGCTCTGGCTCGTGCTGATGGCCCGGTGAGCGCTCACGCGAGGTAGCGGTAGAGGCTCCGGACGCTGACGCCGAGCGCGGCGGCCGCCGCCTCGCGGCGGCCGGGATCGTCCAGCCACATGGCCAGCTTCTCCTCCAGGAGCGTCGGCGTCAGCGTCGCCTGATCGACCAAGACGCACGCTCCCATCGCCTCCAGTTCGAGCGCGTTGTGCCGCTGGTGGTCGGCGAACGCAAACGGGTACGGACAGACCACCGACGGCCTCCGAAAGGCGGCGATCTCGGTCAGCGTCCCCGCACCGCCCCTCGTCACGACCACCGAGCACCGCGCGTACGCCTCGGCGAGAGGCCCGACCTCGAGAAACGCGCGGACCTCGTAGACGTGCTTGAGCCCGAGCTTCTCGAAGCTGGCGAAGAGCGCCTCGAAATGGGCCGGCCCCGCCGCGTGGATCCAGTGAAGCCCCCGCCCCGTCATCCGAGTCGCCGCTCCCAGAGCCGCCTCGTTGATGGCTCTCGCCCCCTGCGAACCGCCGACCACGAGCACCAGGGGCAACAGATCGGGACCCGGACCACCCTGCGCCGCTTTCCGAAGCTCGGCCCGAATCGGCATCCCCGTCCTCTCCACCGGGACCCCCGGGAAGTGACGGGCCGCGGCGTGGAACACGGTCGCCACCGCCCGGGCCCGCTTGGCGAACAGAAGATTCGACCGACCCGGCACCGCGTTCTGTTCGTGAAGCACGGTCGGAACGCCGAGCGACTGGGCCGCGCTCACGACCGGACCGGCCGCGTAGCCGCCGGTGGAAAACACCACGTCCGGCCGGTACTGCCTCAGCGCCCGGCGGGCGGACGACCGAGCCCGGACCAAGCTCGCCAAACCCTGCCACCCGCGGAGCGTGCGCAGACTCAGAAGGGGTTGCGACGGGAAACCGACAAAGGGCAAGACCGCTTTCGCACAGGCGCCCCCCTCCTGACCCCGGACCGAACCCAGGTAGAGAACGTCGCTACCGACCGACCGGGCGTGGCTCGCGACTTCGAGAGCCGGGTACACGTGCCCCCCGGTCCCGCCACCCGTCACCACGATTCTCAACGCCATAGACAACCGCCTTGCTCCTTTCTTCCGGCGCCGGTCGTGGCCGGATCAGGGCCAGACAGACGCCGATCGCCAGCCAGAGCGCCACCAGACTCGAACCGCCGTAGCTCAGAAACGGCAGCGGGATGCCGATCGCCGGCAGCGTCCCGTTCGCCATCAGCAGGTTCGTCGCCGTCTGACAACCGATCCACGTTCCGACTCCGAGCAGCACGAGCCCCGAAAAGCGGTCCTTCGCCTGGGTCGCCAACCAGATCAGACGCAGGCTGAGACCGCCGAGCACCCCCAGACAGCACGCCAACCATCCCACGAAGCCAAACTCCTCCGCCACCGTCGTCGAAAGGAAGTCGGTCGTCGCGGCCGGCATCACGTGCTTCGCTCGTCCGGCCGCCGGACCGACACCGACCCAACCGCCGCTCGCCATGGCCAGCTCCGACTGAACGGTCTGGAATCCGATGTCGTCGACGTTGTGGGCCTCCCAGCGGATCATGTGGTTGTGGATCCGCTCGATCCGGTACGGCTCCATCGTCACAAAAATCCACCCGACCGCCAACGCCGCGATCGACCCGACGACCATCGACTTCCGCGTCGCCCCGCCGAAGGCGAACAACACCCACGCGACCAGCGCCAACACGGCCGCCGTGCCGAGGTCCGGCTCGATGGCGACCAGGACGAAGGCCAGCACGGCCCAAACCGCCGGCAACAGACGAAACGCCTTCCGCAAGGCGACTTCGACGAGCCACGTCCCGAAGTCGGGCTGCCGCCTGAACTTGGGCCAAGGCTTCCGGACGGCCAGGACGCCGGCCAGATACAGCACGATCGCCAGCTTCGCGAACTCGGCCGGCTGAACCGTGATCGGCCCCACCTTGATCCAGCGGTTCGCCCCGTTCTCGGCGTGTCCCAGACCGGGCGTCAGCACCGCGATCAGGGCGAGGAGCGACAGCGTCCACCAGATCTTCGAGGTCCGCGACCAGAATTCCGGCTTCCGGCGCGACGCCCAGAGCGCGATGCCCAGACCGACCGACATCGCGGCCGACTGCATCAACACCTCCCGGGTCAACCAGCCCCGGCCCGCCGCCATCGACTGCGCGTACCCCGCGTCGAAGATGAAGAAGATGCCGATGACGCTCGCCGCCGCCGCCAATCCGAAAACCCACAGGTCGGGAATGTCCAGCCGTTTCAGCATCGGAGCCACTCCTCCGCCATCTCCTGGAACCTGCGGCCTCGGTCGACGAAGTCGTCGAACTGGTCCGTGCTCGCCAGGCCGGGCGCGAGCATGATGATCTCGCCGTCGCGCGCGTCTCGGGCCGCCGCCTCGAACGCCTCCGCCATGGTCTCGAAGACCGGCCAACCGCCTCCCATCTGCTCCGCGATCGAGGCCCCGTCCGCGCCGAAGACGTAGGCCCGGTGCAGCGTCCCCGAAAGGTACTCGCCGACGGGAGAGAAGTCCATCCCCTTGTTGAGGCCGCCGATCAGGAGGTGCTGGACCGGGATCAGGCTGCGGCTGCTGGCGATGAGGGCGGCCGGGTTGGTGCACATCGAGTTGTTGATGATCCGGACGCCCCCCTTCTCCCCCACGAACTGCATCCGATAGCCGAGCCCGAAATACTCCGAAAGGCCCTTTCCCATCGCCTCGATCGGGGCCGGCCGCCGCGGCCTCGTCGCCCGCCACGCTCCGATCACGATGCCGAGCGCCGCCATCGCGTTCAGGTCGTTGTGGGGCTCGGTCCAGGGGAGGCCGGCCCGATCCAGATGCACTCGTTCGTCGTCGCCGTTCCGCTCGCCGACCACCAGGGCGTCGTGGTCCGCGTACGCGGCGTCGCCCGGCCGCCCGAAACGCCAGATCGTCACCTCGTCCGGAACGACGGGGCGAACCACCGGGTCCACCGAGTGCCAGACCGCGGTGGAACCGGCCCCCATCTTCTCGAAGATCCGGTGCTTGGTGGCCGCGTACTCCTCGAAGCTCTCGTAGCGGTTCAGATGGTCGGGCGTGATGTTGGTGATCGCGGCCGCCACCGGCGAGAACTCCCGAACCCACTCGAGCTGAAAACTGCTGACCTCGGCCACCAGCAGCCGGTCCGCGGTCGCCCGAGCCGCCGCCTCGGTCAGCGGCTCCTCCTGGTAGCCCGAGCCGTACAGGTTGCCGCACAAGAGCGGATCCATGCCCGCTCCCCGCGCCGCCAGCCACGCCATGACGGTGGTGGTGCTCTTGCCGTTCGTGCCCGTGACGGCGACGATCGGCGCCTTCGCGATCCGGTAGGCCAGCTCAATCTCGCCCCAGACCTCGAGCCCCGCCTCGACCGCGCCGAGCAAGGCGGGATGCCTCTTCGGAACCCCCGGCGACGTCACGACCAGATCGAACTCCGACGTCGGCACGACGCCGCTCCAGCCCGCCCTCAGCTCGATCCCAGACGCGGCCAGACTCTCGGCCGCCCGCGCCAGCCGGGGAGAGTGTTCGAGACGCTGGCTGTCGAACACGACGGCGAGGGCGCCGCGGGCGGTCAGCACTCGGGCCGCCGCCTGACCCGAGCGTCCCGCCCCGATGACCGCGACCCGACGCCCCGCCCATTCCGAAGCCGTTCCGTCCGGCCGAGGTTCAGCCACGCTCCCTCCCAGGCTCCGTCACGAAGAGCCCTGGCTGCCGATCCGACCAGCCGATTTCCAGCCCGATGCTCCTCAACCGCTCCGTGGGAGACGGAGCCTGCCGCGACGCCGAAAACAGCACCGCCCCCGCCGCCGCCGCCGACAGAACGACCTGCGCGAGCACAAATCCCGACACGATCCGGGTCTCCGGCCACCCCGCGTCCTCCAGGGCGTGGTGGATCGGGGTCTTCGGGAACAGCCGTTTCTTCCGGATCTTGACCGACAGAATCTGGAGGGGCACCGGCACCAGTTCGACCGCCATGATCAGACTGAGGAGACCCGCCGCCACCCAGACCAGCGGCTGGGGCTCCACCGCCACCAGACCGACCAGGAGCGCCCCGAGCAGAGCCCCGACCGGCAGCGACCCGACGTCGCCCATGAACACCTTCGCCGGAGGCGCGTTCAGAAACGCGAACGGCACCATCGCCGCGACCAGCGCCAAGGCGACCAGAGCCAGCGACGGCATCCCGACCACGAACGCGCAGGCGGCGATCCCGAGCGCGATCCAGATCCCCAGCCCGGCCGCCAGACCGTCCAGGCCGTCCGCAAAGTTGTACGCGTTCGCCCAAAACAGAACGACAAATCCGGCCCCGAACGCCACCTCCGCGCCGGCCGACGCCGCTCCCGCCAGCCACACCCAGCCTCCCGTCACCGCGAACTGGAGGATCAGCTTCTCCTTCCAGCCGAGCCCGCGCTTGCCCGGCCAGAGCCTCGGCACGACGAAGTCGTCCCAAAAGCCGATGACGGCGAATCCGAGAACGAGAACGAGCAGGGACCGTTCCAGGGCCGGGGTCGCCAGAATCGCCGCCGCCAGTCCCAGCACGACGATCAGGCCGCCCATCGTCGGCGTCCCCGACTTGCCCTGGTGTCCGGGCAAGTGCCGGCTCACGGTTTGGCGCGACTTCAACGCGATCAGAAGGCGCAGAACCGGGGCCGCCGCGATCGCGCTGACCCCGAACGCGACCGCGCACGCGACCAGGATGCCGACGACCTCGGCATGCGAGAGCGAAAGGCTCACCAACTCACCCCCATGGCCGCCAACGCCTTCTCCAGCTCCAGGGCGCGGCTGCCCTTCACCAGGGCGACATCGCCGGGAGAGAGATCGGAAAGAAAGGCGGCGACCGCGTCGAGGTCGGCCAGATCGACCATGTGCGACTCCGGCACCCCGGCCTTGGCGCAGGCGGCGCGCGCGTGCCGGGTCTGCTCGCCGATGAAGCCGACGCGGTACGGACCGGACGCCGCGATCGCCCGTCCCACTTCGGCGTGGGCCGACTGGGTCAGCTCGCCCAGCTCCCTCATCTCGCCCATGACCACCCACAGCCGGCCGTCGCCGCGGTTTTCGCCCGCCGTCTCCAGAGCCGCCGCAAAGCTTCCCGGCGCCGCGTTGTAGGCGTCGACCAAGATCGTCGCCCCTTTCCACTCGACCGCCTGCATCCTCATCGCCGGCAGCTCCGTTTCGGCCAAGCCGGCCGCCGCCGCCTCCAGGTCGGCCCCCAGTCGCGACGCGACGAGCAGGGCGGCGGCCGCGTTCCGGGCCATGTGTCGCCCCACGACCGGAATTTCGGCCGAGACCGGCTTGCCGTCCACGATGTACCGCGCCCGACTCCGGCCCCAACCGACCGCCTCGCAGCCGACGAGCCGCGCGTCCGCGCCTTCCGATTCCCCGAATGTGGCCCACTCCCGGTCGCCCGCATAACCCCGAAGCTCGTGCCGGAACTCGTCCTCCGCCCAGCCCACCGCCAGCCCGTCCGCCGGCAGGCTCTCCAGCAACTCCCCCTTGGCCCGCGCAATCCCGGATCGCGACCCCACCATCTCGAGGTGGGCGTGCCCGATCACCGTCACCACCCCCACCGTCGGCCGGCAGAAGGACGCCAGGTGGGCGATGTGCCCGAAACCGCGCATCCCCATCTCGGCCACGACGCACGCCTCGTCGCCCTCGAGTTCGGGCCAGAGGAGGGGCAGGGTGTACTCCGTGTTTCGGTTCCCGGTCGTCTTTCCCACTCGACCGAGGGGGGCCAGCGCCGCGGCGAGAAACTCCTTGGTCGTCGTCTTGCCCATGCTCCCCGTCACCCCGACGACCGGAACCTCGAACCGGTCTCGGAAACGACGGGCGTACGACGCCAGCGCCTGAACGAGGTTCGGCACGACCACGGCCGGCACCCCGACCGGACGCTCGGCCAGCACCGCCACCGCCCCTGCCTCCACGGCCGAAACCGCGAAGTCGTGGCCGTCGGCGCGCGCGCCCCGGATCGCCAGAAAGAGGTCTCCAGGCCGAACCTCCCGGTTGTCGAGAGAAAATCCGGTGAAGACCGCGTCGGCCGAGACCCGGTCGAGTCGCCCGCCCGTCGCCGCCGCCAACTCTCCGACCGTGCGGGGCCTCATCGGAGCGACAGCCCCTCCCTGGCCAGCTCCCGGTCGTCCATCGGGTGCTTCGTCTGCCCGACGATCTGATACTTCTCGTGCCCCTTGCCGGCGATCACGACCACATCGCCCGGTTGGGCGACCCGGACGGCATGGGCCACCGCCTCGCGCCGGTCGGCGATCCGAACGCTCGCCACGCCGGATGCGAGTCCCGCCACGATGTCGTCCAGAATCTGTTCGGGGTCTTCGGTGCGCGGGTTGTCGCTCGTGACGACGACGAGGTCGCTCCGCTCCGAGGCCGCCCGCGCCATCTTCGGGCGCTTGGTCCGGTCTCGGTCGCCGCCGCAGCCGAACACGGTGATCACACGCCCCGCCGTCAGGGGTCGAACGGCGTCCAGCAGCTTTTCGAGCGCGTCCGGCGTGTGGGCGTAGTCCACCAAGATACCGATCCCCGCCTCGTTCGGAACCGGCTCGAACCGCCCGGGAACCGGACGCACCCTGCCTCCCCACTCGCCAATGTCGTCCATGGGAAAGCCGAGCCCCTTCACGGCCCCGGCCGCCGCCGCGAGGTTTTCGACGTTGTAGCGCCCTCCCAACGGGGCGACGAAGCCGACGTCGTCATGCCCGACCCCCCGCAGAACGAGGTGGATGCGGTCGAGGGACACGCGGGTGGCCTCGGCCGCCAGTTCGAGTTCCGCCGGGACCAAACCGAACGACCCCGGCTCCGCCACGACCGCAAACCGCAGACGCCGCGCCGGATCGATCCACTCCGCCCAACGCCTCCCGACTGGGTCGCCCACGTTGACCGCGGCCACGGTCGGCTTGGCCGTCTGCCGGGGCAAATCCTCGAAGAGACGCCGCTTCGCCGCCTCGTACGCCTCCATCGTGCCGTGGTAGTCGAGGTGGTCTTGGGTCAAGTTCGTGAACACGGCGACGTCGAACTCGACTCCGTCGACCCGCCTTTCGGCCAGGGCGTGCGAGCTGACTTCCATGGCCAGCGCCTCGACCCCCCGATCCCGGGCCTCGGCCAGGAGGTTGTACAGCTCGACCGCGAAGGGCGTCGTGTTGGCCAGTTCCCGCTCTTCGTCGGGAAGGTGGAAGCCGAGCGTGCCCAGATACGCGGATCGAAGCCCGAGAGCCCGAAGCATGTCCCGAACGAGCCAGGCCGTCGTGGTTTTGCCGTTGGTGCCCGTCACCCCGACGACCTTCATCTGGCGCGTCGGGTGCTCGAAGAAGGCGTCGCACAGACGCCACACCGCCTCCTGGAACTGCCACGAACCGTCCGGCAGGACGAGGGCGGCCGGCAAGTCCTCTCCCAGCGCCGCCTCAAACCCGTCCGCCGTGTGCGCCAGCACCGCGACCGCCCCCGCCGCCTTTGCCTGCGGGATGAACTGGTGGCTGTCGACTCGGGTCCCCGGCATGCACACGAACAGGTCCCCCGGCCGCACCCGTCGCGAGTCGGACCGGATGCCGTCGATTCGAGTGTCGTCGTGCAGGCGAGCCGGGGATACGCCGGCCTTGGCGAAGATCTCGAGCAGGTTCACGGCTGCCGTTCTCCCGATTCGGCGGCCCGAACCGACACGTCGACCTCGGGACCGCCGCCGTGCGCGGCCGGCGCGGCCGCCGCCCGCACCGGGCTCGCTTCGGCGTCGGGGGCGATCCCTCGGCGCCGGATGATGGCGCTCGCC
Source organism: Fimbriimonadaceae bacterium (assembly GCA_046719655.1). Classification (GTDB taxonomy): domain Bacteria; phylum Armatimonadota; class Fimbriimonadia; order Fimbriimonadales; family Fimbriimonadaceae; genus JBDNCL01. Next base: position 7,828 of record JBDNCL010000142.1, read on the forward strand.
ATTTCGGCAAACACCGGCCCCGCGACCTGGCCCCCGTAGTACATCCCGCCGCGGGGGTTGTCGACGAT
>JBDNCL010000143.1:0-7895 GCA_046719655.1 Fimbriimonadaceae bacterium
TTCGTCTGTTGGGTCGCGAACGCCCGCCGGCCGATTCGCCAGTTGGAACCCGCGGATGCCGAGCCAGATCCGCAGGTCGTGTCGGATTTCCGACCCCGCCGTCTGCCTGCCCGCCAAGGTACCCCCGGGAAGGACGGGCGCGGAAGGCGCCGGCGTGCCTCCGGGGAGGGACTGGGTGCGGCCGGGGAGGGCGGCGAACGCCACGTCCGGCCGTTCGGCCAACGACGCCTCGTAGTCCGCACCCGATTCGGCGAACACGCGGGCGGCGTCGGTCTGGGCTCTGGAGGCGGCCGCATCGGTCCGCTCGGCGACCGCCAGTTCGATCTGGGCCCGACGTTCGGCCGTTTGGGCGCGAACCGCGGTCAAGATCGCCGACACTCGGTTCTGGTACTCGGCGTCCATGCGACCCAGCTCGTCGTACCGCTCTTTGGCTTCGGCCAGCCGCCGACGGGCACCCCAAATCGTCTCCTCCGGCAGCGGAATCGGGCGGGGGTCGGGGTACGGGAAGCCGAGGAGCATCGCCAACCTCGCCACCACCGGGCCCCGCTCCCTGGCGTACTTTGAAAACGCGGCCCGCACCTCGTCTTCTCCCTCGGCCCTCGCCTCGGCGTCGAATTGGGCCAGAGCGTCGGCCTCGGCGACTCGGAAACGGGCGACCTCGCGCAGGTAGGTGCGCAACAGACGGGACTCCACCCCTCGTCGGGCCCGAGCCCGATTCTGGATGACGGTTTCGCGCGCTTCGGCGATCCGGGCGGCCTGCCCCGGGGTCGAGACCACCTCTTCCGAAACGGGGGGCAGACCGACGGTCGCGGCCGGCCAGATCTCGCGCGGGGCGGCGACGTTCGCCTCCCAGTCATCGGTCGCGTACTCCCAGCCTTCGCCGACCGAATCGGCCCGAGCGAGAGAATCGGCCTGCCAGACGGCGGGATCGACCCACACCCTTTCCGGGTTGCCGGCGCAGCCAACCGCCAGCAACCCTGCCCCGATCGCCCAAACGGCCCCGCGTACGCCCATGGGCTTCTGGAACGTCAGCGTCGGGCGTTCATCGCCCGGAGCGAAGCTTCGGTGAGGTCGTTGGCCCCGAACGGCGCGATGCCGGTCTCGAAGACGACGGTGAAGCCTTGCGCGCGGGCCGTTTCCTGAACCGCGGCCCGGGCGCGCTCCAGGCTCTGGAGACGCTGGGCGTCGGCCCACGACTGCATCTGCTGCGTGAACTCGCGGAACCAGCGCTGGGTGATCTCCTGCATCTGCTGGCTGCGGGTCGCGTACTCCTGCATCAGCTGACGCTCCTCCGGGGTGAGGTTGGTCTTGATGCTGAGCTCCTTGGACCGGCGGTCGGCGGCGATCACCTCCGCCTTCAGCCGGTCGAGTTCCGCTCTCTCGGCGGCGGTGGCGTTCGTCTTCAGCGAGAGATCGCGGAATTTGGTGGCCTGCTCGACGGTCAGGACGCGGTACGTGTCGATGAACTCGAGAACGGCCTCGCGCGCCGTCTTCATCGTGTTGAACTCTTCCTGGCTGCGCCGGCCAAACTCGCTCTTCTCGACGACCTCGGCGATGTTGACGACGCCGATCTTCGACTCGGCCGACTGGAAGCCGCCTCCGATCAGGACACCGGCCAGGGCGGCCGCAACCACCCAACCCAGTCGATTGAACTTCTGCTCGCGATTTTCTGACATTGCTCTGATTCCTACCTGCCTTTAGAAAGACGTTCCGATGAGGAAGTGGGTGCGGCTCTTGCCTTCCTCGTTGAAGCCGAAGTCCAGACGAAGGGGCCCGAGCGGCGTGCGGAAACTGAATCCGATTCCGTACCCGAGGTTGAACTTGGCGCTGCTGGACTGAGTATAGAGGTTGACGGAACCGTATCCGCCCCAAGCTCCGGCATAGTCGGCGAATGCGATGACGTTGAAGGCGCGCTGGATGGGCTGTCGGTACTCCACGGTCAGGCCGGCCGTGTTCCGACCCCAAAAGCGGTCTTCGGGGTAGCCGCGCAGGGTGTCGGATCCGCCCGCGAAGAACTGTTCGAAGAACGGCACCTGACCCGAGATGAACCCGTACCGAGCGCGCACGGCAATCACGCGTCGCGGGTCGTCGAACTTCTCGCGGGGCGGTTGTCCGGGCGAGAAGTAGGCGCGGTACTCGAGGTTGTTCCGCAAGAAGAAGTTCGACCCGAGGATGCCGCTGCCGGAAATCGCGCCCGAAGCTCGGCGGATGTTGCTGTAACCGGGCTCGACGCTGATCCGAAGCCAGTCGCCGCGGGACGGATCGACGCTGGTGTCGCGTCGGTTGAAGGTCAGGGCGACCGATGCGGACCCGACTTCGCCGTCCTGCTGGATGAAGGCGTTCTGAACGTTGGTGTCGAGGTCGGACGTCTTGATGCTCTCAAACCGGACACCGGTCGTCAGGAACACGGTGTCGAGCCTGAGGGGGCGGGTGATGCTCACCGTGCCGCCGGTTCGACGCTCGAAGTAGCGGTCGTCGTCGGTCGGAGTCGATCCGCCGCCGAAGCCGAGCCCGGCGAATCGGAAGATCACCCGACTGTAGAGCGAGACGGCGAGCGTGGTGTCGCGGTCGTCGATGATCGGGTTGGCGTAGTTGAGGTCCACGCTGGTGCCGCCGGTCGCGCCCTGAAGCAGACCGACGCCCAGCGACTGGCCGCTCCCGCGGAAGTTCGAGTCCGAGTAGCGAAGGAATCCGGCGAGGTTGTTGCGGGGGTCGAGCTGAAGCCCGACGTTGAAGAGACCGGTGCGCTGCTCCTTGACGTCGGCGATCAGGTCGATGCGCCCGGGATCGTCGGTCGGACGCTCGATGCTGTCCACTTTCTCGAACCACTGGGTGTCGAACAGCCGTCGGAGGTCGGCAACCCACTGGCGCGAGTTGAAGGCGGTGTCGGGGCGGGTCTTGATCAGGCGGTTGAGAACCCGGGGCTGCGTCCGGGTCGCGCCCTGCACCGAAACCCGGTTCACCATCAGCTCCAGGATCGCGACGTTGATCGTCTCGGGGGACTCGGCCATCGGACCGAACTCCTCGATCTGGGCGAAATAGCCGCGGTCGGTGTACAGGCGGCGGACGGCCTCCGAAGCGGCCCGGATCGACCGAAGGTTGAACACGGCTCCGGGTTCGATGGGCAACGCGGGGGCCGTCCGGAGCGCTTCCTCGATCGCTTCGGTCGTCACGACCGTATTGCCCACGATCCGGATCTCCTTGATCCGCGGGAATTCGACGACTTCGACGAGGATGTCCCAGTTCCCGCCTCCGACCTCGCGGGCGCGCACATCGACGGCGGAGAAGAAGCCGAGGTCCTCGATGGTGCGCTTGTCCTGCTCGAGCTGGGCCGCCACGTACGGTTGCCCGGGACGCGTCCGCATCGCCAGCAACACCTGGTCTTGGTTCACGTTGACCAGCCCCCGCACTTCGATCTCTCGGACGAGGTTCACGTCCTGGGCGCTGGCCAGGAGCGCCATCGCCAGCATCAAAACGGCGCCGAGTCCCCGCGTCGCCCGCATCCAATCCTTGATCATGATCTTCCTGATTCGGTTCGTCGATCCGAGGGGACCGACATTTCGGACAGTGTACGCCTCGCGTGCCCTCCGATGCCCGGTTGGGCGGAAATCGCTGGGCCTCGGCCGGTTCGAGGCGGTTGCTCCCGACCTCGCACCCGCGCCGACGTCGGCGGCTGTTCAACGGTACCGACTCCCGGCGCCGCCCGTCGTTACGCGCGTCCGGGAACTTCGGGACCACCGCCCGGCGACCGATCAGAAGCGCTCCGTGTATTCGACGGCGATCTTCCAGGGCCGGTCCTGATCTTGGCCGAAGCTGAAGACGACGTTCCTCGCGAAGCGGTTGCGGCGGAAGGGCGTGTAGGTCAGCCGCAGATCGTACTGGATCGCGAAGCCGGGTTGTTCGATGAGCTGACGCCGGGCCTGGACGGCCCAGGTTCGGGACAGCGTCTTGGCGGCCGCCACGGACGGGCCTTCGAACGCGTTGTACTCGAAGTTGAGGTAGTCCAGTCCGAAGTCGCGGGCGAACTCGGCCGTGATCGGATCGAGGAGCACGGGGATGGCGAATCCGGCCGCCGCCTGGCCGAGCCGTTGCTCCAGTCCCCCGTCGCGATCCAGCGACAGGCTCTCGAAGACCTGGCTCTGGCCGAGAAGGGCGAGGATGCGTTCCTGCGACAGGCCGGGCGGGTCGCTGTTGGCGAGGATCGACTGCGTGTCCGGGCGGAGCATGTCGCCCCGAACGTCCAGACGGACGTCGAAGCGTTCGACGAGTCCGGGGAAGCGAGACGCGGCCAAGCTGGTCCGCCCCGTCACCGCCACATCGAGACGGGTTGTGTTCAGAGGGTCGGCGGCCGGGTCGTAGGAGAACCGCACCGTGCCGCCTTCGTCGAGCGCGATCCTGGCGTTGGGAAGTCGGATGGCGCCTTCCACGACCTCGAGGTCGGCGACCGCGTTGGGCGCGAGGAGCGGCCCGCGGAGGGTGCCTTCCCCGATGAGGTCGAAAGCCGCGTTCGCGACCCGGACTTCGACCGGCGACGACCGGGTGCCGAAGACGAAACCGAGGTCGAGTTGCGGCAGGTTGGCGCCCGAACCCGCGGGTCCCGCCGCCGGCAGCTCGCTGGGGACCACCAGCTCGAGCTTGCGCACCGCGATGCGGTTGGGGGACGTCAAGAAGGCGCGTCCCAGGGTCCCGGCGAGAAGGACGTCGCCGTCGACCACGGCCTCGACTCGACCGTCGCGCCCGAAATTTTCCGCTGCCGCCAGGTTGCGGATCGCCGCCGTTCCCGCGACCGCGGTCTGCAAGACAGACTCCGCCCCTTCGCCGAGCCGATCCAGGACCTCGCGCACCGAGACCGACGCTTCGGCGTCGACGCTCCCGCCCCGAGAGCTGTCGGCTCGGGCCCGAACCACCACCCGCCCGTCGACGGTGCGCACCGAGGCCCGTACGTTTTCTGCCCGCGTAGAGGTTCCCGCCAACGCGAAGCGCGAGGCCTCCAGGTCGGCCTCCAAGGCCAGTCTCGGGTTCGAAATCGTGCCGTCGACGATCAGGCGGATGCCGGCGCCGCCCTCGGTAGCGGACGGGTCCATCGACGGGACGAACTCGACCAGACGCCGCAGTTCGGTTCGGGGCAGTTCGGCCAGAAAGCGGATCGGGGCGTCGTTTGGAAACTCGAAGGGAAAACGGAAGGCGGCGTCCCCTTCCAGGCGGCCGGAAAAGCCCCGATAGTTCAGGAGACCTCCGACTTGGATCGAGCCGTCCCGAACCAGGATGTCGGACAGCTGAATGTTCAGGGGGCTGGACCCGGCCGGAGCCGTTCCGACCGCCCCTTCCGGCGGGGCCGACGCCGGCGCGTCGAAGAGAGAGGCGCTGAGCGTCGCCTGGACGACCGGACTCCCGACCGGGCCGGACGCCACGAAGTCCAGCGAGGCGCGGCCGGGAACGCTGGGCCAGCCGGGCACGAGTTGGGACAACCAGTTCGGATCGAAGTTGCTCACCGTGCCCTCGAAGTCCAAGTCGCCGCCCTCGACGAATCGGCCGGCCACGCGGACGCTTCCGGGACCGCCGCGCCATCGAGCCTCCCGAAACGACCACGTTCCCCCGCGTCGACCGGCCGAAATCTGGAGAGTGCCGTTGGGTTGTCCCGACAGCTCGAGGTCCCGCACGGCCAAGGCGGGAGCCTCGACGGTCGGATCGTCCACCACGCCCGACCACTTCAGGTCGGCATCGACGCGCCCGTCGAGACGGTCGAGCTGCTCGACCACGGGCGTCGGCAGGGCGAACCGACCGGGTTGGTCGAGGGACACGCCCGCCACCAGGTAGGGCCGAACGGCGAACCACAGGTCGCGCACGGGCACGTCGTACGCCACGAGAGCGCCGGCGGAAAGGCGGTGGGCGGCGTCCACGAGAATGTCCTCGGCTTGGATGTACCGACCCGGCTGACCGACCAGTACGTTGCCGGTCCACGTCGCCCCCTCCGCTTCGAAGTTCCAGAGGCCGTTCCCCAGGTAGGTCGGATTGACGGTGAGATCTTGGATCGTCCCGGAACCGGCGGCCCGGGCGATGCGTCCATCGAACACCGAAACCCAGGCGTTGCCGCTGGCGCGGCCGCCGACCGTGGTGCGGTCGGGAAGGTCGGTCAGGAGTTGGCTGAGAACCAGGTCGTCCGCCTGCACGGAAAGCTCGCCCGACAGGGTCGCCAGATCGAACGTCGCGGCCGCGGACAGGCGCCCGTTCGGGCCGCGGACCATGGCGTCGTTGAGAGCCAGGAGTCCCGACCGAAACTCGACGCCCGCCGTCGCACGCCCGAGGTCGACTCCGCGCAGGATGAGCTCGTCCGTTTCGAGTCCGGCCGTCACGACGGGGGCGCCCAGCGTGCCTTCGACCACTCCGTCGACGATCGACAGGGCGCCGGCCGCGTCTCCGTCGAACCAGTCGGACAGTTCGATTCCGTCGGCCCGGAATCGGCCGTCGAGAGACTGGTCGGCGAACCGAAAACGCAGACCCGCGTAGAGGCGCCCAGGCCCCCGAGTGGCCCGGAGGTCGGCGATGCTGACCGAATCCCGGTCGGCCCGAACGCCGGCCGTGATCAACGGGATGTCAACTGAGTCGATTTTGAGCGCGTAAACCTCTACATTTCCGAGAAATACGGGAGCGGCGAGGGTGCCGGTGATCTGCCCCTCGGCCGCCAGGGCGCCGCCGACCGAATCGACGAAGTCGCCGATTTGAACGCCCGAGGCAAAGACTTTGACGTTCAGCCCGCCTCGCGCCAGATCGAAACCGCCCGAGGCGGCGAGAACGCTGTCTCCGGGCCCGTTGGCGACCGCCCGTTCGATCCGCCACGCCCCATCCTGAAGAAGAACGAACACCTGGAGGTCGCGCAGAGGCACCCAGCGATCGGGCTCGATCTCGATTTGAGCGTTGCCGGCGACGCGGACGTCGGCAACCGGGCGATCGACGGTGCCGCCGATGAGGGCGCGGGCGGCCAAGTCGGCCCGCACGCCGCGCACATTTCGGTCGGCCAGAAGCGGCGCGACGGGGACGGAGGGCACCTCGAGGAAGCCGGTCAGCCGCCGGTCGGCCAGCCCCGCGTCGATGCGCCCCGTCACGGGCGCCCCCCTCCACGACGCCCGATCGACCACCGCCGCAAACCGGCGAGGGCCCACCGAAACCCGGGTCTCGATCCCGGCGAAGCGCTCGCCCGAGTAGACCACCGCCTCGGCCTGAAGTCTGCCGTCAAACCGAACCCTGTCATCGTCGCGGTAGGCGAGCCATCCGTCCGCCCTTCCGTTCTCGAACTCGAGTCCGGACGGCACCAGCGAACGGAGCCAATCGGGGAGCGATGGGCGGCCGCCGGCGGTGCCCCGGACCCGGCCGGCCGCGCGGACGCCCCCCGTCCAGCGAATCGAACCCGTGAATTCGGCTTGGGTCTGGCCCACCAGGCCCGTCGCCTCGCCGGAAATCCCGTCGTTCGAGACAAATCCCGAAAAGCGGACGTTGCGCCCGACATAACGGTCGTCGTAGCCCAACAGATCGGCCTCGGCCCGGAGCACGGAACGGAACTGAACCGGCGACCCGAGCGGGCGAACGATCGCCAGACGCCCGGTCGCCACCAGTCCGCGGGACGTCGCCGGAAGCAGTTCCTCGCGGTATTCGAAGGTCGGCTCGCTCTTCAGCCGCTCCACAACCTGGTCGACTGCGAGCTGCTCGAAGTCGATCTCGCCCCAAATGCCGGCGTCGGGACTCGAGCGGACACTCGCCGAGACTCGACCCCCTTCTCGCCACTGGACCTTTCCGCGTGCCGACCAACGTGGCCCCACCCCGTCCACGTGGGCCTCGTCGACGCGGATGCGGGTCGACCAGGGTTCGCCGCCCGCCTCGTCGAACCAGTCGACCACGGC
>JBDNCL010000144.1:0-7759 GCA_046719655.1 Fimbriimonadaceae bacterium
GTTGTCGAGACGGAGCTGCCACTCCTCGGGGTCGCCCCGCGCCAGCACCTGATCGGGCTGAAACCACGACAGGGTCGCCCGCGTGGGCGCGAAGTCTTCCGCCCGAAGGGTCACGCCCAGCTGCCCATGCAGGTCCCAACCCAAAGAGGGCAAGAAGACGAGATCGAGGTCCCAATCGGCAACGAGCGCCTCGAAAGCACGCTCGACATCCGCTTCCGACCCAAAGCTGCCCAGCGGGGTGTCGGTCAGGTGTCCGAGCAGCTCGAGGTTGTTCTCTAACCCTCTCTCCGTTCTCGGTATGCGGTCGGTGGGTTGCAGTCGGCACGCGGCCCAGCCTCGGTCGTACGCCATTGTCGAAGGCCTCCCGGGTTCTCCCTAAAGCCATTGTCGGGTGTTTGGTACCCGGACCAGAGTCGAGGGTTGCCAGGGCGGAAAACGGGACGTTGGCGGCATAGGCCCGAGAACCGGCGGGGGTCGGGCGCGACGTACACTAAGCCATGAGTTTGGAACGATACGACTTCCTGGCGATCGGGAGCGGGCTCGCCGGTCTCGCCTACGCCCTGGAAGCGGCCGAACACGGTTCGGTGTGTGTTCTCACCAAAGCCGAGATGGCGGAATCGAACACCAGCTACGCCCAAGGCGGGATCGCGGCCGCGGTCGGCGAAGCGGATTCCTGGCGTCTGCACCTGGAGGACACCTTGATCGCGGGAGCGGGGCTGTGCGATCGGGAAGCGGTCGAGTACCTGGTCCGCGAGGCGCCGGACGCCATCAAGTGGCTGCAGGAGATCGGCGTCCACTTCAACGTCGATGCGGACGGCGGTCTGATTCTCCACCTCGAGGGAGGGCACTCGCGGAGTCGGATCGTCCACTTCGAGGACCGCACGGGTTGGGAGATCGAACGCGGAATGGTCGAAGCGGTCCGGCGGCATCCGAGGATCCGCGTCGTCGAGCACGCCATGGTGACCGATCTGCTCGTTCACGAGGGAGAGTGTTGGGGAGCGGCGGCCATGATCGACGGGCTCGGCCTGACCCGATTTGTCGCCCGGGCCACTCTGTTGGCTACCGGCGGGTGCGGCACCATGTACCAGCACACCACCAATCCGCGCGTGTCGACCGGAGACGGGATCGCTCTGGCGGCCCGCGTCGGGGCCGAGATTCGGGACATGGAGTTCATGCAGTTCCACCCCACGACCCTGTACCACCCCCAACTTCGCGGGTGGCTGATCACCGAAGCCTGTCGGGGAGCAGGAGGGACGCTCCGCAACCATCTCGGTCGGCGATTCATGTACGACTACGACCCGCGGCTCGAGTTGGCGCCCCGCGACGTCGTGGCGCGGGCCATCGACGCCGAAATGAAGAAGCACGGAACCTGGTGCGTGTATCTGGACATGACCCACCTGCCCCCGGGAGAGGTAGCCAAACGGTTCCCGACCATTACCGAGAAGCTGGCCACGATCGGGCTCGAGTTCGACAAGGACTGGACCCCGGTCGTGCCCGCCCAGCACTACTCTTGCGGCGGCATCGTCACCGACCTCGAGGGGCGCACGTCGATTCCGCGCCTGTTTGCGGCCGGCGAAGTGGCCCGGACGGGCGTTCACGGGGCGAACCGACTGGCCAGCAACAGCCTGCTGGAAGCGCTCGTCTTTGCAAGGGCCGCTTCCGGCGCCAGCGCCAAACTGACGAGCGGGCACCCCGACGTTCCGGCCCCGAAGCTCCCCAAGAGCGTCTCGGAAACGGAGGCGATCCGAATCCGCCGAACGCTCCAGAGAACGATGACCGAGAAAGTGGGCATCGTTCGGTCGAACGCGTCGCTCAAGGCGGCGGCCGAAACCCGGGTCCAGCTCCTACGAGAGTACGAAGAGCTGCCCGAGGCTCCGTACTCACCCTATTCTCTGGAAACGCTGAACCTTCTCCAGGCGGCCGCCTACGTGATCGAAGGCGCCATCAACCGACCCGACAACGTCGGGTTGCACTTCAACGTCGACTTGGCGAATCGGAACGGGCCGAGCCCGGTGTCGCTCGAGAGCGGAGTCGCCTCTCCCTCCACGTAAGGCGGATTCTCAGCGGCTCTCTTCCGTATATCGGGGTACGGCAGCCTTCTTGGGGAGAGGCGGCGCCCACGCCGGCGGCTGAAAATGGAGTCGGGCGGGGCCGCTCTTTTCGGCGTTGGCGCGGATCACGGTGAACCCGAGGGCGTCGGCGACGCTCAAGGCGGCGACGTTCTCTTTGGCCGCGAACTCGAGGGGAAAGGCGGAGGCCAAGATGATCACGGTCCGCCGATTGTCCGGGGCCTGCCAGGCGAAGACGGGGCCTTCATCCGTGCTTTCGAGCGTGACGGGCCAGTCTCCGTACACTCTTAGGTCGCTGACCAGGCTCTGGAGGAACTCGCGGCCCGACGGGTCTCCCCCTTCCATCGAGAAGATCGCGCGGCGCAACGGCTCGACCGCTTCGAGAAGGGGGCGCCGTTCCGGGTCGAGATTGTTTCGGCTCCGCCAAACGAACAGGCCTCTCTCGGCCGCAAGCCCGGCCTGGAGCATGGCTCCGTCCAGACGACGTTCGGGCTCGGGACAGACGGCCGCGGCCAGGGCGGCGAGAGCCCCGGCCCGTCGGGCGACGTCCGAGTTCTCCACCCAGAGACGCCAAGTCGCCCAATCCCGTCGGAGGACGACGGACGTCAACAGGGCGTTCGGATCCGAAGTGGCGCGCTGAGTCGAGATCGTCGACTGCATGAGGAGGGCATGGGCGGCGGCCAGATCGATGCCGGTGCCGTCTCGACGGTAAGGAAGACGTTGCTCGGTTCGCGGTTCGACCTCGTACTCGGCCTCGGAAAGGTACTCGGCAACGGTCTTTTCGGCCGCCTCACGAATCACCCGGTCTCGCGAACCGACGTAGTTGGCGAGGGCCAGCTCGACCAGGCTGGGGATGTCGGTCGTGGCGGCCGACGCAGGAAGGTCGTCCGAAGCCGGGCCCAAAGCGACGAATCGACCGGTGGGAATCCGGCGGGTCGGAAAGACCATGGTGATGGCCGAAGTCTGCGACACGGTCGTCGGGCCGTCGGCGTCGAATCCGGGGAGCCTTCTGACCGGGGTGGTCACCCGCATCGGATACCCGCCCATCGGGGCGAGGATGGCGGCGGGAGGCACCACCGCTCCCGGCCGGTCGAAACGCCATGTCGCCGTCACGGACTGAAGATCCTCCCGTACGTCGACCGAAACCAGGTTCGGTTTTGGTTGACTGAGGTTTTCGACGGCCGGACGGACCGTCTGGACCAGTCTTCCCAGCGCGGACGCCGTGTTGGTCGGGAAACCCACCGGGCCGACCGGGGCGCTGACTCTCACCCAACCGGCGAAAGCCTGCTCCGATCGGAGTACCCACTGCCCCGGTCGGCCGCTCAATCGCAAGGCCTGCGGCTCGCCTTGGAACGCAAAGAGCAGGGGCGGCTGGTCGTCGCGGAAAGAGAGCAAGATCCATCGCGACGGCGGAGTCGGAACGTTCGGTCCCACGCTTCCGTCGGTCCAACTCAAAAACGGAGCCGCCGTGCTTCCGATGGTGAGCCCCATCCCGAAGGCGAAATGGAATTCGATCCCGGCCCCGAAGAGGTTGCTCCGCCACTTTCCGGGAGACCGACCCCGCCCCGACAGGACGACCGTTTGCCCGTATTCGGACGTCTGGACGGCACTCCAGATCTGGCTCGGGTTCTCGTAACGGATCTTGTCGGCTCGCGGAAAATCGACCCGGAAACCCTCGCGGTCGACGCGAAAGTTGGGGACGTGGACCGACTCCTCGTATCCGAAGCGCCCGAACCCCTGGGCCGGGAGGGACGCGACGAAAGCCGCCCCGATCAGGACGGCGCTAATCGAACGTCGCACCAAGGACCTGGAACCCGATTCGGCGGGTGCGGTGGGAATAGATCAGGCCGACTTCCCGCACACCCAGGCGATACCCGATCATCGCACTGTAGTCGAGGTAGCTGTCGCCGAAGTAGCGGTTGAACGTGTAGGAGTAGGAAAGGCGCCACAGGTCGCTCACCCGATAGGACGCGTCGATCAAAAACGTGCTCCGTTCGACGTCGAGAGCCTGATTGGCCATGGCCGAGAGGCCCAGTCTTCCGGACGACAGGAAGGTTTGCACGCTCATGCTGTGGCGCCCGAGAAGGCGGCTGTTGAAGCCGTCGTCGCTGAAGTTGTACGTCAGGAGGGCAGACCCCGACCTCCCCAACTGGCGACCGAGCGACACGTCGGCCGTGTAGGCCAAACCGGACCGCGACGTGTCGCCCCCGAGGGCTTCTACCATGAAGGACGCGTTCAGCGTCGACTGGGAGTCGGGCCGCATGGGCAGAAACTGCATGCGCGCCCGGGTGCCATATCGGGTGGCCTCGCTGGCGGCGAACCGACTCTCCGTCTTGGTGTGGGACGCGCTGAGTCCGAGGTACAGGCGCATCGGCAACGTTCCGATCTTCATCGGGTCGCGCTCGACGACCATGGAATAGCCCGAACTGTTGAACAACTGACCGTCGATGGCGCGCGCCTGGTTGGCGTTGAGGTTGGCGGAGAAACCTTCGAACTGGCGGCTGATGTTGGCCGACCCGTAGATGCTGTCCAGACTCGCCAGGTCGAGCTGGACGTTGGCTGCCGTGCGCTCGTCCGCTCGGTAGTACTGCCGCAACCCGACTCCCCAGTCGCTTCGGCCGATTCCCGACAGGACGAAGCCGCCTTCCATGTCGTCGCCCCGATTCCAGTTCAACTCATAGTTGACGAAACCGGTGGTGGAAGCGGAGGTGTTCCGACCGTAGCGCTCACCCCACCGGAACCTCAGCAGGCTCGTCATGCCCGGCTTGAGGGACAGGAAGTGGGGGTAGTTGACGGAAAGCTGGTTGTCGTAGACGTTGACGATCTGATCGGTCAAGATGGGCGTCTGGCCGAACAGGCTGACCTGGAAGAGCGGGATCCGCATCGCCCGCGCGCCGCCGACCAGGATTTCGGCCTGGTGGAACTGCACCTCGCGCCGGGGGAATGCCACCGCCTTTTTGGCCGCGATCAGAGTCGGGGACTCCGTGAGATCCTCAAACTCGAAGGCGTCGGGCGGCAACGGCGACGTCGGCGCGGTCAGACCGCTGGCACGGACCTCGGCGAGGCCGTATCTCTCGCGCTCCTCTTCAACCGGGGCTGCGAACCACCCGTTGTGGTGGATCACGGTGCGTCTGTCGACGAAGGTGGTCGTACCGAAGCCCTGCCTTTGGTTCAGACGGAAGAACAGTTCGTCGAACTGCTGGTCGATTTGCCCGAACCTCAGACGGGCCTTGCGGGCTCGGACGATGGTCGCCGGTACCTGGACCTGGAGGTCGTCGGCTTCGATTTCGATATCGCGGAAGCGCAGCTTCACGCCTCGGTTGAGCCCGGAGGCGGCAAGCACGCGCAGTTCGGTGCAGTAGACGACCTGTCGCGGTCCGACGACTTCGATGAATTCGGTCGCGCTCGACAGAAGCTGGCGGTCGGCCACGAACTCAAAGTCCAGCGTGCTCGTGCTGTTGAATGCCAGCGCGCTCGCCGTGATTTTGGCGACTCCGGGGATCGAGCTGGCAACCAGCACCCCTCTCGCGAGGCCGCCGTTCGTCCGCACCACCGGATCTCGGAACGAGCCAAGGGTTGTGGTGAACACAACCTGGGTGCCGTCCGGTACCTTGCGCCCCGCCTGATCGCGAACGTCCGCCGTGATCGTCACCGTGCTCCGACCGTCGGCCACGGTCAGTGAGGGGAAGCTGCTCAGACGGACTTGGGCCGTATTGGCGAAGACGGAGGCGAGCCCGAGGACCCACAGCACCCAGGTGCCGATCGCTCGGCCGGACGAAACCGATATCGAGGGCCGAACTGCATTCATGGATCGATGCGCATTCTCTGGCATTCTACCGTCGCCGAAAATCGCGGATGACCTGTAGACGAAGCGAGGGGCCGATGAGGTTCTCATCGGCCCCTAGGTTCTGGACGGGGTTCGCCGTCAGCGCACCACGTTGATCGGGATGATCTTTCGGACTCGCTCGCCGGAAGCGGTCTCGGCGACCACCTCGACCCGGTAGCTGCCGGGGGCGACGAGGCGGTTCGCGTTGTCGCGGAGAGTCCACGTCACCGTGTTCTCACCCGCCCGATCCGATCGACCCCGGCTCGCCGTGAACACTTCCCGGCCGCGGCTCGAGAGGATCCGAACCGTCGTCGTCGCATCGGCGGACAGCGTGTAGTTGATCGTGAACGGAGCGAGAGGGTCGCGAGAAGGCCGGGTGGCGATCACGTTGCCGATCACCGCGTTCTGGACTCCGCCGACCGTCGCCTCGACCGTGAACTCGCGGGTGCCGGGTTCCTCGATCGTAAACGTGTAGCCGGAAGACGTGCGCAGATCGCGAACCGTTCCCGTCGCCAGATCGGTCATCCGGAACCGCACATTGCGCGGCACGGTCGACAGGTTGGGCCAGTTCACCGTGTACGTGCCTGCCTCGTTGGCGTTGACGACAACCTTCCACTCCTTGCGACCGGCGCCTTCGATGAGACTCTTGGCCAGGCGGGTGGGGCGTCCGTCGATCGTCTGCTCGATGGCGAGAGAGACGGGGCTCTCCGGCGGCATCGGCGGCTTGTGGGCGCGCCATCGGCGGGCTTCGGCGGCGGTTCGAGCCTGACCGATGAAGTTCTGGGCGTCTTGAGATTCGGAACTTCGGACGGCGAGCTGCAGGCGCCACTGACGCTCGGTCTGCTCGAAGGATTCCGTGATCGAGCGGCCCGAGCCAGGAACTCCCGGCGCGAAGACCGGCGGGAAGAAGAGCGTCACCGGTGCCGACGTGTTGTTGAAGAGCCAATACCCACGATTCGGCTTCAGGGTGGCGCTGTCGCCTTGCTCGAACAGGTAGCCGCCGCTCGTCGGGTCGTAGTAGAACACGATTCCGCTGAGGATGCCCTGCTGGACGAGCTGGTTCCAGTTGATCGTGCCCGTCGGAACCGCGGCCGTGACGCCGAGGATCTGGCTGATCACGATCTCATACGGGTACGGATTCGAAATGAGGTTCCATCCCGGAAGCAGTTGGGTCGTGACGTTGCCGGAGGCGATGTCTCCCGGAGTCGTGGGGCTGCTCTGGAGATCGACCAGCTGGGACGGGCCCGCATTCAGAATCCAGGCCGCCCGGCCGCGCTCGGCGCTCGTAGACACGACGTAACCCTGCTGGACCGGATCCCAGTTGAAGGCCCGGAAGTCGGCGGGAGTCGTAAGCGGGCTCAGAATCGACGTCCAAGCGGTGTCGCTGAACGTCCAGGGCAGACCCACGAGGTTCGGCCCGCTGGCCAAGGCCAGTCGAGGCGTGGTGGCAACCTTGATCACGCCGTCGAGCGTCTTGGTGATCGGCAGATCGGGCCGCACTTCGACACGGAAAGGCAGGTCGCCGAAGTTGGTTCCGTCCGGCACGACGGAAAAGTCGACCGAGCGGATCTCCTGCGGCGGAACGACGGAGATGGTCTTCGTGTCCGGCTCGCCCGAAGCGAAGGACAGCCCCGGCGGGAGGGTCAGCGTGACCCGGGCGTTCGGCAGGGGCACCGACTCGTTCGCCGTGGCATATCCGCCGACGTTGTCGACATAGACCCGGATCGTCAGCGGGTTGGGAGACAATCCCGTTCCCGTCGTGGCGACCAGTTGCGGCGCGTCGACCACCACCGCGTAGGGAGGTTCATAGTTGCCGAGACCCCAGTTCGTGCGGATGTAATGGACGATCCGGCGGGTCTGCCCC
>JBDNCL010000145.1:0-7675 GCA_046719655.1 Fimbriimonadaceae bacterium
AACGCGGTTTGGGGGGCGAGCTTCCCGCGCGAGTACAACTCGTGGCAGGCGACGAAACAGGACAAGACTCTCACGAAGTTTGGCGGGTCCGGCTTTCGCGACTACCTCGCCGAAAACCCGAACCTGGTGGTGATGTGGGCCGGTTACGCGTTCGCCAAGGAGTACAACGCCCCCCGAGGCCACTTCCACGCCACGGACGACGTCAAGAACACCGACCGCCGAACCGCCGCCACCCCGGCCACCTGTTGGACCTGCAAATCTCCGGATGTCCCGAGACTGATGGATCGAGACGGAACGGCCGAGTTCTACGCCCACAAGTTCGACCGGTACCTGACCGAAATCGACAACCCGATCGGATGCGCGGACTGCCACAACAACGAGACGATGGCGCTGCAGATCAGCCGGCCCGCGCTGAAGGAAGCGTTCCAGAGAATGGGCAAAGACATCCATCAGGCGACGCATCAGGAGATGCGATCTCTCGTCTGCGCCCAGTGCCACGTCGAGTACTACTTCAAAGGCAAACAGGCGAACTACCTCACCTTCCCGTGGGACGATGGGATGCAGATCGAGGATATGGAGAAGTATTACGACAGGACCGGCCACGTGGACTGGGTCCACGCGATCAGCGGAGCCGAGATGATCAAGATGCAGCACCCGGACTACGAGCTGTACTCCAAAGGCATACACGCCTATCGGGGAGTCAGCTGCGCGGACTGCCATATGCCGTACAAGTCGGAAGGCGGGATCAAGTACACCGACCATCAGGTGCGGAGCCCGCTGGAAAACATCGCCAACAGCTGCCAGGTCTGCCACCGGTGGAGCGAGTCGGAAATCCGCACCCGGGTCGAAGGCATCCAGACGAACAACCGCCAGATGCTCGACGCCGTCGAAGACGCGGTGACCCGCCTTCACCTCGAGATCGGCGACGCCGTCAGGCTGGGCGCCAGTAAGGAGGAACTGGCCTTTGCCCGGGACCGGGTCCGCCGAGCTCAGATGTATTGGGACTATGTGGCGGCCGCGAACGGCATGGGTTTCCACGCTCCTCAAGAGGCGGCGCGCATCCTCGTCAAGGCTCTCAACTTCGCCAGCGAAGGCCGCCTCGCCATCCAGAAGGTCCGCGCCCGAAAAGGGGCCCTCGACCCGATCCGCATGCCGGACATTTCGACCAAAGAGCTCGCCCAGGCGTTCATCAAGCCCTTTGTCGACGCCCAGAAGGCGCCGGCCCCGACCCCGGCAAAGACGGCGGCGTCGAACCCGTCCCTGCTCCGGGCGAGCCAAGCGATGGCCCAAGCGACCCGAGTCCGTTGAAAAACCGAACGCCGGGTTCCGTTCCGGCTTCGCCGAGCAACTCGGCCCCGACCATCGCGACGGGGCCGAGTTGTCGGTGGCGTCCGGCCGCGCTCGGGCCGGCTCGCGATCGACGGCGTTGTCTCCGACCGAGCGGTTTGACGAATCTGTACGGTTTTCTGATCTCCGTCATATTTTCGAGTCTGGCTTCGACCCTATGCTGAAAGTGTGATACGCGCGGCATCGAGTTCGGCGCCCTCCCCGCGCAACGCCCAGGCCGACCAGGTTCGGTCCTGCGGGTTCTGGGAGGGGAGTCTGGGGTACCCGCATGCTTTCGTCACCCTCATGACTGTTCTGACCCTGGGGCTGGCGTTCCATGCCTGGGTGGGGTACGGGGTGCTCGACTCCCTGCCATTTGGGCTGATCGCCGCCATCGGCCTGACGCCTCTGTTCGTTGTCGCTCTCGCTTCTCACCTCCGTCCAGAATCGCCCACGCTCCGTTGGCTGACCGGAATTCCGTTCGCGATGGTCTTCACGGGTGCGTTCGGCGTTCTCTCGATCGCGGGCGGGGCGATTCCAGCCAGCACCATCCAGTCGCGGCTGGGGATCGACTCCATCTGGGGGAGCTGGCCGTTCCTCTTCGTGTCGTACGGCATGCTCGCGAACATCTGCGGAAGTTGCGGACGGCGCGCGTGGCCCCTCCACTACAAAAACGTCCATTATCAGCTGACCCACCTCGGGCTGGCGGTCGCTCTCGTCGGAGGGAGCGTCAGCGGACTGACCCTGGAGCGCGGGACGATGGTGCTGTTTCCCGGCGTTCCCTCCCAGGTTGCCTACGACGCGCACGACCGCGAGTATCGAGCCCCTTTCACCGCGACCCTTCTCGAGTTTCGAATGGAGACCTTCGCGCCGACCTTGGCCGTAGTCAGCCTCGACGGCGAAACCGAAAATGGGATGTGGCAAGTTTCGGGCAGCAAGCTGATCAAAGAAGGAATCGTCGAGACGATCGGCGGGTTCCGGGTCGAAGTCATACGATACTTGCCCAAGGCAGTCAACGACGGGCGCCGGTGGCGCGAAGTCCCTTGGAAGACAGGGGCACCCGCCGCCCTCGTCAGCGTACGCCGCGGAAAGGACGAAGTCTTCGAGGGATGGGTCAGCAGCGGAAGCGTCGCCACCCAGGCCGCGTATCTGCCGCTCAGCCCGGATCAGGCTCTGTTCATGAACCGGCCGAGGCCCAAAGTCTTCGAGTCCGACCTGGAGATCGACGGGCACAAGGTGACGGTCGGCGTCAACAAGCCGGCAAACGTGGGCGGCTTCGCCCTGTACCAGTTCGGCTACGACGAAGATGCCGGGCCGGCGAGCGCCTACAGCGTCGTCGAAATCGTCCGCGACCCCGGGTTGCCGATCGTTTACGTCGGAATCTTCATGATGCTGGCCGCAGCCGTCCTGCACCTCGGGCAGGGAATCGGAGGAAAAAGATGACGACCGCTCTCGGCGCCCTGGCGGTGGGTTCGTGGATCGCCGCCGCGGGCGTCTATGCCTACCCCCGCCGCAAGCCTGAGTGGTTCGCCGACCTTCTCGCCGTACTGGGCGTTCTCGCCGGGACCGGGCTGATCGGGGCCCTGTGGGTCGTTCTCGACCGCCCGCCGCTGCGGACCCTCGGCGAGACTCGTTGGTGGTATGCGGTGGCGGTTCCCCTCGTCGCGATCCTCGTCGGTTGGCGATTCCAGACTCGGGTCCTGGCCCTGCCCGCGCTTCTGATGGGCATCCTGTTCGCATCCATCAACCTCGCTCATCCCGAGTACATGGATCGGACTCTCATGCCGGCCCTGCAGAGCCCGTGGTTTGTTCCCCACGTCGTCGTGTATATGGTCGCGTACGCCGCCCTCGGGCTGAGCAGTCTGCTTGCCGCCTGGCGCATCGCTCTCCGAGTCTGGCGCAGGGAGCCGCTTCGGGCGAACGACGCCGATGTCCCCCACCGCCTCGTGCTGATCGGGTTCCCGCTCCTGACCTGCGGCCTTCTCTTTGGCGCGCTCTGGGCCAAGGAGGCTTGGGGACACTACTGGACGTGGGACCCCAAAGAGACTTGGGCTCTTTTGACCTGGCTGACGTACCTTGTCTACCTCCACCTCAAGCACCGTCACTCGGTGCGGCCCGGCCTGAATCTCGGAGTCCTGGTCGTCGGGTTCGGCGTGCTGATGCTCTGCTGGTTCGGTGTAAACCTGATGCCGACGGCTCAGGAGAGCGTGCATGTGTATACCCGCGCGACGGTCGACTAGGGGATCCGGCCACCAACACGATCGGTCCGGCCGAAGTCTTACGGTTTGGGAAGGATTCGTCTATGCCTCATGCCGAAACCCTTGACGAGATGCCCCGACCGCCTGCCCGCCCGACCGTGATATCGGTCCTCCGCAGCAGCACCCTTCTGAACTCGCTTTCGGATGAAGACCTCCTGGCGCTGGCCCGGGTGAGCCATGCCGCCTACGCCGAACGCGGTGAAAGCATATGGTCGAACGGCGCCGAAGTGAACTTCATCGGCTTGGTGGGCACCGGTTTCGTGAAGATGGTCAAGACGGCGGCCAACGGTTCCGAATTGACGCACGAGCTCATGGGGCCCGGGCAGATGTTCGGCCTTTTGGGGGCTCTGGAGGGCCGGGGATGCCCGTTGGGAGCGCGGGCCGTCACCCACGTCTGGTTCGTGAAGATCCCGTACCGGGAGTTCCGGCCGATCTATGAGCGGACCCTCTCCCTGAGAGACCACGTGCTGCGCCGAGCGACGCTCCGCCTGCGCCAGGCCCAAGACCAACTCACCCGGGTTGCGACCGGCACCGTCGAGTCGCGCATCGCCGGCGTGCTGATGATGCTGGTCGAATCTTACGGGCGCCCGACGGAAAAGGGGACCCTGATCGACGTGCCTCTGACCCGACAGGACATCGCCGAAATGGCCGGAACGACCGTCGAGTCGACGATCCGCGTCGTCAGCAAATGGCAGAAGTCGCGACTGGTCGCCAGCAGTTCCCGGTTCTTGACCTTGCTCGACGAATCTGCCATCGCGGATTTGGTCCACGTCTGACGTCGCCGGGTCAAGGAGACGATCCGTCTTCGGGGGGCGCAGCCAGAGCCGACCGCACCCGATCCACGCACGCGGCGACGTCCTTCTTCACCTCGCATTCCCACAGCACGAGCACCCGATAGCCGACGCCCTCCAGAACCTCCCGAGTCTCGACGTCCCGAGCCTGGTTCGCCTCGATCTTCTGCCGCCAATAGTCCGCGTTCTGCTTCGGATACCGGAAACGGCCGCAGTGGGGGCACGCGTGCCAAAAACATCCGTTCACGAACACGGCCACCCGCCGCCTGGTGAACACGACGTCCGGGGTTCCGGGCAAGGACCGCAGGTTCGCCCGGTAGCCGCGCAGACCTGCCGCCCAGATCGCCTTCCGCAGCGCGATTTCGGGACGAGTCCCCTTGGATCGGTTCGACGCCATCGAACGGCGGGTCGCTTCGGCGACCTGAGAAAACCCTCCTGCCGGCGGCCGCGGGTACCTCACACCCCGATGATGGCATCGATCGGTCGCCCGTCCGCCCGGTTAAAACTCGTAAGAATTTCGGCATCGCCCTTGACAAGAGGAGGGCCTAGATGCAAACTTCTTGCAACAACAATTGCAAGATTGTTGAATTTGTTTGGAGGACGAATTGTGAAGGTGTGGAACCCATATCGGGCGATAGCCATCGCCGGTGCCGCCAGCTTGGCCGCCGGAGCCTTTCCGTTCGCGATCGGCCAGACCAACTGGTTCATCGGCGTGGACGGACTGCAGAACATTCCTTCGGGGGCCTATGCCGGCCTGCCCAACCCGAATTTCGGTCGACTGACCTTTCTGTACGGTCACCAGTACGACGGCATAGACGACGGGAGTATCGGTCCGGCGTCCAGCCACTTCCACAGCAAGTCTCGGTGGGCGTATAGCGGACCGGCTTCGAACCCGACCATCGTCGACGCGGTCACGACCAACTTCGTCCCTGAAGACGGCACCCGCATCACGCTCCTGCCCGGCTCGGGTCCGACGGCCGGCCTCTTCGTGTCCGGGTTGCAGGGAACCGACGTCAAGTGGGCGAACCCCCGCCACAGCAGCGTGGCCTGGCTGAACCGGAGCGGGGCCGAAACTTGGGAGACTTTTCTCTTCAACAGCAGCGCCGGACGCTGGTCGGGTTCTCTCGGAGCGGCCCGCGTCGCCCTCCAGATCGTTTCGATCACGCCGGGGCTCTCGGTCTGGGCGCCCGACTTCAGCCGTCAGATCGATCAGCCGGGTCAGTTCCTCGAATTGGGCGTCGGCGATTCGCTCGACATCACGCCCGTGTTCGCCGCGGGGGCGCTCGGCAGCTACAACGCCACCTTCCGCCTGCTCGACCTGCACCGAGAGGACGGGTATCGGCCTCTCCTTGATTCGGGCCGCTACGAGATGAGGTTCGAGGCGGTTCCGGAGCCGGCGACCATGCTCGCGCTGGGCGCCGGCGTCGCCGCGCTCGCTCTGCGTCGGAGGCAACGCAAGGTCTCTTGATGGTCCAGATTCGGAGCGAGGGACCGGACGCGAGCCGGGCCGCCTATTCCCATTCCGATCGCCAGGGGCTGGCCGCCAGGGGCCGGCCCCGGCTCGGCTTCACCTTGGTCGAGGTGCTGGTGGTCGTCGCCATCGTGGCCATCCTGGCCTCGATTCTGTTTCCCGTCTTCGCCGCCGCCAAGGAGTCGGCCAAAAGGTCGGTGTGCGCGTCGAACATGCGTCAGATCGGCATCGCGCTGGCCATGTACACCGACGACTACGACGGCCGAATGCCGGGTACCGCCCACACGTCTCCGTTCCATATCGAGGGGAGTTGGATCTTCCAGCTCCGGCCGTACGTCGGCAACCTCGACGAGATCCGCATCTGCCCGGCCGACCCGCGCGGGCGCCAGCGTCTGGCCAACGACGGCACGAGCTACATCCTCAACGAGTACCTCGTCGTCGACGGGCCCGGCGCCGTTCTCAATCTCCACGCCCTCGCACGGCCGACCGAGACGGTGACCACCTTCACCATCTCCGATCAGGCCGGGGTCACCTGGCAGCAAGATCACACCCACTCCCGCGGTTGGTTCACCGGCCGTCCCGACCGCAACTGGGTGCGGATCCGTCGGGACGTTCAGGTCGACCGTTTCCACCCGTCCCTCTCGGGCGGCGTCGTGGGCGGAAGCGCCAACTACCTGTACGCCGACACAAGCGTGCGGGCGATCCCGGCGATGAGAATCCGAACCTACGCGGAAACCAACTTCAACTTCGCTATCCCGCCATCAAATTGAGGCATTCCCGGAGGAGAAACCGAATGAAATCAACCACTCTGCTGCGCTCGGCAACCGTTCTTGCCGTTTCCATCGCCTTCAGTCAGGCATTCGCCTTCGTCAACATCATCGAAGAAGGCCATCTCGACCTCGGGGTCAAGTACTCGAACGGAGTATGGGACCTTCACATTCACGACGACTTCGGTGGGGAGTACAGCCCTGCCGACACCCTGCTCTATGCCGGAGAAGCGGCGAGGGTGACCCGGCCGTCCGGCGCATCCTGGGATTTCACGGGAGCCGCACCCGGTCAGACGTTCTGGGTTCTCCCCCAAGTCGAAGTGCCCGGAATCCTGTTTCTCGGAATCGGTTCGGAGGAGATGTCGGGATCGACGTTCGACTCCTACTTCGAAAACGATCCCCGGATCAACGCGACCGGACGCTGGATCACCCTCTCCGTCGTCGGCGTTCGCGGGCCGGGCCACTTCTCGGTGTGGCAAACCAGCCCTCTGGGACAGATCGTTCCCTGGGTGGCCACGTCCGACGGCCTCGACGCCACCGACCGGTTGTTCATGCGGGAGGGCGGCCACGTGCACTTCAACTGGGGCTTCACCCAGGTCGGGCTCTACGAGATCGACATCCGGGCGACCGCCCGTCTCGGGGGCTCCGTGGTGGAGAGCGACGTGACGACCTACCATTTCGGAGTCGAGGCCGTGCCGGAACCCGCCACGCTGGCCACTCTCGCCCTCGGCGCGGCCATGGTTCTGCGCCGCCGACGCCGGGGCTGAGCAAAGCCGGGCCCCGCTCGGCTCGACCCTGACCGGAGGCGGAAGCGACCCGGGCCGCCTCCGGCTTGGACCGGCCTCGCTTCCCGTCCCGACGGCTGCGAGGCCGAACGACCGTTTCCGAGCCTCGGGATCGGACGTCTCGATGGAGCCGAACCCGGTTTCGAGATACCGGTCCGGCCGGCGGCCGCAGGTGCCGCTCTCCCCGACGGGGGCACCCGTCGTTTGCCGGCTCGCACCAACATCTCCCGCAGGACAATCGTCCAGTTGATCGAAAGATAACTCGTCGGGCACCAGT
>JBDNCL010000146.1:0-7655 GCA_046719655.1 Fimbriimonadaceae bacterium
AACAGCGTCGGCGCGCCGTCGGGAATCGCGGCCAACCTCCCGGGCGGGGCGCCCGCGTCCGCGTTGGCGCCGAGTACGGGCTCCGGATACGAGGGTAGCCAGGAAGTCAAGCGCTATCCGTTCGACACGACCGAGATCGAGAAGGAGAAGGCGCCGGGAACGGTGACGTCGTTGGCGGTGAGCGTCCTCGTGAACACGCGCAGGCCCGATACCCCGGCGGGCGCGTCCACTCCCGCAAAATCCGGCGAAAGCGCGGCGCCGGCGGAACTGACGCCCGAGGAGCAGAACAGACTGAGCGCCTCGGTCCGGAACGTGGTGATGGGATACCTCGGGCGCCAGGGCTCCACTTTGGACGCCGGGGCCGAAGAGCAGACGAACTACACGGTGCAGGTCACGCTGACGCCTTTCGACGAAACGGCCAACGCCAAGGCGGAAGAGGCGGCGGCGGCCGCCGCCGGGCAGGCCCGAATCCAACAGGCGTTGTCCGTGTTGCCCAACGTCGCCCTGCTTATGGTCGGGTTCATGGTCGTAAAGGCTCTCGGAAAGGTTTCCAAATCGGAGACCGTCATGATACAGGCGACGCCCGGGGGCGCCCTGGTTCCGATGCCGGCCGGCGGCAACCCCCCCGCGATCGAGGCGGCGTCGGGGTCGGCGCCTGCCGGGCACCGGCCCGCAGCCCTTGCGGGAGAAACCCCGGCGATTCCTCAGGACGTCGGCGAGATCCAGGAAAGGCTTGACGTGCCTCTGGAGCAGATCAAGCGGATGGCCTCCGATCGGCCTGAATCGGTCGCCATGCTCCTGAAGAGCTGGCTCGTGGAGGATCGGCGATGAGGCGCAAGGAGGGGATGACGCCCCGGCAGAAGGCCGCCATCATGCTCATGGTGCTGGGCACCGAGTTGAGCGGGCAGGTCCTGCGGCACTTCAAGGAAGAGCAGATCGAGCAGCTCTCGCTGGAGGTGGCCCGTCTCGACAAGGTCACACCCGAGCAACGCGAGAACGTCATCAACGAGTTTTACGAGCTGGCGGTCGCCCAAGACTACATCGCCGAAGGAGGCATCGACCACGCCCGACAGGTTCTCGAGAGCGCGTTCGGCTCGGAGAAGGCGCAGGAAATCCTCGACCGCATCGTGACCGCGATGCAGATCACCCCGTTCGAGTTCCTCAAGAAGGCGGACCCCGGTCAGGTCCTGAGCTTCATCCAGGACGAACACCCGCAGACCATCGCCCTGATCCTCGCCTACATGCCGATCGGGGCCGCCGCCGCCATCATCAGCAAGCTTCCCCAGGACCTTCGCGCCGACGTCGCCGCCCGAATCGCCAGCATGGAGCAGACGCCTCCCGAGGTCATCCGCCGGGTCGAACAGGTCCTCGAGAAGAAGGTCTCCAGCGTCCTCAGTCAGGAGATGGCCCAGGCTGGTGGCCCGAAGGCGCTGGTGGACCTTCTGAACCGGGTCGACCGATCCACCGAACGACTCATCATCGACTCCCTGAGCGAAACCAACCCCGAACTCGCCGAGACGGTCAAGAACATGATGTTCGTGTTCGAAGACATCGTCCAGCTCGAGGATCGAGCGGTGCAGGCGATTCTGAAGGAGGTCGACATGAAGGAGCTGGCCACCGCCCTCAAAGGTGTCGGAGGCGAAGTCCAACAGAAGTTCTTCAAGAACATGTCCGAACGCGCCACCGAGATGATGAGGGAGGACATGGAGTTCATGGGGCCGGTCCGTCTGAGGGTGGTCGAAGAGGCGCAGCAGAAGATCGTCGCCGTCGTGCGCCGCCTGGAAGAGTCGGGCGAGATCACGATTTCCCGTTCCGGGGAGGAAGAGGTCCTTGTCTAAAGCGATCGTTTCCGGCTCCGATGTGGGCAAGGTCGGCGTTTTCGCCGATCAGCTCGTCAGCGCCGAAACGGCCGCCGCCGCCGCCCGTCGCGGGAACTCGAACGACCGAACCTCGATCACCCTGACCCGGCTGCGGGAAGAGGCCCGCGAGCAAGGCCGGAAGCAGGGATACGAGGAAGGCCTGCTCGAAGGCCGCAACGAAGGGCGCGAGACGTTCCTGAAGGCCCACGGTCAGCTCCTTCAAGACTTTGCCGATCGGCTGGGAGCGCGGGCGGCCGAACTCGAAGACGCCATCGACGCCTGGTTTGTGGCGGCCGAGGAACAGCTGGCCGAAGTCGCCTTGCTGGTGGCCGCGAAGGTGATCGCGGCCGAGGTGAAGGCCAATCGCGAGATCGTCGCAGCCATCGCCCGCGACGCGCTGGCCGAAGTCGACCACGTCAAGAACGTCCGCATCCGGGTCAACCTGATCGACTGCGAGTATCTGGAGAGCCAAACGGAGACCATCCTGTCCGCGAATCGGTCTCTCCGGAGGATCGAGGTTGTGCCCGACGCCAACGTGGGCGGGGGGTGCATCGTCGAGTCGGACGCCGGAGAGATCGATGCCACCGTGAGCACCAGGCTGGACGCCATCGTCCGGGCGTTTCGGGAGGCGGCATGACCGGCGTGGTCGCCCCCCGCTTCGAGAGGGTGCGTCGCGCCGTCGAAGCGGCGCCGAAGTACCGAGTCTCGGGCCGGGTGACCCAGGTCGTCGGCTTGGTGGTGGAGGCGAACGGACCCCCGGCCCGGGTCGGCGAGATGTGCTGGATCGACACGACCAACGGGCCTCCCGTGAAGTCGGAGGTCGTCGGATTCCGGGGCGACCGGGTCCTCCTCATGCCGCTCGGCGACCTGGCGGGGATTCGAGCCGGCGTGCTCGTCAGGGGCACCGGGCACTGTCTCCGCGTTCCCGTCGGACCCGGACTGCTGGGCCGATGTCTGGACGGACTCGGCGACCCGCTCGACGGCCAGGGTCCGGTACCTTCGGACCGCTTCTACCCGATCGAGAGCGAGCCCCCCAACGCCCTGCGGCGCCGGATGATCTCGAAACCGTTGGGCACCGGGGTGCGGGCCATCGACGGCATGCTCACGGTGGGCGAGGGTCAGCGGATCGGCATCTTCGCCGGATCGGGCGTCGGCAAGAGCACCCTGCTGGGCATGATCGCGCGTTATTGCGAAGCCGACGTCAACGTGATCGCCCTGGTCGGCGAGCGCGGCCGCGAAGTCCGCGAGTTCATCGAAAACGATCTCGGGCCGGAAGGCTTGGCCCGGAGCGTCGTCGTCTGCGCGACATCGGATCAACCGGCGCTCGTCCGGATCAAGGCGGCGATGACCGCGACCGCCATCGCGGAGTCGTTCCGAGACCAGGGAAAGTCGGTCTTGCTGATGATGGACTCCGTGACCCGTTTCGCGATGGCCCAGCGAGAGGTCGGTTTGGCGGTCGGGGAGCCGCCGAGCACGAAGGGATACACGCCGAGCGTCTTCGCGCTGCTCCCCAAGCTGATGGAGCGCGCGGGAAACAGCGACCGGGGGGCGATCACCGCCTTCTACACGGTCCTCGTCGAGGGGGACGACACCAACGAGCCGATCGCCGACGCGGCCCGATCGATCTTGGACGGCCACATCGTTCTCAGCCGCAAACTCACCTCGCGCGGCCACTACCCGCCCATCGACGTGCTTCAGAGCCTCAGCCGTCTGATGCCGATGGTGACGGAGCGCGGGCACCTCGATCGGGCGAGCCAGGTTCGAGAGTGGATCGCCGCCTACAACGACGTCGAAGACCTGGTGAGCATCGGCGCCTATCAGTCGGGCAGCAAGCCGGTGGCCGACCAGTCCATTGCCAAGTGGGACCGGATCAACGGTTTCCTCCGTCAGGACAAGGCGGACGGCTGGGAATTCGAGCGAACGGTCGGCGCGCTGAAGGAGCTGGTCGATGGCTAGGTTCCAGTTCCGTCTCCAGAAGGTGCTCGAGTATCGGGGCACGATGGAAGAGAGGGCCAAAGACGCCTACCTGGAAGCCCGCGTCAGCCGACTCGCCTGCGAGCAGGAGATCGGGGTCTTGCGCGACCGCCGGCGTCGGCACCTCCAGGAACCTGTGCGCGACCTGGAGGAGCACCGTGCGCTGGAGATTCGGCTCTCCAAGCTGGACGACGACGAGCGGCACCTCCTCACGGTCCTGGACGTCCTGCGTCAAGACGAGGAGATGCGGCGTCGGGAGTGGCTGGCCGCCAAACGAGACCTCGACGTCCTCGAGAAGCTCCGGGAGAAGGCGCTGGAAGACTGGACCCTATCCGAGTCGCGCCGCGAGCAGGCCGAACTGGACGAGTGGTCCTCTTTGAGGAGAGCGGCATGAGCGAATTGCAGCTGCGCGGTCCGAGCGGCATCATCCGCCGCATGGAAGAGATTCGGGCCCGGATGACGGCCCTGTCCGGTCCGTCGCGTGGGGACGGCCCGGAGGTCGGCGCGCCGGTGTACGGCGCCGGTACGCCGCCGAACCGGGTTCCCAGCGGCATGATCGGCAACGCGGCCGTCTCGAACCTCCCGGTCGGGTCGGGCGGCGTCGCGCCCCTCGACCCGTTCGGACCGGGCATGGGCCTCGACGCGGCCGGACCCCCCGGCGTTTCGTCGCGGTCCGCCTTCCGAATCCCGACCGCTCCGCCCGCGTTGGCCCCCCTGATCGCCCGAGCGGCCCAATCGGCCGGCATCGATCCGGGCCTGCTGGACGCCGTCGTCGCCGTCGAGAGCTCCTACGATCCGAACGCCCGATCCCGGGCCGGCGCCATGGGCCTCGCCCAGCTGATGCCGGCAACGGCGGCCGAACTGGGGGTCCGGAACCCGTTCGACCCCGCCGAAAACCTCTTCGGCGGGGCTCGCTACCTGTCCCAGATGCTCGCCCGTTTCGGAGACGTACGGACCGCACTGGCCGCCTACAACGCAGGGCCGGGGGCGGTGGAGCGGGCGGGCGGCATCCCGGACTACCGGGAGACCCAGCGCTACGTGGACCGAGTGCTTGAGATCTATCAGGCGAGGAGCAGCGGATGAAGTCCCTGATACCGATCGTTCTCGTCGTGCTCGTTCTCGGAGGCGGCTTTGCGGCCGCGAAAATGGGTTTCGTAAACATCCCCGGCGTTTCGCCGGAAACGAAGCAGAAGAATGCGGCCGCCGAGTACACGGAAGGGGAAGAGGGAGGGCCCTTGGAGGGAGAAGAGGCGAAGGTTGCGGCGACGCCCGCCCCCGAACCCCCGAAGCCCGAGCCTCCGAAGAAGCCCGCGCCGAGGCCCGCCCCGAAACCGACCGTCGACTACGATCGCGGACGCCGCGAGCTGGCCAAGCTTTGGAACGAGATCGAACCGAAGAAGCTGGCCCCGATGGTGGAGGACTGGAAGGATGAGGAGCTGGCCAAGCAGCTCGCCGTCATGGACGGCGCCAAGGTGGCCAAACTTCTGTCCATTCTCGAACCCAAACGCGCCTCCAGGCTGAGCCGCCTGCTCATGGTCGAAGGCTCGAAGATCGGGGCCGGGTCCGGCGCGCCCAATCCGTAGAGACTACGGCGTCGGTTTCTTGAGGAAACGCTTGCCGACGACGGTGCCGGGCTCCATTCTTCCGCGCACGTCCACCTCGCACGGCGTCCGCAAGCCCGTATCCGGGTGAACGAAGGCGAAGGCGATGCTCGTTTCGAGAACAGGCGAGTAGACGCCGCTGGAGATCGTTCCGATCTCTCGTCCATCGACGAAAACCTTCATCCCCGGTTGCAGGAGTCGCTTGCTGGTCAGACGGATGCCGACCAGCTTCCAAGGGGCGCCGGTGGCCCGGACTTCGGCGATCTTGTCGGAACCGACGAACGACTTTTCCTTGCCGATGACCCAGCCCAGACCCGCGCACAGAGGGCTCAAATCTTCGGTGAGCTCGTGTCCGTAGAGCGGCAAACCCGCCTCGACCCGGAGGACGTCGCGGGCGCCCAATCCGCAGGGCGCGACGCCGGCTCGGAGGAGGGCCTGCCAAAGTTCGACCGCTCGGTCGGCCAAACAGACCAACTCGAACCCGTCCTCGCCGGTGTAGCCGCTCCGGGCGGCGAAGCACGGCACGTCGGCCACCTTCGCGTCGACCGCGCCGAAAACGGGGGCGTCGCGCAGGGCGGCCGGGGCGTCGGACAGTGTCGCCACGATCTCGGCCGCCCGCGGCCCTTGGACCGCGATCATGGCCGTGTCCGCCGTCTCGTCCTCGATGCGCACCCCGAATCCGCCGGTCTCGTTCTGGCGGTTCAGCCAGGCCACATCCTTGTCGTGGTTGGCCGCGTTCACGACCATGCGGAACGTTTCAGGCCCGACCCGGTAGACGATGACGTCGTCCACCACGCCGCCCCGCTCGTTGGGCAGAAGCGAGTACTGCCCGACCCCGTCCGTCAGCTTCGCGACGTCGTTCGTCGTGACCCACTCGAGAAACTCCAGCGCGCGGGGACCGCGGATGCGGAGCCTCGCCATGTGGGAGACGTCGAACATGCCGCTGTCCTGGCGCACAGACTGAGACTCGGCGATGACGCCCGCATACTGGACTGGCATGTCGTAGCCGGCGAAGGGAACGATCTTGGCCCCGAGTGCGACGTGCTCGTCGTAGAGCGCAGTGCGGAGAAGGGAGTCGGCCATGGACACCGAGTATATCTGCCGAGACCTTTCGTTCGTTGCCGCAACCGCCGAGGCGCCGCCTCCGAAAGCGGGCGTCGCCGAAACCATCGGGCCCGCCCGGCGCGGGCGGGCAGCTCGAGCGTGCGGACGAGCGCCGAGCCGTCCGCCTGTCACCCCACCATGGGACCGGTCTCGAACGCCGTGCCGACGAGGGCCCGCCGTCCCGAAGGGATCGCCGCCTTCGCCGCCGGCTCGATCGCCAAGGGTATCGCCGAGCCCGACTCCGGCATCGATCTTCCGATCGTCGTCGCGCCGGAGGTCTTCGAGGAGCGGCCGGAGCCCGGGCCGACGTCGGAAGCCCTTTTCGGTCGGACCGACGACCCGGGCGGGTACGTCCGACGCGAGGTCCGCCAGCGTGCCGTACCTCGACCCCGTCGCCGAACCCGGGAGCGAGCCCGCCCGCGACTCGTTTCGAGGCAGGTTCGCGATTCCGGGCTCCGTACCCGGGTGGGGACGAACGGGTGTCGCGGATGCCGACCTACCCCGACGCGGCGGCCGATCGACGCCGCCGCCGGCTTCAGGCTCAGCCTCGAGTGCAGGTCTTGTTTCTCGGCGAGTCGGAGCGGCCCGCCGACCCGTTTCTCGCCACCGAAGCGGCGTCGAAGATGGTGCTGTTCGGCGGACGCGCGTACCTCTAGTCGCGCCGGACCCCGTTCCCCGGCTCCTAGCGATTGCACGGGCGTCTCCGCTCGCTCGGCCCCGACGGGACCGCGCGGGCTGAGGCGGGCTCGGCCGTCGTCGCCGCTCCTGTGGGGTCGACGGGCACGACCTACATGGAGCGGCTGGGGCGGTTGGTGGGACGCATGGACCGGCCGGAAGCGATCGATCGGTACACGGCCGACCGCGAGACGGCGCGGCTCCGCGGGGCGGCCATGCTCGAAGACGTTTGACGGACTCCGCCGGGACGGAGGTCGGAAGGCCGCCTTCGGCGGCCGGAATCCGGTCGGGCGGAAAGACCGCTTCGGCCGTCCCCTAGGGCGCGGCGACCCAAAGGCCGGGATCGTCCTCGGGTTCGTCGGCGAGTCCGGCATCGACGGGACCTCCCAGGATGGCCAACCAGCGCTCCTCGAACTCCGCGTCGTCCCGGATGATCGGTCGA
>JBDNCL010000147.1:0-7588 GCA_046719655.1 Fimbriimonadaceae bacterium
GCATGCCGACGATGTACTTCACGTCCTCATAAAACGTGTTGAGGGCCGAAACGATCAGAGCGATGCCCGCCGCGAGCATGAAGTTGATCGACAGCAGAACAGGCAGATAAACCGTCGTCCACTGGAACGGAATCACCCGCGGATCGCGGATGTAGATCGCGAGCAGGAAGACGAAGAACACCCCCAGCGCGAGCAGCAGGTGGACAAAGTTGCTCAGAATCGCCGCCAAAGGCAGAATCTCCCGCGGAAAGTAGATCTTCTTGATCAGCTGCAGATTGGTCAGAATGGACTGGGCCGAGTCCATAATCGACATCTGAAAGAAGGTAAACGGGAGGTAGGCGGCCAGAATGTAGGCGCTGTAGTTGCGAACCTCGATCCCCAGCAGAACCTGAAACACGATCGTCAGAACGAACGTCGTCAGAAGGGGATTCAGGAGCGACCAGAAGAAACCGAGAAAGCTGTTCTTGTAGCGGATCTTGAGGTCGCGCTGGACCATGCTGAACAGGAGCTCCCGGAAGCGCCACAGCTCCTTCAACTCCGCCAGCATTCGCCGAGTCTACCTGCGCAACCGCCGACCCAAGCCCGTCTCCGCCGCCGACACCACGGCCACGACTTCGACCTCGGCCCGCAGGAACCCGGACGTCGGCAACACCGGAGCCAGCGCCTCCGACGCATACGCCATCGGCGCCGGCAACAGCACCTCGCGCCGACCGCCGGAACGCAGACCGCGAAGGGCCGACTCCCAAAAGACGCTCGTGCCCGGATCGGGGGCCGGTACCGTGAAGGGCAGACCCCGCTTTCGGGTGTCGGCCAGTTCTCGTCCCGCCTCGTTCCAGACCCGGAAATGCAGGGTGACGAGCGCGCCCGGCTCGACCGGCGTTCCGCTCCCCGGGCTCAGATCGACGACCTGAACCAGGGGCCAGAGCTCCACGATGTCGGGGCCGGGCATCGCGGCCGGCGGCATCCCGATCGCGGCCCACCCCATCGCCACGGCGTTGAGAAGATCGGTCGGCACGATCCTACAGACGAACGAGGGAGCCGAATCGAACCGGGGCCCCCGCCCGACGCCGGGCGGCCGGAACTCACGCGTTCGGCGAGTCGCTGCGGTGGGACTTGGCCATCTGCACGAACCGGCCGGTGACCATGAAGTTCACCCGCTCCGCGATGTTGACGGCGTGGTCGGCGATCCTCTCCAGGTGGTGGATCGCCAGCAGCAGCCAGCTCGCGCTGACGACGTTGTCGGGGTCGTGCCGCATGTGCTCGTGGATCTGCTCCCGAATCTCCCGATAGAGGGCGTCCACGTCGTCGTCCCGCCGGCAGACGTCGGCGACCAGGTCCAGATCGCGTCGGACGAACGCGTCCAACGCGTCCATCAGCATCCCCCGGCAGAGGCCGGCGATCTTGGGGATGTCGACGTAGTCGGTGCGGCCCAACTCCTTCTCGATCTTCAGGGCGCACTTGGCGAGGTCCACCGCCAGATCCCCCACCCGCTCGATATCCGTGATCATCTTCATCACGGTGCCGATCGTCCGGAGGTCGACCCCGGTCGGCTGCTGCAGAGCCAAGAGACGCAGGCACCGGCTCTCAATGTCGAGATCGCGCTCGTCGACGTCGTCGTCCCGCCGGATGGCGCCCATCGCCACCGAAGGGTCGAGACGAACCAACCCTTCGACGGCGGTGCCGACCATCGTCTCGGCAACGCTCGCCATTTCGAGCACGTCGTGCTCGAGTTCCGACAATTCGGCGTCGAACGCCTGTCTTCCGTGGTGCGGGAGCTCCATAACCGTCGTCTGGGGCCAAATCAAACGCGATTCCATTCCGAAACGCAGTGAACACCCCAAATGTTAAGACGCATGCATTCTAGCGCGTGTCGGATAAAGTCATGGGAAATTCGCAACGATAACCCCTTTTTCCCTCCACCTTCAGTCCCGGAGGCCGCTCGCGGCAGACCGGCTGAACCCGCGGACAGCGCCCCGCGAACCGGCACCCTCGATGCTGGGCGCGCGGGTCCGGAATCTCGCCGACCAGAGCGTCGGGCAGACGGCGCAGGCTCTCCAGACTCGGAGCCGAATCCATCAGAGCGCGCGAGTACGGGTGACGCGGGTCATCGAAGACATCCTCGGTCGGCCCCTCTTCCACAAACTGCCCGAGATACATCACCGCCACCCGATCGGCCAAGAACCGCACCGTCGTCAGGTCGTGCGAGATGTAGAGGATCGCGCACCCCGTGTGCTCGCGAATCGCCTTCAGCAGGTTCAAGATCTGGGCCCGGATGCTCAGGTCCAGCGCCGCCGTGGGCTCGTCGCAGATCACGAGCCGGGGCCGAAGAGCCAACGCCCGGGCGATGGCCGCCCGCTGCCGCTGACCTCCCGAAAGCTGGTGCGGGTACCGGTCGGCGTGCGACCGGTCCAGCCCGACCTCGTCCAAAACCCGGTCCAGTTCGACCGGACGCCCCGTCAGCCGCCCCGGCTCCAGGATCGACCGACCGATCTTCCAGCGCGGGTTCAGGCTCGCGTACGGGTCCTGCCAGACCATGCCGACCCGCTCCGCCATCCCCCGCGAAACCCCGTCGACGGCCGCGCCGCCGATCCGGATCTGACCCGCCGCCGGACGCTCGAGGCCCAACACCGCCTTTGCCAGGCTCGTCTTGCCGCACCCCGACTCGCCCACGACGGCCCGGATCTCTCCCGGAGCCAGGGTCAGCGAAACGCCGTCGACCGCCCGCACCCGACCGCCCGGAACCGAATACTCGACCACCAGGTCCTCGACTTCGAGAACCGAGCCCGAAACGGCCGCAACCGAACCCGGCGTCGTCATGACGGACCTCGAGCCACCGACTGTCCGTAAAACAGACGTTCGCGCAACTTGAAGAGGAAGTCGGTGCCGTCGACCTGAATCAGCCGCGTCACCCGCTCGGAGCGCACCACCCGAACCTCGTCCCCGGTCAGGAGGTGCAGCCGAGTCTGCCCGTCGGCCGACAGCACCGCGTCGCCCTCCGTCCGCAGTCGGAGCCGGACTTCGGATTGCGGCTTCAACACCAGCGATCGGGCGCTGAGCGTGTGGGGGGCGATGGCGGTCAGCAGCATCGCCTGCACCTCGGGGTCCACGATCGGCCCGCCCGCCGACAGATTGTAGGCCGTCGATCCGGTCGGGGTCGACACGATGACCCCGTCCGCCGGATACCGCGTCACCTCCGAGCCGTCGATCGTCACCCCGAAGATCATCATCCGGGCCGTGACCGCGCGCTGGAGCACGACTTCGTTGAGGGCGTGGATCGTCGCGATCGGCTCCCCCGACCTCAGCAGTTCGGTCCGAAGCATCATCCGCTCCTCGATCTTGAGCTTCCCCTCGAGAAGGGCGGAGATCGCGTCCGGGGTCTCGTTGCCGAGACACTGGGTGACGAAGCCGAAACTGCCGAAGTACACGCCGAGGATCGGGGTCCCGTTTTCGGAGCAGAGATGGGCGGCCCGGATCAGGGTCCCGTCCCCCCCGAAACACACGACCGCGTCCGATTTTCCGACCTCGTCGTCCGGCACCGCCGGCACGCCCAAAAAACCCGCCGCCTCCATCTCGGCTCCCACGTCGATCCCGTGGCTGCCGAGGAGGGCGGCGATGTCGCGGGCCGCCTGGATGGCGTCCCGCCGGTGCGTGTTGACGACGAGGTTGATCCTCACAGTCCGGGATTTCGGAGTCGGTCCAGGTTCTTCCTGGCTTCTTCGTAATCCGGATCGATCTGGAGGGCTCGTTCGAGAATCTGGATCGCGTCCTGACGGCGGTTCTGACGTTCGAGCGTGACGGCGAGGTTGTTGTACGCGGGAAGGAAACGGGGCTGGATCGCGATCGCCTGGCGGAACAGCCGCTCCGCTTCTTCGAGCCGACTCTGGGCCAGGTGGAACAGACCCATGCCCGACATCGCCTCGTGGTTTCGGGCGTCCTGCTGGAGGATCGTCGCGTAGTGGAACCGGGCCCCGTTCTGGTCTCCCAGCTGCCACAGAGCCGACGCCAGCGACAGCCGCACCGGGATGCGGTTCGGCTCGGCCCGCACGATCTCGCGCCAGATCTCGACCGCTTCGGACAGCTGTCCGAGCTGGGCCCGGCACGCCGCGTAGTTCAGCCTGGCCTCCCGGTTGCCCGGGCTGACCTGGGTCAGACGTCGGAAGATGGACAGAGCCTCTTCGTACTGACCGCGCCGATACAGCAGCAGGCCGAGATTGTTCAGCGCGTCCGCATCCGTCGGCCTCAGATCGAGGGCCCGGCGGTACGCCTCTTCCGCGCCCGCGTCGTTGCCGCCGCCCTCCCGCAGAACGCCGAGGTTGTACCAGAGCTCGGGACTGCTCGGATTGCGGGCCTGCGCCTCTTCGTAGAGCTTGGCCGCCTCGTCCAGGCGGTTGAGTCGGACGTACTGGTTGGCCAGCGCGATCGTGACCGGCAGATCGTCGGCGCCGAGGCCGTGCGCCCTCTCGAGAAACGGAAGCGCGTCGTCGGGTCTCTGAAGCCGGAGGAACGCGAACGCCGCGTTCCGCGCGAACGCCCGGTTGTCGGGCCGCAGAGTCGATGCCCGGGCGTAGGCTTCCGCCGCCCGCTCGAAGTTTCTCGTCCCCTCGAGCGCGGCGCCGAGGTTGTTGTGGGTGAACGCGTCGTCGGCACGCAGAGCCAGCGCCCTCTGGAAGGCTTCCACCGCCGGGGCGAAGCTGCCCTTCCGCAGCTGGATCGTCCCGACGTTGTACCACGGCTCGAAGAGACGGGGGTTCAGGGCCGTCACCCTCAGGAAGGCGGCCAGCGCCTTGTCGTGCTGGTTCGTGTTGAGGTACGCGCTCCCGAGGTTGTTGAGCACCTCGACGTCGTTGGGACGGCGCTGCGACGCGAACTCCAGCGGGGCCACCGCGTCGGCCGACCGGTCCGCCCGAAGATAGAGGAACCCGAGCCAGGAGTTGACGTCGACGTTTTGAGGCGCCCGCTGGCGCAGCCCCTCGATCGCCTCGATCGCGGCCGCCATCTCTCCGGCCCGATACTGGGCCACGGCCGCCTGCAGCGCCTCCTGAATCTGCCGCTCCTCGGGAGTCGTCGCCTGCGCGACCGCCGACACGACGCCCGCGGCCGCGACATCGGTACGGGGAATCCCGATCTCAGCCGACGCCTCGACGACCGAACCCGACCAAACAGCGGCGAACGCCGCCACAACCCAGTTCATCCGAATCATGTTGTCCTGCCTTCTCCAACCAAAGCCGACCGAGGCGAACCTCGGAAGGCGGCCCTCAATGTCGCATCAGCGTCGGGATGGAGGTCTCGATCGCGTCCCTGCAAGTTTCGACGCTCTGTTCGATCAACCTGGTTCCGCCCATGCTCACGGTCAACGACGAATGCCCCCCAAAGTTCCCACCGCGCACCGCGTCGATCCCGCGTCGGGCCGCCTCGGCCAAAACGCGCTCGGCCCCCGCCTCGTCCCGGACCCCGACGAGCACGACGCCCGGCACCTCTCCGAAAAGGAGCCCGGCTACGGCGGCGGGCGTGTTCGGTTCCGGCGCGCTCAGTTCGAGATGGACGCCGGTGTGGCCCGCGACCGCGACCTCGGCCGCCGCAAACGCGAGTCCCCCGTCGGAGACGTCGTGCGCCCAATCCAGGTCGCCCGAGGCGGAGAGGGCGACCAGCAGATCCGCCAGCCGCCGCTCGCCGTCCAAGTCTGGCGCGACCGGAACGCCGTCCTCGACCCCGAGAACCTCGGCCGCGTACTCGCTCGCCCCGAGGCCGAACTGCCGCATCTCCGCCAACGGGACGCGGAGCAGCACCACGAGGCCCGAGGCGACGGTCGGCCGGCAGCCGATCCGCTTCTCCGCCTTCTCGAGGACCCCGAGCATCCCGATCAGGGGCGTCGGGAGCACCTCGCCGAGGTCGCTCTCGTTGTAGAAGCTGACGTTGCCGCTGATGACGGGCGTACCGATCGCCTCGGCCGCCTCCGCGATGCCGATCACGGCCTGTCGGAACTGCCAGTACACATGCGGCCGCTGCGGGTTGCCGAAGTTGAGGCCGTCCGTGATCGCCACCGGTCTCGCCCCCGTGCAGGCCACGTTGCGCGCCGCTTCGACCACGGCCAGCTGACCGCCGACCCGCGGGTCGAAATACACCTGCCGACCATTTCCGTCGATCTTGACTGCGAGCCCCTTGTCCGTACCTCTCGGGTGCAGAACGGCCGCGTCCCCTTCGCCCGGCAGGAGCACAGTCTGGGTCTGCACCTGCTGGTCGTACTGTCGGAACACCCAGCGCTTGCTCGCCAGATTCGGACTCGCCATGAGCCGAGTCAGGGCTTCGTTCGGGTCGGGGTGCGCCCACCCGCTCGGGTCCCAGGCGAGCGCCTTTCGGTGGTAGTCGGGGACCTCTTCGGGGGTCGTGTAGGTCGGACAGTGGTCGGTCAGCAGAGTCGGGTCGAGGCACACCTCGGTCTTGCCCCGCCGGGTGACCGTCGTCCGGCCGTCGTCGGTGACCTCCCCGATCACGACGGCGTGGACCCCCCATTTGCGGAAGATGTCGAGCACCTCCTGCTCCCGGCCCTTCGCCGCCACGGCGAGCATCCTTTCCTGGCTCTCGCTGAGCATCAGCTCGTACGCCGACATGTCGCTCTCGCGCATCGGAACCCGGTCCAGATCGATCTTCATGCCGACCTTGCCCTTGCTCGCCATTTCGACCGTGCTGCACGTGAGACCGGCCGCCCCCATGTCCTGAATGGCGACCACGGCCCCGGTCTTCAGGGCTTCGAGGGTCGCCTCGATGAGCAGCTTTTCGGCAAACGGATCGCCGATCTGGACGTTCGGCCTCTTGTCCTGGTTGTCTTCCCCGAGGGCGTCGCTGGCGAACGTGGCCCCGTGGATGCCGTCCTTGCCCGTCGCCGAGCCGAGATAGATCACCGGGTTGCCCGGACCGGCCGCCGCCGCCGTGGCGATCCCGTCCATCGGCAGGATCCCGACGCACATCGCGTTCACCAACGGGTTGCCGCTGTAGCGGGGGTGGAACTGAACCTCGCCCGCCACGGTCGGAACGCCAACGCAGTTGCCGTAGCCGGCGATTCCCG
The DNA here is from genome assembly GCA_046719655.1 of Fimbriimonadaceae bacterium. Taxonomy (GTDB): domain Bacteria; phylum Armatimonadota; class Fimbriimonadia; order Fimbriimonadales; family Fimbriimonadaceae; genus JBDNCL01. Next base: position 7,064 of record JBDNCL010000147.1, read on the forward strand.
CCACCACGTGCTCGAACAGGAAGCGGTTCCGCTCCACGACGGCCGGATCGGCCTCCCCGTCCTGAATCGGCCCGAAGCGCAACGAGTTGAGGCTCGCGATCGGACGCGCGCCCATCGTCAGGATGTCGCGGATGATGCCGCCCACGCCGGTCGCCGCTCCCTGATAGGGCTCGACCGCCGAGGGATGGTTGTGCGACTCGACCTTCATCGTCACCCCGAGCCCGTCGCCGATCTCGACGATGCCCGCGTTCTCGAGCCCGGCGCCCTCCATCGCCTCCCGGTACTTCTTGAACAGGGCGAGCACGGGCCGCGAGTACTTGTAGCCGCAGTGCTCCGACCACATCACGGCGAACATCCCGAGTTCGGTGTAGGTCGGTTCGCGCTGGAGGAGCTCGACGATCCGGGCGTATTCGCCTTCGTTCAAGCCCATCGAAGTGTAGACTTCCGGGGTGATGACGGCCATCCGACCGAGTATATCCTTGGGCCGCCCTCACCCTCCCGGCGACCCGACCCCCCCCCCCCCCC
>JBDNCL010000148.1:0-7562 GCA_046719655.1 Fimbriimonadaceae bacterium
CGGGATCGGTCGAGTCTAGTCCTCGTCCGGCTCCACATCCATGTCGATCTTCTCCAGCTCGGCGACCGAAGCCGGCATTTCTCGGGCCGTGACCTTGGGCATCGGGCGGACGACGGACGTACCGCTGGCCGCCTTCTCCCGAACCCGTCGCCGGGCGGCTCGCTCTTCCGCTCCGGGCGAGACGGGCCAGAGCGTCCCTTCCGCCCAATAGCTCTGCAGGAACTCGTTCCAAACCCGGTCGTAGACGTCGATCGTCTTGTCCGCCAGACGGTCCCAATCGAAATCGACTTTGAGCCGCGCCTTGGCCGCGTCGCGCAGCCTGGCCGAGCGTTCGGGGTTCTCGAGGACGTGCAGGACGGCCCAGGCCAGGGACTCGGCGTTGTTGGCGTAGCTGAGCGTGCCGGTCTGGTCGTGGAGAACGACCTCCCGCAAACCGCCGGCGTCGCTGGCCACGACCGGAATTCCCGCCGCCATGCCCTCGAGCGCCACGATGCCGAACGGCTCGTAGAGAGAGGGGAAGACGGCGACGTCGGCGACGCGGTACAGCTGGTGCAGAGACCGGTTCGCCATGAAGCCGGTGAACAGGACCTTCTCTCCGAGGCCGGCCCAGTGGACATACTTCTCGTACTTGTCGCGGTGTCCGCCGCCGACGATGACGAACTTCGTTTTCGGCTCGCGCGTCAAGATGACGTTGGCCGCGTTCAAGAGAACGTGGATGCCCTTTTCGCGCACGAATCGGCCCACATAGATCACGATCTTCTCGTCGGGAAGGGCGAACTTGCTTCGCCAGGCCGCCTGCTCTTCCGGGTCCCACTCAAACTCGAACTTGCTCGCGTCGATGCCGTTGTAGATCACGTCGATCTTGTTGAACGGGCAGTTGAACGAGTGCTGGACGGCGCCGCGCATAAACTCCGAACACACGATCACGCGCCAGGCTTCGTACGTGAGCCAGTACTCCTGCTCGTGGATGTACTCCGAAATCCCGGGTTGGATGACGCCTCGGCGCCCTTCCTCGGTCGCGTGGATGGTGGCCACCATCGGCAGCATGTACTCGTACTTCAGTTCACGCGCCGCGTCGAGGGAGAGCCAATCGTGAGCGTGGAAGATGGTCGGCATGCCCCCAGGCCGCCAATCCTCGAGAAGCTGTCGGACCCGGCGTTCCGTCGCCCGGTTCAGCAACTGGATCTCGTGGACAAAGTCGTTTGGCGTGTCTTCGAGGTGAACCCGGTGGACGTGCACGCCGCTCGGTTCCACCTCCTCGTCCGGCGCCTGCGGAGTCGCCTTGGTGACGACGTGAACCTCGATGTTCTTCTTGGTCAGGGCTTGGGAGAGCTCCTTGACGTGGGGACTGATTCCCCCGACGATGCGAGGGGGGTACTCCCACGAGAGCATCATGACGCGCATGAGGCTATTTTGCCCGATCGCCGGCCGACGCTGACGGCCCGACGGGTTCGGGAGCCGCGACCGTCCGTTCGCCCGGGAAGCGGAAGCGGGGCGCCGTTAACAAACCGTGAAGGCGACGCCCAGCCCGCCGACCGATCGTCTATAACAGGGCATGCGCTCCGATCTTTCACGACGTCACCTTCTCGGCATGGGCGCAGCCGCCGCTGCCACCGGCTTCTTGGGACTGCCGTCGCTGTCCTTCGCCAAAGGTCGGGAGCCCGCGTCCCGCGCCAAGAACATCATCTACTGCTGTTCCGACGGGATGCCGGTGTCGATCCCCGCGATGCTGAACGACTTTGTCCGCATCCGAGACGGGCGGGAGTCGGTCATGACTTGGCTGGCCCGGCAGGAGTTCGCGGTCACCGGACTCCAGGAGACCCGCTCCCTCAGTTCGCTCGTGACCGACTCGGCCGCCGCCGGCAGCGCCTGGGGATGCGGCCGACACGTGTGGAACGGCCAGCTGAACTGCTTTCCCGACGGAACGAAGCTGAGAACGCTTTACGACGTGCTTCAGGAAGACGGTATGCGGACCGGGTTGGTCACGACCGCCACCATGACCCACGCCACACCGTCCGGTTTTTCCGTGAACATGATGCGCCGGGACGACGAGCCGGGCATCGCCGAGGCCCATCTCGAGCGCGGCGTGGACGTGCTTCTCGGCGGGGGCGACCGGTTCTTCAACCCGCAGTCCCGCCGGGACGGGCGCGACCTTTACGCCGAGTTCGAGCGGAAGGGTTACACGGTGGCCCGGAACCGGTCCGAACTCGTCGCCCGCGCCGCCGTCGGCCAAAAGCTGCTCGGCATCTTCAGCACGAGCCACGTGCCGTACACCATCGACCGCGACAACAACCCCGAGCTGCGCGCCTCCGTGCCGACCCTGGCCGAGATGACCCGCATCGCGATCGACCGCCTCAAGACCGGACCCAAAGGCTTCATCCTGCAGGTTGAAGGCGCCCGGATCGACCACGCCGGGCACGCCAACGACATCGCCGGGATGTTGTACGACCAGCTCGCGTTCGAGGAAGCGGTCAAGGTGGCGATCGACTTCGCGATGGAAGACGGCGAGACGCTGGTTGTCGTGACGGGCGACCACGGAACCGGAGGTCCCGCCCTCAACGGAGCCGGAATCGAGTATGGCGACACGGCGTCCGGACTCGAGAAGATCGCCGCCATGAAGGGCAGCTTCGATGCGGTGACCCGGGCGATCGGACGGGAAGCGAACGCGGCCAAAGTCAAAGACGTGGCCAAGGAGATCCTCGATCTCGAGTTTTCGAACGCCGAAGCGGAAGCGGTCGCCCAGGCGGCGGCCAACAATTCGCCCTTCCGACCGTCCGCCTTCTTCGGCGGCCTGACGTCGGCCCTCGGCCTGATCGTGGGCAACCACGTCAAGGCCACCTTCACCAGCGGCAACCACACGGCCGACCACACTCCCGTGATCGCCATGGGTCCGGGAAGCGAGCTGTTCGCCGGCTGGACGTCCAACATCAGCCACTTCGATCGGATGCTCGCCACCCGAGGACTCAAGTGGGAGAACCCCACCATGTCGTTCGAAGAGGCCCGCCGGCACATGAGCGCCCGCCAAGAGCGCGCGCTCGCGTCGGCGGTGGAAGAGCACTGGTACTGAATCCTCGCTCTCGAGCGGTCCAGGTTCCGATCCGTCCCGGTGCCGAGTCGACCGTCACTCGGTCGATTCGGTGCCGGGCTCCATTCCGGGGATGAGTCGGACCAAGATCTCGCCTCGTTCCAGATCGACGCTCAACACGAACTGCCGGACGGCGGGGATCATCAAGGTTCCGACCTCGAGGATGTCGTGAGCCGGATAGGCGAGGACGTTGCTGACGTTCCCCAGGCGCCGCCCGTCTTCGGTGACGACGGCGAGACCCAAGAGGTCGGTAGAAAGGTACTCGTCCTCGTCCAGCTCGGGCGCTTCGTCCGCGAGGGCCTCCAGAATCCGCCACTGGAGGGCTTCGGCGTCGTTGCGCGAATCGACGCCCGAAAGAGTGACGATGAGTCGGTCCTTCTGAACGAACGCGTCTCGAACCTCGACCCAGCGGTCGTCGAGAAGAAGGCGGCGCCCGGCGTCGAACCTCTCCAGAAACTCGGTGAGCGGCTCGACCTTGAGTTGGCCGCGGATGCCGAATGCCCCGACGATTCGGCCGACGGCGACCCGTTGTTCCGGACCGGGAACGGCGGGAGACGGCTTCACTCGGTGACGATCTTGACGAACGCCTTTTCGCGTTGCTTGGCCGCGACGGCGGTCACGACCCAGCGGACGGCCTGGACGACCCGCCCTCCCTTACCGATGATCCGCCCGACGTCGTCGGGATGGACTCGGATGTAGAAGGTCCGGACTCCACCCGCCGCCTCTTCGGTCAACTCGACATCCTGGGGGTGGTCGACGACCGACTCGATGAGAGATTCGACAAATGGCCGATAGCTCATATGGTTGATCCTGAACGATTCGGACCGTCCGTTGCCGGTTCCGGTCAGGCCTTGCTCTCGGCGGGGGCTTCGAGTTCGACCGCTTCGGCCACCGGTTCAGGCTTGGATTCGACGGCGGGCGCTTCGACGACGGAGGCGACCGACGTCACGGCCGTCCTCTTGTCGAGGAAGCCGTACTTGCGGCGCTGATTCGGTCTCATGGCCAGGAAGGTTTCGAGCACACCGACTTTGTTGAGCAGGTAGGCCGTCGTCTCGGTGGGTTGGGCGCCTTGGAGCAACCAGTGAAGCGCGCGTTCGGCGTCGATCTGAACGAGCTTGGGTTGGGCGACGGGGTCGTAAGTCCCGATCGTTTCGATGAAGGTACCGTTGCGGCCTGCCGTGCTCTTGGCGACGACGACCCGGTAGAAGGGTCGTCCCTTGGAGCCGATGCGTCGAAGTCTGATCTTTACCACGTCTGTTCTGTTTCTCCCGGTCTTTGCTCGCGTCAGCGCCTCTTGGCGAACTTGCCCATCCGTTTTTGGAGTTTGCCAAGCTGCTTCATGTTTCGGCGCATGTCGTAGTACTGTCGGAGAAGGCCGTTGACTTCTTCGACCGTCGTCCCCGAACCGCTTGCAATGCGCCTCCTTCGCGAGCCATTGATTATATCCGGATTGGCGCGCTCCTGAGGCGTCATGCTGAGGATGATGGCCTCGACCCGGTTCATGCTCTTGTCGTCGACCTTGTCCAGCATCTCTTCCGGCACCTGGGTCGCGACACCGGGGACCATCTTGAGAACGTTGCGGAGCGGCCCCATCTTGCGCACCGCCTTGAACGTCATGAGCATGTCGTTGAAGTCGAGCCCCTGCCCCTTCTTGAACTTGGCTTCCAGACCCTTGGCGTCCTCGACGTCGATCGCCTGCTCGGCGCGTTCGATGATGCCGAGGACGTCGCCCATGCCGAGAATCCGTCCCGCCATGCGGTCGGGCACGAACGTTTCGAGAGCGTCGACCTGCTCGCCGATACCGACAAACCGCACCGGCACTCCGGTGGCCGACCGAACGCTCAGGACCGCACCGCCGCGCGCATCGCCGTCCAGCTTGGTAAAGATGGCGCCGGTCAGAGGCACACGCTCCTTGAACGCCCGGGCCACGTTCACCGCCTCTTGGCCCGTCGTGGAGTCGACCACGAGCAGAACTTCGGTCGGTCCAACCGCCTTGTAGACCGCTTCGAGCTCGTCCATCAACGCTTCGTCGATCTGGAGACGGCCCGCCGTGTCCACGATCAGAACGTCGTTCATCAGGTGACGGCACCGGTCCAACGCCTCGCGGGCGATCTGGGGAGGGGAAGTGCCGTCCGTCTTGGCGAATACGGGGACCCCGATCTGCTCGCCGAGGACCTCGAGCTGTTTGATCGCGGCCGGCCGCTGGATGTCGCAGGCCGCCAGCATCGGCTTTTTGCCCTCCTTCTGCAGCAGCTTCGCGAGCTTGGCGCAGGTGGTCGTCTTTCCCGAACCTTGAAGGCCGCAAAGCAGAATGACGGTCGGAGGGTAAGAGTTCCAGCGGAACCGTTCCGGCTCTCCCCCGAGGAGCTCGATCAGCTCGTCGCGGACGATTTTGACGATGGTCTGGTCCGCGCTCAGACTGGAGAACAGCTCCTCGCCGACCGCCTTCTCCTTCACCCGCCCGATGAACTCTTTGGCGACCTGAATCTGCACGTCCGCTTCGAGAAGAGCGACGCGGACCTCCCGGAGCATCTCCTGGACGTCGGCTTCGGTCAGGCGACCCTTTCGCCGTAGTCCGGCGAACACCCCCGATAGTCGGCGCGTCAGCGTGTCGAGCATAACCGTCGCGAGTCTACCGGCTCGAACAAAAGGCGGGCGGGAATCGTAAGCGAAAGTGCCGGCGGCCGCGCGGCCGCCGGTTTCGGCATGCTTTTTGCGGAGTCTCTGCCGATAACTGGAGTGGGAGTCGGACGCGGTTTCCGTCCGCAACCCGGCGACCGCCGACCCAGAGCCCGTTATGAGCCACAAGCTAGAGACCGAAACGACGTCGCCGAAGGCAACGCCCGCCTCGGGCGGAACCTGGGCCTGGCTGGCGCTCGGCGCCGCTCTCGGAGCCGGGGCCGCGGCGTGGATGCTTCAGAAGCGCGCGGCGCTGGAACGGGCCGACCGACCGGTCGCCGAACTCCTCGACCAGTGCGACCAGGCCGCCCGGCTCCTGGATGCCCGCGTTTCGTCATACGCGCTTCGCCTCGGCGCCTGAGGGCCCCCCTCTGTCGCAACGGGGCCCCTGCGTCCACCGTTCGACCGCCGAAAGGGCCTAAAGTCTTCCGATAATCGATATTATGACTATCTTGCCACGCGGTCGCGCGCGTGGCGGAATCCGGCCCCGCTTCCCCTCCAGGAAAAGGGCTCAGCTCGCCGACGGCTTCGACTTGCCCTCGCTCGCCGCCTGAGCTTCGCTGCGGATGTCGATTTTCCAGTCCGTCAAGCGGTGCGCGAGCCGGACGTTCTGACCGCCCTTGCCGATGGCCAGCGACAGCTGGTTGTCGGGCACGATGACGTACGCGCTCCGCTCTTCGTGGTTCAGCGTGATCGAATTGACCTTGGCGGGGCTGAGTGCGCTCGTGATGAACGCCTCGGGATCGTCGCTGTACGGCACGATGTCGATCTTTTCATCGTAAAGTTCGTCGACGATGGCCTGAACCCGGCTGCCGCGGGGCCCCACGCACGCCCCGACGGCGTCGACCCGCTCGTCCGTGCTGAACACGGCGATCTTGCTGCGCTGTCCCGGCTCGCGGGCGACGCTGCGGATGACGACGACGCCCTGGGCGATCTCCGGAACCTCGAGTTCGAAAAGCTTCCGGAGGAGGTTCGGGTGGGTTCGGCTGACGATGACGCTGAGGCGTCTTCGGCTGTCGTCCACCTTCAGCACGTACACGCGGATGTGGTCGTTGGGACGGTACGGTTCGGTCGGAACCTGCTCGCGCCGAGGGAGTTCGGCCTCCGCCTTGTCGACTTGGATGTAGACCGCCTGGTCGTCGCGTCGCACGACACGGCCGGAGACGATCCCACCGATCTTCTCGTGGAACACCTCCTGGATCTGCCGGACCTCCGCTTCGCGGAGCTTCTGGCTGAGCACCTGTTTGAACGTCGAGGCGGCGATGCGCCCAAAGCGGTTCGGATCGACTTCAACCTCGATGAAGTCCCCGACGACGGCTTCCGGTTTGCGTCGCCGGGCTTCCGCAACGCTCATCTGGAAAGAGGGCTCGAACACCTCGCCCACGACTTCCTTGGCGATGAATGCAGTCCAGCCCTTCTTGGGGTCGATGTGGACGCTGACGTCGCCCGTTGCCCCGACAAACTTCTTGTACGCGACGGCCAAGGCCTCCTCGATTTCCCGCAGAAGGTCTTCGAGCGGGATATCCCGCTCCGTCGCGATTTGGTTGAGCTGCTGCATGATGTCCATCGTTACGGCACCTCTGAAAAAAGAAAGGCGGCTCTGGGCCACCTTTCCGGCTCACCAGGTTTTCTGAATGTGAGTATAGCACCAGGCGGCGCTCCCCCTCAGACCCCCGGCGCCGATATGACCGGGGTTGCCGGAGGCCACCCGAACGGCCTACCATGAGGAGTCATGGTGACGGTCTTCGTGCGGCGCATCGAGTTCTACGGTTTTCACGGCGTTCCCGACGCCGAGCGG
>JBDNCL010000149.1:0-7560 GCA_046719655.1 Fimbriimonadaceae bacterium
AAATTTACGGGAAATATCAGTCTGCTCGCCGTTCGCCGGGTTCGAATCGGCGGCGGCGCGGCGGAGGAGCGTCCGAGCCGGCGATCCACTCCCTTCCCATTCCGGCGCCCCAGTGTTAAGATGATGGGCAGTGGGTCGCAAAGTTGGTGCCCCCAATGGAGGAGGATCCGATTTGAAGAAGTTTTTTGTCCTTGCACTCTCTTCGGTGGGGTTGACGGCGCTTTCTCCGGCGTTTGTGAACTTCAACTTCACCACTCCGTACCTCGGTCCCGTTGCGAACACGGCCGGCAACACGGTGACGTGGATGGGCACGGTGACGGTTTCCAGCGGTTGGGACGTCACCGGCGTCACGATCGAAGCCCCGGCTCTGTCCACGTCCGGTCCGTCGCTGGCCGTGGTGATCGATCCGGGCTTTGCCGCCTACGTCGCGGGCGCCAACGTGGGAGTCGGCTACAGCGGCGCGATCGCCAGCTACACGTTCGACGGGACGGAAGCGGTCGGGTTCTACGGCTGGGACGTCGCTCCCGGCGGCGGCCTGTCCCCGTTCTTCTCGGAGATCACGGTCGTCGGGAACTTGGTCTCGACCGACCTGCAGGTTTCGGACAGCGAGCTGTACGGAGTCGACGTGGTCCCCGAACCGGCGACCCTGCTCGCCCTGAGCGCGGGAGCGCTCGCGCTGGTTCGACGCCGCCGCAAGGCTTGAGACTGGTTGTTTCGGTGCCCTCGCTTGGCCCGCCGGCCTGGCTCGTGTATGCGGGCCAGGCTTTTTTGGCTTTTCGGGGAGCCGAAAGAGCCCGCCCTCCGGGTGGGGGACTCGAGGCGGACGAGGCATTTCGGTCCGGTTCCAAGGCGCGGGCAGGGGCGGATTCGGGACCGAGAGACGGCGTCGGGGCGGAGCCGGGCCGCTCCGACTCCGGGAGGTCCTGGGTTGCCTCGGGGTCGGGGAGAAGGTAACGTTTCCGACACCCGTGGCCGAACTCCGCACCCTCATCCCCGCCGAACGACTCAACGCCCGCATCGCCGAACTTGCCGAGGAGATTCGTCGCGACTACGGGGACACGCCGATCCATCTCGTCGGCGTTCTGAAGGGTTGCGTGTACTTCATGGCCGATCTGTCGCGGATTCTCGGCCCCAACGTGACGCTGGACTTCTGCCAGGTGAGCAGCTACGGCGACGGGACCCAGAGTTCGGGCGTGGTGCAGATCCGCAAGGACCTCGACGTCAACATCATGGGGAAGCACGTCCTCATCGTCGAGGATATCGTCGATACGGGGCTGACGCTCAAGCACCTGCGCGAGCTGTTCATGACCCGGCATCCCGCATCGCTGAAGGTCGTCGCGCTTCTCGAGAAGAAGCAGGCCCTTCAGAACGATGTGACGGTGGAATACATCGGTTTCGAGATTCCGAACGAATTTGTGGTAGGATATGGCTTGGATCAGGCGGAAAGGTTCCGAAATCTACCCTACATAGGGGTTCTCGTCTGATCCCATCTCCTCCTAGGCACTGCGCGACCGGTCGCTTTCCTCTTTCGGCAACCTCGTTTCCCGCACTGCCAGTCAGCAATCCATGACGCATTCTTTCAGACCACGGAAATCCGATGGCGGACGCCGCCGCCAGCGTTCCAACCGCGAAGGCCTGCCCAAGACCGATCAGGCTTCGGATCTCGAGAATCTTCCCGAGATCGACTTCAACCATTTCGACCAGATGACGCCGGCCGCCCTGATGAAGGCGGCCAAGGCGGCCAAGCTGTCGACCGATCTGACCCGGCACGAGGTCATCGAGCAGCTCCTGCTCCGCGCGAACGCGGACAAGGAGGTCACCTACGCGCGGGGCATTCTGGAGATCATGCCGGACGGTTGGGGGTTCCTGCGCCGCGAGAACTACATCCCGTCTCCGGGCGACGTGTACGTGTCGCAGAGCCAGATCAAGCGGTTCGGTCTGCGCGCGGGCGACAACGTTTTCGGCCTGGCCCGTCAGCCCAAGGAGGGCGAGAAGTACCAGGGTCTGCTTCGGGTCGAGAGCGTCAACAACTTCGGCACGGCGGCCCCGGAGATGCAGAAGAGGCGGAGCTTCGACGAGCTGACGCCGCTGCACCCGGAGGAGCGCATCCGGATGGAGACGACCCCCGAGAACATCCCGGGGAGGATCATCGACCTGATCGCGCCGATCGGAAAGGGTCAGCGCGGTTTGATCGTGTCTCCGCCGAAGGCGGGCAAGACAACGATCCTGAAGACGATCGCCAACGCGGTCACGGCCAACCACCCCGAGTGCTACCTGATGGTGCTGTTGGTGGACGAGCGGCCGGAGGAGGTCACCGACTTCCGGCGCTCGGTTCGCGGTCAAGTCATCAGCTCGACCTTCGACGAGCCTTCGGAAAACCACATGCGGGTGGCCGAACTCTGTCTGGAGCAGGCCAAGCGTCTCGTCGAGACGGGCCGCGACGTGGTCATCCTTCTCGACTCGCTGACCCGTTTTTCTCGGGCGAGCAACCTGACGATCAACCCTTCTGGACGGACGCTTTCGGGCGGTCTGGATCCGGCGGCCCTCTACCGGCCGCGGCGGTTCTTCGGTTCGGCCCGGAACATCGAGGAGGGGGGTTCGCTCACCGTCATCGCGACCGCGCTCGTAGAGACGGGTTCGAAGATGGACGAGGCGATCTTCGAGGAGTTCAAGGGAACGGGAAACATGGAGATCGTTCTCGACCGAGACCTCGCCGAACGCCGCATCTGGCCGGCGATCGACGTCAAGCGGTCTTCGACCCGGCACGAGGAGAAGCTCTTCGGAGCCCACGAGCTCGAGGGCGTCGTTCAGCTCCACCGGTTGCTGGCGAACCAGAAGGATGCCTGGGAGGCGACCGATTCGCTCATCAAGCTCCTCAAGCGGACGCCGGCCAACGCCGTGTTCCTCGAGAGCGTGATGCAGCGGATGAAGGCGACCGTCTGACGCGGACCGAGCGACGGCGGGCGGACGCTATACTCCGTTCATGTTGATCGTCGAACGCCAGGGCTCGGTCCTGTTCGTGCGCCTGAACCGTCCCGACGTCCGGAATGCATTCAACGAGGAGTTGATCGCGGCCCTGACGCAAACGTTCGCTTCGGTCGGGGAAGACGTCCGGGCGGTCGTGCTTTCGGGGGAGGGGTCCGCATTCTGCGCCGGGGGCGACCTCGACTACATGCGGCGGATGGGGGAGTCGTCGTACGAGGAGAACCTCGCCGACGCCCGGCGTCTGGGCATGCTGTTCGAGTCGGTCCGGGAGTGCCGCGTCCCGGTGGTGGCCCGGATTCAGGGCGCGGCCTTCGGGGGCGGTCTGGGGTTGGCGGCGGCTTCGGACATCGCGGTGGCGGCCGACGACGTCCGCTTTTCGTTCAGCGAAGTCAGACTCGGCCTGGTTCCGGGCACCCTTTCTCCGGTCGTCGTTCCGAAGATCGGGGCGGGCCACGCCCGGGCTCTGTTCGCCACGGGGGAGGTTTTCGGGGCGGAACACGCCCTTCGGATCGGGCTGGTCCACGAGGTGGTGCCGCTCGCCGAACTGGACGAGGCGGTGGAACGAAAGCTGGGCGCGATCTTGGCCGGCGGTCCGAACTCGGTTGCCGGGGCCAAGAGGCTCGTTCTGGATCAGCCGCTCGATCGGGAGCAGTGCGCCCGGCGGATCGCGGCGGCGCGCGCCAGCGACGAAGGTCGAGAAGGTCTGCGGGCGTTCCTGGAGAAGCGACGGGCTTCGTTCGTCGAGTCGCGCTCTCCGGGAGGTTGAGGGTTCGGGACGGCGGGCCGGTTTCGGGGTAGGGTTTAGGTCTGAGCCGAGGACCCGCCGGCCGCCGGTCGGGACGACTCGGGAGGGGCGTTTTCCATGATCCAGAAGCTGATGGTCGTCAACCGGGGCGAGATCGCGGTTCGGGTGATCCGGGCTGCCCGAGAGATGGGCATTCGTACGGTGGCGGTTTTCAGCGATGCGGACGCGGATGCGATGCACACCCAGCTCGCGGACGAGGCGGCGCCGCTCGGGCCTCCCGAGCCGGCGGCGAGCTACCTGAACGTCGAGAAGATTCTGGAGGCGGCGGCCCGGCACGGGTGCGACGCCGTGCACCCGGGTTACGGGTTCTTGTCGGAGCGTCCGGAATTCGTCGAAGCGGTCGAGGCGGCCGGCTTGACGTTTGTGGGACCGAGCGCGGCGGCGATGCGGGCGTTGGGGGCGAAGATCGATGCCAAGCGGCTCGCGGTGGGCGCGGGGGTGCCGGTGGTGCCGGGCTACTTCGAGCCGGGGGCTTCGGCCCAAGATCTGAAGGAAGCGGCGGAGAAGATCGGGTACCCGGTTCTGCTGAAGGCGTCGGCGGGCGGCGGCGGCCGGGGCATGAGGGTCGTGTCGGATCCGGCCCAGTTCGACGCCGAGCTGCGGACGGCCCAAAGCGAGGCGGAGAAGGCGTTCGGAGACGGATCGATGATGGTGGAGAAGCTGGTGGAGCGGCCTCGGCACGTCGAGGTTCAGATCATCGCCGACTCCAAAGGCAACGTGGCGCCGCTGTTCGAGAGGGAGTGTTCGATCCAGAGGCGGCACCAGAAGATCCTGGAAGAGTCGGGCTCGCCGCTGATGATCGGTCCGAAGGCGATGAAGGGTCTTTGGGAGTCGATGCGGGACGCGGCGGTGGCGCTCGCGAAGGCGGCGGGATACAGCAACGCGGGCACGGTCGAATTCATCGTGGACGAGGCTTCGGGCGAGTTCTACTTCCTCGAGGTCAATGCGAGGCTTCAGGTCGAGCACCCGGTCACGGAGATGGTGACGGGCGTGGACCTCGTGCAGTGGCAGCTCCGGGTGGCGAGCGGTCTGAAGCTCCAGCTGCCGAAGCCCCTGATGGAGGGGAACCGAGACGCGCTCCGGGGCCACGCCATCGAGGCCCGGGTGGTCGCCGAAAACCCGGAGAAGGGGTTCCTGCCTTCGGCGGGTCGGATCTTGGCCTGGGCGGAGCCGAAGCTGCCGGGAGTGCGAGTGGACACCGGTTACGGGGCCGGCACCGAGGTTCCGCGGTACTACGATTCGATGCTGGCGAAGGTGATCGCGTTCGGGGCCACCCGGGCGGAGGCGATCGCGAAGCTGAAGGCGGCTCTGTACGACTTCCACATCTTGGGCGTCGACACGAACGTCGCGTTCCTGATCGAGGTTCTCTCCCACCCCGAGTTTCTGGCCGGAAAGTTCGACACCGGTTTCATCGGGCGGGAGTACGAGACGTGGCACCCGGGAGACGCCATCCCGGTGGAGTTGGGCAAGATCCTCGAATTCGCGGCCCACGACCCGAGCGAGCATCGGGGGCGTCTCCCCCGTTCCGGGCGCACCCCGGCGTGGGGTCAGACCGACGGATTCCGCAACGTGTCGGTCGACTGACGGGCGGGCCTACTTCGACGGGGCGGGTCCGGTCGATTCGCGGACGACGAGGGTGGTCGGCCACTGGCCCAAGGGTTCGGCGTCGAGACCTTCGATGCGGCGGGCCAGGTACTCCATGGCGGCGGTCGCCATCGATTCGGCGGGCTGGCGGACGGTCGTGAGTCTGGGCGTCGTCCGCGACGCGAGCCGAAAATCGTCGAAGCCGACCACGCTCAGGTCTCGCGGAACGCGCAGGCCCATCGCGGCGGCGGCGTGGAGGACGCCGAGGGCGGACTCGTCGTTGGCGGCAAAGATGGCGGTCGGCCGGTCCTTCCCGGCCAAGATCTCGCGGGCGGCGGCGGCGCCCGGTTCGGCCTCGAAGTCGCCGCTTCGGATCCATTCCGGCCGCAGCTCGATGCCGGCGGCGGCGGTCTCGGCCTGGAAATGCTCGAGGCGAACCTCGGCGTCGACCATGTCCTTTCGTCCGGCGACGTGTCCGACCTTGCGGTGGCCCAGTTCGGCCAGGTGGCGGACGACCTGCTCGACGCCGTCTCGGTTGTCGCAGACCACGGCCCGATCCGGGTCGGGAGACTTTCCGCAGACGACGACATACTCGGCGCGCCGCCGGTGGATGATCTCGAGGACCTCTTCCATCCCTTCGGACCCGACGAACACGATGCCGTCGGTGCGTCGGTCGAGGAGCAGACGGGCGATTTCGGCCGGCGAACCGACGTTGGTGCGGGTGTAGAGGAGGATGTCGTGCTGGTGATCTTTGGCCGCGTTGTGGACTCCGTTGAGAACTTCGCGGAAGAAGTCTCGCCGAATCAGGTCGTGTCGACCGTAGGGGTGGACGACGCCGACGGTGTGGATCCGTCCGGAGATCAGGGAACGGGCGACCGCGCTCGGCTGATAACCGAGCTCGTCCGCGATGCGGAGAATCTTCTGCTTGAGTTCGGGCGCCACCGGCTTGGGCCCGTTGTTGAGGGCGTAGCTAACCGTGCTGATCGAGACCCCGGCTCGCTTGGCGACGTCTTTGATCGAGCCTCGCATGTACCCCTCATTTTGATCTCCGGCCCCTCGTTCCTGGCGAAAAAATCTTCAATGAAGCAAAAGTTGGTTGGGTCTGGGCCCGTTTTTGGGGCGGACTCTCGTCCGAATCCCGGGCGCGCCGGAAATTGGATACTCCAGATCGAGAACCGGTTCGCCCAAATCAACGGGTAGGTCCTTGGGGGACGACGATGCCGAACTTTCGGATTGCCCGTAACGGCGAACGAGGGTGTCCGTCGAAGAGACGACACGTGACCGGGGGCCGAGTCGGATAGGCGCTCGAACGGTCGGTTGGAGAAACATATGAACAAGCTCTTTCGAACGATGGCGGTTGCGGTGTTGGCAACCGCCGCCTTGGCGGTGCAGTCGGCGACCTATGCCCTCTTCGTCGGGATCAACGACTACCCGGATGTGGTGGACGAACAGGGGAACCGGGTACGGGGCGACGACGGCCAGTTTTTGGACGACGACCTGCGCGGGGCGGTCAACGACGCCAAGGTGATGCGCGAGATCGTCACCAGCCGGTTCGGGGTCCCTCTGGCGAACACCCGGATGTTGACCGACAAGGAGGCCAACAAGGACAATTTCGTCGCCAACATGAAGTGGCTGATCCAGTCGGCCAAGCCGGGAGACCAGGTCGTGTTCTTCTTCTCCGGGCACGGCGTGTCGATTCCGGTTGTGGACAGCAAGGAGGAGGACGGCAAGGAGGAGGCGGTCGTGTTGGCCGACGGCAGCCTTGTCGTGGACGATCTGTTCGGAGACGTCGCGCGGATGTTGTCGAATGCGGGCATCCACTCGACATTCATGTTCGACTCCTGCTACAGCGGCGGCATGTCCCGCAACGGAAAGGTCAAGTTCTTGGACTACCGGACGCGCCAGCACTACCTGAAGTCGGTCGAACCGGCGGTGCTGTCCCCGCTGGCCAAGGCGGAGACGTTCCGCCTCCAGCCCCGTCAGGCGACGACCCCGCGCGGAGAGTTCGCGTTCTTCCTGGCGAGCCAGGAAGACAAGCCGGCGATCGACATCAGCGGGGTGAAGGATCTCGATCCGCACGGGGTGTTCACCCTGGTTCTCTCGAGCGTGTTGGCGGACGAGCCGGGGATTTCGTCTCGGAACCTGATCGAGGCGGTGAAGAAGCTGCTCGAAGAGCTGAAGTTCGA